>NZ_JBHWKX010000009.1:134458-148800 GCF_042730885.1 Streptomyces sp. NPDC059909
TCGGCGTCCGCGCTGTCCCAGTGGTAGTGCAGTTCGCCGTCCTCCTCGACGCAGATGGAGTCGAGGGACACGTCGGGGGTGCAGGTCATCCACTCCCCTGGGCGCACGGCGGCCGGCGGGGTGTGGCGGCGGTCGCCGCACCGCCGGACACGGCGACCGCCGCCACGGCTATCGCACCGCCGAGCACGCTCCGTCTGGTCAGCTGATCCATGCGCCCCGCCTTCCAAGCATGTGAACGCCGTTCATGTCTGCGTCGGCGGAGAGCATGGCACGGCCCAGAGGAGCGGGGAAGAGGTCGAACAGAAGGTGGATGGCCGGCGATTACCGGGGCGCGGCGATCACTTCGCCGGGCGCTGGGTCAGATGAGTGAACGCGTCGAGATTGCGCGTGGACTCGCCGCGCGCGACCCGCCACGCGTACTCCTTGCGGATCGCGGTCGCGAAACCCAGCTCCAGCAGGCTGTTGAAACCGCCGTCCGCGGCCTCCAGCACCGTGCCGAGCAGCCGGTCCAGCTCCTCGGGCGTGATGACGGAGAGCGGCAGCCTGCCGACCAGGTAGATGTCGCCGAGCGGGTCGATCGCGTAACTCACGCCGTACAGCTTGAGGTTGCGCTCCAGCAGCCAGCGGTGGACGCCCGCCTCGTTCTCGTCCGGGTGGCGGATGACGAAGGCGTTGAGGGACAGCGAGTGCTGACCCACGATCAGCGAACAGGTCGTCGACAGCTTCCGCGTGCCCGGCAGCTTCACGACGTACGAGCCCGGCTGGGGGCTCTCCCATTCCAGCTCGGCGTCCGTGAGCGTCTGCTCCAGGACCTTCAGCACGTCAGCCATGGTGGGAGCGTACGCGACGGCGGTGCTCCTGCATGGCCGCGGTGTACACGTCCGCGGTGGCCGACGCCGCCGTGTCCCAGCCGAAGCCGCGCGCGTGGCGCGCCGCCGCACCGCCCATGCGGCCCGTCAGTTGCGGGTCGTCCACGAAGCGGCGCAGCGCGCGGGCGTAGTCCGCCGGGTCGTGTCCGGGCACCAGGAAGCCGGTCTCCCCGTCCCGTACCGCGACCGGGAGGCCGCCGACGGAGGCCGCGACGACCGGGGTGCCCGTCGCCTGCGCCTCGATCGCGACCAGGCCGAAGGACTCGCTGTACGAGGGCATGACCAGCACGGACGCGGCGCGGAACCAGTCCGCGAGCCGGGTCTGGGCGACCGGCGGCCTGAACCGTACGACGTCGGCGATCCCGAGCCGGGCCGCCAGCTTCTGCAGGCCCTCCGGCTTGGCGAGACCGCTGCCGCTCGGCCCGCCGACGATCGGCACGACCATGCGGTGGCGCAGGGACGGGTCCTGCTCCAGCAGCAGGGCGACCGCGCGCAGCAGCACGTCAGGGGCCTTCAGCGGCTGGATACGGCCGGCGAAGAGCGGGATCACGGCGTCCTGGGGCAGACCGAGGCGGGCGCGGGCGGCGGCCCGGCCGTCGGCGACGCGGAAGCACTCCAGGTTCACGCCGGGGTGGACGACGGCGACCTTGGCGGGGTCCGCGTCGTAGTGGCGGATCAGCTCGCCGGCCTCCTCCGCCGTGTTGGCGATCAGCCGGTCGGCGGCGTCGACGATCTGGGTCTCGCCGATCACGCGGGCCGCGGGCTCGGGGGTGTCGCCCTCGGCGAGCGCGGCGTTCTTGACCTTGGCCATGGTGTGCATGGCGTGGACGAGGGGGACGCCCCAGCGCTCGGCGGCGAGCCAGCCGACATGGCCGGAGAGCCAGTAGTGGGAGTGGACCAGGTCGTAGTGGCCGGGCCGGTGGCCCGCCCAGGCCTGCATCACGCCGTGGGTGAAGGCGCACAGCTGGGCCGGGAGGTCCTCCTTGGCCAGGCCCTCGTAGGGACCCGCGTCCACGTGCCGGACCAGTACGCCGGGCGCGAGCTCGACGACCGGGGCCATACCGCCCGTGGTCGCCCGGGTGAAGATCTCCACCTCGATGCCGATGGCGGCGAGCCGCTTGGCGAGCTCCACGATGTAGACGTTCATGCCGCCCGCGTCGCCCGTCCCCGGCTGGTGCAGGGGGGAGGTGTGCACGCTGAGCATGGCGATGCGGCGCGGCCTGCGGTGCTGTCCGGGAAGCCGCAACCGCGGCGGCGACGCCAGGGTTCCGGCGAGCCGGGACACGTACTGGCTCACGTGGACGGTCCTCTCCGCTCGGGTGCGCTCGCTGCTCGGGCCGGCCTGAGGATGGGCATGCCGAGGAAGGGCGCTCGCAGCCCTTCAGGCCTGACAACAGCGGAACCGTCTCTTTCATTTCCCCCTTTGCCGAATCATTGCCCAGCGCACCCCCTGCCCCCGGCGTGTCGTATACGCCCCATGCCCGCCCTTACCCTCATTCACATGTCCCCGCGCACCACCCCGCCCCCGAGCCGCCCCGTGGGCGCGGTGACCCGTGGGACCACCAATCCGAACCGGCTGCGCCGCATGGACCGCTGGATCGCCGCCGTGCACGGCCCGGCGCTGCGCCGCTCGGCCGGCGCGCCGGTCGCGGTGGACCTCGGGTACGGGGCCGCCCCCTGGACCGCCGTGGAGCTGCTGCGGCGGCTGCGTGCCGCCGAGCCGCGCACCCAGGTCGTCGGCATCGAGATCGAACCGGCCCGGGTCGCGGCCGCGCGCCCGTACGAGCGGGAGGGGCTGCGCTTCCTGCACGGCGGCTTCGAGGTGCCGCTGCCGGAGCGGCCGCTGCTCATCCGGGCGGCGAATGTGCTGCGCCAGTACGACGAGGACCAGGTCGCCGGGGTCTGGGAGCGGCTGTGCGCCCGCCTCGCACCGGGCGGTCTGCTGGTCGAGGGGACGTGCGACGAGATCGGGCGGCGCCACGTGTGGGTGGCGCTGGGGCCCGAGGGGCCGCGGACGGTGACGTTCGCCACTCGGCTGGGCTCGCTGGAGCGGCCGTCGGACCTCGCGGAGCGACTGCCCAAGGCGCTCATCCACCGGAACGTTCCTGGCGAGCCCGTGCACGCATTCCTGCGCGACTTCGACCGGGCGTGGGCGGCGTCCGCTCCGTACGCCTCCTTGGGTGCGCGCCAGCGGTGGCTGAGGGCCGTCCGGGACCTGGCCGCCGACTGGCCGCTGACGGGGGCGGGTCCGGACGGGCTGCGCCGGTGGCGGCAGGGCGAAGTCACCGTGAACTGGACGGCCCTGGCACCCAATTCCGGCTGAACGGACGGCGAAGCGGGGGCGCAGGGAACGCGGAGCCGGGTTTGTTCGTCTCTGACGGATGGACCTGACGGGGGATCCGGCGGATGGATGTGATCGGGCGCGTTCCGGCGCGTGCCCCTGTCGCTTTTGGGGAGGGCGTGGCACCATCACGACGTCCCCGCGTAAGTTACTGACGGTAAATCACATTTAGAGGGGGAGCTTGTGTACCGACGCCGCTGTGCTGCCGCCGCGATCACCGTGGTCTGCGCCGTGACGTTGCTGGCGGCACCGGGCCAGGCGTTCGCGGCGCCTTCGACGGTTCTGGCTCCCGCCGCGCCGGCCGCGCCCGAGCCGCGCCCGACCGCGCCCCCGAAGAAGACCCTCGAGCAGATCCGGCTGGAGCTCGAGGGCCTCTACGCCAAGGCCGCGACCGCCACCGACGCGTACAACCTCGCGGAGGAGCAGGCGAAGAAGCAGTCGGCCGAGATCGTGAAGCTGGCCCAGGAGATAGTGAAGGGCCAGGACCGGATCGCCGACCTCAAGGACCGCGCGGGCGCCGCGGCCCGCGCCCAGTACCGGGGCGGCGGGCTGCCGCCCGAGGCCCAGCTGATGCTCACGGACGACCCGCAGCTCTTCCTCGACAGCGCGGGCCGCTTCCAGCAGGGCCAGAAGGCGACGAAGGATCTCATCGGCGAACTCGAGCAGACCCAGGCCGACTTGGCGGCGTACACCAAGGAGGCAGGCGCCCAGTGGACCAAGCTGGAGGCCAACCGGGTCAGGCAGGAGAAGGCCAAGAAGGAGATCACCGAGCAGATCGCCGCGGCGAAGAAGATCGAGTCGCAGCTCGAGAAGGAGGAGCGGGCGCGGCTGCTGAAGCTGGAGGAGGACGCGGCGTACCGGGCGCAGACGGCCTGGCTGAGCTCCGGTGTCCTGAAGAACATCGCCGCCGGGAGCGCGAGCGCGCAGGGCAGGAAGGCCATCGCCTTCGCGACCGCGCAGATCGGCAAGCCGTACGTGTGGGGCGCCGAGGGGCCGGGTTCGTACGACTGTTCCGGGCTGACCTCGCAGGCGTGGGCGGCAGCGGGGCGGGGCATCCCCCGGACCTCGCAGGAGCAATGGCGGCTGCTGCCGCGCATCGACGTCAAGGACATGCGGCCCGGCGACCTGATCATCTACCACGCCGATGCCAGCCATGTGGGGATGTACGTCGGCGACGGGGCGATCGTGCACGCGCCGCGGCCGGGGCGGAACGTGACGCTCGCGGGCGCCGGTTCGATGGTGATCCTCGGGGTCGTGCGCCCGGACAAGTAGTCTTCCTGGGGCGTTGAGAGGCGTTGTATGTCTTGTACGCACTGTGTGCGGGGACTTACACCCGTACGGGTGGATGTGACGTGAGCGGGGCCACGTAACTGCCCTCGCGGTGACGGGGGTCACGCGGGGGTCGCGTGACCCCGGTCACCTGCAACGCGTGACGTTCGTCATCACCGGCGCGGCAACTACCTCCCGATGCGCGGCATATGCCATCCGATCTTCTTGCCACGCCATTCCGCTCCACCGCCCGCTACCGCTATGGTCCCCGTCTGGCGGGACGTCGATCGTCGACCCGCCGCGCCCTCGGGGGGAGGGAAGGAACCAGACAGATGCCCGTACCCGTTCCGCGCCAGCGGACCGGTTCACCCGTCGCAGTACCGGCCGCCGCCCTACCTCCTGTCTCCGTACCGCCCGTGCGCGACACCGGCACCGAGACGGCCAACGGCAGCGACCTCACGCTCCTCGTCATCGAGGACGACCCGGCGGGCACCTTCACCGTCCCCGAAATGCTCGACGCGGCCGGCACCCGCGTCCGTATCCGTACGGCCCGCAACCTCACCGAGGCCGAGCGGCTGCTCACGGACGACATCCACTGCATCCTCGTCGACCTCGCCCTGCCCGGCCGCGTGCGCGGCCAGTCCGACGAGGACGCCGACGAGCTCGCCGTGCTGCGGCACGTCCTGCGCCTCGCGCCGCGTCACGCCGTGCTGGCGCTGACCGCCGAGGCGGACGCCGAGCGGGCGGCCGAGGCGGTGCGCGTCGGGGCACAGGACTTCCTGCTCCGCAACGAGCTGGACGGCCGGACCCTGAGCCGCGCCATCCGGTACGCCGTCGAACGCAAGCGCGCGGACACCGCGCAGGTGAAGCTGGCCGAGTCGCGGCTGCGGGCGCAGGAGAACGCGCGCCTCGAGCGCGGCCTGCTGCCCACTCCGCTGTTGCAGGGCTCGGACCTGCGGTTCGCGGCCCGCTACCGGCCGGGCCGCTCCCGCGCCCTGCTCGGCGGCGACTTCTACGACACGGTCCGCACCCCGGACGGCACGGTCCACGCCATGATCGGCGACGTCTGCGGCCACGGGCCGGACGAGGCGGCGCTCGGCGTGGAGCTGCGGATCGCGTGGCGGGCGCTGACGTTCGCGGGTCTGTGCGGCGACGAGCTGCTCTCCACGCTGCAACAGGTGCTGGAGCACGAGCGGGAGAGCGAGGAGATCTTCGCGACGCTGTGCACGGTCGACATCGCGCCCGACGGGCGCCGCGCGGGCCTGTGCCTGGCGGGCCACCCGTCCCCGCTGATCGCCCGCAAGGGCCAGGCCGCGCAGCTGCTCCCGTACGAGAACGGGGGCCCGGCGCTCGGCCTGCTGCCGAACGCCCGCTGGCCGCGCCGCCAGGTCGAGCTGGGCGGGTCCTGGAGCCTGATGATGTACACGGACGGGCTCATCGAGGGCCGGACGTCCGAGGGCGGGGAGCGCCTGGGCCAGGACGGCATGGTCGAGATGATCAACCGCCGGCTGGCGGACGGGCTCCGCGGTGAGGCACTGCTGGAGACCGCGGTGGCCGAGGTGCGGGAGCTGAACGGCGGGGACCTGACGGACGACGTGGCGGTGCTGTTGCTGGACCGCGTGCGCTGACGGGGCCCGGGCCGCCTGGGGGTCCTGGGCCGCCTGAGGGCCTGGCGTCGAGGCCCGGCCCCTGGCGCGCCAGGACCGTGTCCTGTGCCCGGACCGCGCCCTGCCGCCGTCCGCGGTCCGTCAGCCGTCCGTCTGCGATCCGCCTGCCTGCGGTCCGTCTAGCGCCCGCCGTTGTACGGACCGTAAGGACCGTCGCTGCTGGAACCGCCACGGCGGCCGCGGCCGCCCGAGACCTGCTGGAGCGCGGGCCGCACGTCGACCAGGAAGACGATCGTCGCGATCAGGCCGGCGATCTGCAGGAACAGCATCTGCAGGAACAGATTCACCGCGACCGTGACGCCCAGCAGAATCAGCCAGAAGATCTTGGTCTGCTTGTCGGCGGCGCGGTACGCGTCCTCGCGCGCCATGGCGGCCATGACCAGCGCGACCACCGCCAGGACAAGCATGACCAGGTTGAGCAATAGCCAGAGGAGACTGTCGAATCCGGCCATCAACATGCTGAGCACCGCCTAGAGAGTGAAAGTGAAGCGCCTCGCGGCCAACGTACCCCTGTACCTACCCGGACAACGGGCCGGGCACGGATGACGTGCCCGGCCCGTTGCGGCGTCGGCTTTGGGTCCTGCTTCCCGGGCCTTCTCTCCGGGTCCTACTTTCCGGAAGAAGGCGTGCCCTTCTTGGCGACCGGCTTGCGGGCCGGGGCCTTGCGGGGAGCCGGCGCGGCGGCCTTGGGCTCGCCCTGCGCCGTGGCCTTCGCCTCGGGGGCGCTCTTCACGGAGGTGCCGTTCGCCTTGGCCTCGGAGCTCTTGGGCTCGTCCGCCTTGGGCTCGACGGCGACCGCGATCTCGGCGATCTCCTCGGCGGCCTCACCGCGCCAGGCCTTCACGGTCTGCTCGCCGTGCTCGGCGACCTTCTCGTACGTCTCACGGGCGCGGACCGCGTACTCGGCGGCCACACCCACGCCCCGCAGCGCCAGGTCCTGGGCGGTCTCGCCCAGCTTCTTCAGGTCGGTGTCGAGGGTCCCGAGCACCTCGGTGACCTTGGCCTGGACGGTGGCCTGGGCCTCCTTGGCCTGGGCGGTCACCTTGGCCTGCACGGCCTTCGGGTCGGTCTCCCGCACCGCCTCGAACCGCGCGGGGGCCTCGGCCCGCAGCTGCTCGATCAGCGCGGGCACCTTCTTGGCCTGCTGCACGGCGAGGTCGGCCGTGCCGGCCGCGAAGTAGAGGGGGGTCGGGTCGGTGAACGTCTTGCGCAGGTCATCAGCGATGGCCATGACTGTGGTCCTCCCGGATCGCAGAGTCAGAGTTCGGGTTCACGTACGGTTGCTGCGGGTCCATCGGCACCACTTCCGCCGGCCGTGCGGGGGCCGTCATCGGCGGTGTCCTTATCCGTATCGGCGTCGAAGCCGTTCTCCTTGCGGAACGAGTCGTAGATCTGCAGCAGAACCTGCTTCTGCCGCTCGTTGATCGACGGATCGGCGAGGATGACGGCCCGCGTCTCCAGCTCGTCCCGCTCGCGCTCGTCCAGAATCCCGGCCCGTACGTACAGCGTCTCGGCCGAGATCCGCAGCGCCTTCGCCACCTGCTGCAACACCTCGGCGCTGGGCTTGCGCAGCCCGCGCTCGATCTGACTGAGGTACGGATTCGACACCCCGGCGGCGTCGGCGAGCTGCCGCAGCGAGAGCTGCGCATTGCGCCGCTGCTCGCGGAGGTAGTCACCGAGATTGCCGACGTTGAGTGATGCCATACCCCCGATACTGCGACATCCTCGCTAACTTTTGCAAGCACCTGCTTGCAAAAGTGTGCCCCGTCACGTGTGGTGAGACTGCGTGCATCAGTTGGCACCTGTGCATCTGAGTTGGCACCTTGAGCGTCCGAGTCGGCGCGCAGGGTACTCGCGTCGCATCACTGATCTGGGGCTTTCCCGGGTTTGGGCTCCCCTCGGCGGACGAGTGGGCCGCTGCGCAATGACGTCCGAGAATCAGCGCGAAGCCATGGCTCACGCGGGCCTGCACCGAACTTCCAGTCAACGATCTAGCGGGCCCCGCTCGGGGACGATGCCTACGGCGTGCCGGGAAGCCGGACCGTGACGAGGAGACCGCCGGTGGGGCGGGGGACGAGGTCGAGGGTCCCGTCGTGGGCGCGGACGATGCTGTGCACGATGGCCAGGCCGAGGCCTACGCCGGCGTGCTCGTCGGTGCGTACCCGTTCCGTTCCGCGCTGAAAGGGTTCGGTGAGGGTCGGCACCAGTTCCGGTGGGAGCGGATGACCCGTGTTCTCGACCCGCAGCACGCTCATGTCGCCGTGCGCCTCGGTGTGGACCGTCACGGTGCCGCCGGCGGGGAGGTTGTGGACGATGGCGTTCTGGACGAGGTTCGTCACCATCCGCAGCAGGAGCTCCGCGGAGCCGCTGGTCCGTGTCGCTCCGCCGGTGACGTCGAGCGTGATCCCGCGCTGTTCGGCGAGGGGGAGCAGGGTCTCGGCGGCCTCTTCGGCGACGAGGGAGAGGTCGACGCTCTCGCGGTTGAAGTTCCCGCGGTCGCTGCGGCTGAGCAGCAGGAGGGCCTCGGTGAGGTCGATCGCGCGCGTATTGACAGCCTGCAGGCGTTCGAAGAGTTCGTCCTTGTCCCGCGTGGGGTCCCTGCGGGCGACGTCGAGCAGCGTCTGCGAGATGGCCAGCGGGGTGCGCAGTTCGTGGGAGGCGTTCGCGGCGAACCTCTGCTGCTCGGCGACGTGCGACTCGAGTTGTTCGAGCATGGTGTCGAACGCGTCGGCGAGTTCACGGAATTCGTCCTGGCGGCCTTCCATGCGGATCCGGTGGGACAGCGATCCGTTCCCGGCCATCCGTGCCGCATCCGTGATCTGTGTGAGCGGTGCGAGCATCCGGCCGGCGAGGATCCATCCCCCGGCGAGGCCGAACACGAGCAGGAAGACCATCGCCACGGCCGCGGCGGGGGCGAAGGTGCGCACAAGGAGGTAGCGGTTGGGCGAGATCCCGAGAAGGCCCTTGGGGGTGTCGGGTACGTAGCGCAGCAGGAACACCCACACCACGGCCAGCAGGAGAGCGCCGGCGACGGCGAGGAACCCGGCGTAGCTGAGGGTGAGTTTCAGTCGGACGCTGAGCCCTGGGCGTCTATGCATGCGTACTGCCGGGGCGGGTGGTGCCGGGGCCGGTGTCGATGCGGTAGCCGACACCCGGCACCGTGGCGATGATCCATGGTTCGCCGAGCCGTTTGCGCAGTGCGGAGACGGTGATGCGGACGGCGTTGGTGAAGGGGTGGGCGTTCTCGTCCCAGGCCCGTTCCAGCAGCTCTTCGGCGCTGACGACCCCGCCCTCGGCGGCGACGAGGACTTCCAGCACGGCGAACTGTTTGCGGGTGAGCGCGACGTAGCGTCCGTCGCGGAAGACCTCCCGGCGGAAGGGGTCGAGGCGCAGGCCCGCGATCTCGCGGACCGGGGGCCGGGCGTACGCGCGTCTGCGGTCGAGAGCCCTCAGCCGCATGACGAGCTCCCGCAGCTCGAACGGCTTGGTGAGGTAGTCGTCGGCACCGAGCTCGAACCCGGACGCCTTGTCGTCGATCCGGTCGGCGGCGGTGAGCATGAGGATCGGAATGCCGCTGCCGGAGGCGACGATGCGCCGGGCGACCTCGTCGCCGGAGGGGCCGGGGATGTCGCGGTCGAGGACCGCGAGGTCGTAGGAGTTGACGCTGAGCAGTTCCAGGGCGGAGTCGCCGTCGCCGGCGATGTCAGCGGCGATCGCCTCCAGCCGCAGACCGTCACGGACGGCTTCGGCCAGGTAGGGCTCGTCCTCCACGATCAGTACGCGCATGTCCGAAGCCTAAGCAGCACAACATATCGCCGTCGTATGCAAAGACGTGTGCACACCGGACACGCGACTCAGCCTGCCGGTACCGGCGCGGGGCGAGGCTGGTCCGACGGCGCTTCCGCCGTAGTGCGCCACCAGCGGCGCGACGCCAGCGCGGCCAGCACGGCGCCGGCGGCGTTGACCAGTACGTCGTCCACGGAGGACACCCGGTCCAGCCGCAGGACGTACTGTGCGATTTCGACCAGGACCGAGCAGCCCGCCCCGAGCGCCAGGATCCGCGGCACGGACGCCAGCGCCGCGAACCGCATCGGGGCGAAGAACCCCAGCGCCGCGAAGACCAGCAGGTTGCCGACGATCCCGAGCGGCCCCATCGTGAGCAGGTCCCGCAGCGGTACCAGGCTCACCCGGCCGGGGACGATGCCGGCACCGGCACCCGGCATCATGGTCAGCCATAGGAACGGCACCGTCCCGTGGACCATGCCCACCTCGGCCAGCGACATCCGCCACGCCGATGTGACGCCGGCGGCACGCCGACCGCGCGCCAGAGCCCACACCACCAGCGCGGCCAACGGCAGCGCGACCAACGTGATGAGCACCACACCGTTGAACGTATCGAAGCAACCGTGCCACCGCCCGGCCATGCACATCGGAGCGGACATCATGAGCGGCCGCCGCACGACGAACACGGCGCTCGCCATGCCGAGGATCGCCAGGCCGGGGAGCACGATCCTGCGCATGCGGCGGGGCGGTACTGACACGGATGCGTTGTGGTTCATGCCCCCATTGGAGACGGAGGGCGGTTGCGGTGGCGTATGCGATTTTCGATACGCCCGCGATACACGGAATCCCCGGCATGACATCCGACGTGTCCCGGCTCATGTGATCCGCTCCGACCTCAGAGAGCCTCGATCGACAGTTGGTGGCTTCGGCGCGGGTGCAGGAACAGTCGGCGCGAGCCGCGGCGGCCGTCCGCGCGGGCGTTGGGCGAGGGCCGCCCGCGCAGCGGGAGTTCGGCCCGCGGCGGGAGTTCCGGCGGCCGGGCCTTGGCTAGTCTGCACGGGTGACCACCGACCTGACTCTGCTGCCGCGTGTCGCCTATCGCGGACAGGAGGTCACCGCGCCCCGGCTCCGCGGCCTCCTCGCGCTGCTCGCGGGCGACCTGCGCACGGGCTGCAGCACCGAGCGGCTCGTGGAAGGGCTGTGGCTGCCGGACGAGTTGCCGGAGCGGCCGGGAAAGGCGGTGCAGGTCCTCGTGTCCAGGGCGCGGGCGCAGCTGGACGCCGACGTCCTCGTAAGCACGCCGACCGGATACCGGCTCACACTCGCCGAGGACCAGGTCGACAGCTCCGCCCTGCTGCTGCACGCCGCCGCCAGCGCGGACCGGGCCAGGGCCGGGGACCACGCGGGTTCGCTGGCCGCGGCCGAGGCCGGGCTCGCGCTGTGGGAGGGCACTCCTGACGGGGCCGGCGACACCGACGACCCCGTAGCCGCGTTGCGCACCGAGCGCGCCCCCGTCCGCGACACGCTCGTACGCGCGCAGGCGCTCGCGCTCGCCCGCCTCGGACGGCACGCGGAGGCGGCGGGGCCGCTGGCCGTGGCCGCCTCGGAGCATCCGCGCGACGAGGAAGTGCTCGCCGAGCTGCTGCGCGGCGAGGCGGCGACGGCGGGCCCGTCCGCCGCGCTGACGCGGTACGAGGTGTACCGCCGTGAGCTGCGCGACGAGCTCGGCACGGATCCGGGCGCCGGGCTCAAGGCCGTACAGCAGGAGCTGCTGCGCGGCGAGGCACCTGCGGTCAGGCACGGCGTACCGCACGAGCCGAACCAGTTGCTCGGCCGGGACGAGGACATCGCGGCGGTGGAGCGGCTGCTGCGCGCCTCCCGCGCCGTCACCGTCGTCGGCCCCGGCGGCCTCGGCAAGACCCGGCTCGCGCACGCCGTCAGCCGCCGGGCCGAGCAGCGCGTGGTGTATTTCGTGCCGCTCGCGGGCGTCACCGCGGACGAGGACGTGGCCGCGGAGGTAGCCTCCGCGCTCGGCGCGGGCGAGGGGCGGCCCGGCGCCATGAGCGGCCACGCCCCGGCCGACCCGGTGCCCGGCATCCTCGGCGTGCTCGGCTCCGGGCCCGCGCTGCTGGTCCTGGACAACTGCGAGCAGGTCGTGCGGGGCGCCGCCGGCCTCGTACAGGCCCTGGTCTCGTCCTCGAAGGACCTGCGGGTGCTCGCCACCAGCCGGTCCCCGCTGGGGCTCACATCGGAGGCGGTGTACGCGCTGCCGGAGCTCGGACTCGACACCTCCATCGAGCTGTTCACACAGCGGGCCAGGGCCGCCCGGCCCGGCGTGGAGCTGCCGCCGGACGCGGTGGCCGAGCTGTGCCGCCACCTCGACGGGCTGCCGCTCGCCGTGGAGCTGGCCGCGGCGCGGGTGCGGGTCCTTTCGGTGCCGGCGATCGCCCGCCGACTCGGCGACCGGTTCGCGCTGTTGCGCGGCGGGGCGCGGGACGTGCCGGAGCGCCACCGCACGCTGCACGCGGTCGTGGAGTGGAGCTGGAACCTCCTCGACGAGGAAGCCAGGGCCGCGCTGCGCATGCTGTCCGTCTTCCCCGGCGGCTTCACGGGCGAAGCGGCGGAGCAGGTCCTGGGCGAGGACGCGCTGTTCCTGCTTGAGCAGTTGGCCGATCAGTCGCTGATCACCGTCGCCGACACCCCGGCCGGCGTGCGGTTCCGGATGCTGGAGACCGTACGGGAGTTCAGCGCGGCCCGGCGTGCGGAGGCGGGCGAGGACGAGGAGGCCGTCGGCCGGTTCCTCGCCTGGGCGCGGGACTTCGGGGTCGCGTACCACGACTGGTTCTTCGGCTCGGAACCGCTGGTCGCCTGGGAGCGGATCAGGGCCGAGCAGGACAACCTCGTGCCGGCCCTGCGGCACGCCCTGGCCCGTACGGACGGCCCCACCATCGCCGCCCTCACCGCGGTCCTCGCCGCCCTGTGGTCCACCGGCTCCAACTACCCCCGCCTCACCGCCCTCGCCGCGGACACCGGCCCGCCGCTGTCGCACTACTACCCCGAGCCCGAATACGTCGAAGTCGCCCGTGCCGCCGCGGTGTTGTGCACGGCGAGCCTGTTCATGGGCTACGGCCCGCACGTCGTACGCCAGCTCGTCACCCTCCGGCGGCTGCCCCCGGCCCCGCCGGACACCCTGGTGCGCGCCATCGCGGTAGTGCTGAGCGCGGTCCCTGAGATGCTGCCTCCCGACTACGAAGTGCTGCAGAAGCTCTGCGACAGCGAGCAGCCGCTGCTCGCCGGCATCGCCGAGTGCGTCGCCACCTACGTCTGGGAGTACGAGCACGACATCGACCGTGCACTCGCCTCGGCTCGCCGGATCATCGTCGCACTGGGGCCGGTCGACAACCCGTTCCTGCAGGTCATGGGCCACGCCCGGCTGGGCGAGCTGTGCTTGAAGATGGAGCAGGGCGAGGCCGCGTACGGGCACCTCAAGGCGGCGCTCGAGGTGCTGCCGCGGCTCGGTGACGAGCACGACTCCATCGGCGTCCGCAGTGGCCTCGTCCTCGCCTGCCTGCAGCGCGGCGACCCCGACGAGGCCGAGTACTGGCTGCGGCAGGCGGAGGGCCACAACACCCCGCAGCAGGACGACTTCCACAGCCCCGGCCTCGGCGGGCGCGCCGAGATCGCGCTCGCCCGCGGGCTGACGGAGGTCGGGCTCGGCTTGTGGCGCAGCGCCGTGCAGGGGATGCCCGCGGCCGGCTCGCTGCGCAGCGGCGACCCCTTCCTCGACCGGTGGGCGCTGCAGATCCGGTCGGCGGCGGTGACGGCGCACGCGCACGCCGGCCGTCTCGAGCTGGTCGTGGGACCGCTCGACCAGCTGCGGCAGGGGCTGCGGACCCTGCTCTCCGGTCCGGCCGGCTCGCCGGGGGAGCTCCCTGTGTTCGGGACGGTGCTGCACGCCCTCGGCATGGCGGGGCTCGCCTCCGGCGACGCCGGTGCCGGTGCCGGTGCCGGTGCCGGTGCCGTACGGATGGTCGCGCTGGCCGAACGGCTGCGGGTGCTGCGCGACTACCAGCCGACGATGTCGGCGGACCGCGCCCGGAAGGCGGTCGCGGCCGCCGGAAACACTGCCAGGGCGGCGTACGCCGACGCGGTGTCGGAGTACGCCGCCCTGGGGCGGGACGAGCTGTGGGAGGCAGTCCGCGCTGTCATGGCGGTTACTTCGGGTCGCGGTTGAACAACGCCGTCGACCAGCGGTAGCCGAGCGCGGACAGCGCGACGCACCAGGCGATCGCGAGCCACCCGTTGTTGCCGATCTCGATGCCGAGCAGCAGGCCGCGCAGGGTCTCGATGGCCGGCGTGAACGGCTGGTACTCGGCGATCGGCTGGAACCAGCCCGGCATCGTCTCGGCCGGG
>NZ_JBHWKX010000010.1:0-122815 GCF_042730885.1 Streptomyces sp. NPDC059909
GGGCGCGATGACCAAGGCACGCAAAGACCACCCGTACTCACCCCCGCTCACCAGAACACGCTTGAGTGCACTTCAACGGCAGCAGCTCCAAACCCCCACAGGGCCCCCACCCTCCCCCTGGATCATGGGAGACTCGCCTCCATGAACGGCAAGGTGACGTCGGCCCGGACGAGGCTGGAGAGAGGCCGCAGCGCGCTCGGCCCTGCGCTGGAACTGGTACACACGGGCCGCGCACCCACCCGGGCCGTGCTCACCGCCGAGCTGGGCGTCACCCGCGCCACCGCCGGCGCCGTCGCCGCCGAACTAGAAGCCCTCGGGCTGATCCGCGTCGACTCCCGGCCGGGCGCCGCCGCCGGTTCCCAGGGCCGCCCCTCGCACCGGCTGTCCGTCGACGACACCGGACCCGTCGCGCTCGCCGCGCAGGTGCACGCGGACGGGTTCCGGGCCGCGCTCGTCGGCCTCGGAGGGCGGATCGTCGCGACCGCGCCCGGCTGTGTCACGGTCTCCGCCGACCCGGCCCAGGTGCTCGGCGAGGTCGTCGACGCCGGAGCCGCTCTGCTGCGTCACAGCGGCCGCCTCTGCATCGGCGCCGGACTCGCCGTCCCGTCGGCCGTGGCCGAACCGGAGGGCACCGCGCTCAACCCGCTGCATCTCGCCTGGCCCGCGGGCGCCCCCGTCCGCGACATCTTCGCCGAACGCGTTCGCGCGGCCGGCATCACGGGACCGGCCTTCACGGGCAACGACGTCAATCTCGCCGCCCTCGCCGAGCACCGCCACGGCGCGGGCCGCGGCGCCCAGCATCTGCTCTGCGTCGCCACCGGCCACCGCGGCGTCGGCGGCGCCCTCGTCCTCGACGGCCGCCTGCACACGGGCAGTTCCGGCCTCGCCCTGGAGGTCGGCCACCTCACGGTCAACCCCGAGGGCCGCCCCTGCCACTGCGGCAGCCGCGGCTGCCTGGACGTCGAGGCCGACCCCCTCGCCTTCCTCACCGCCGCGGGCCGCGAGCCGGGTCCGGAGGTGTCCCTGCTCCAGCGGTCGCGCGACCTGCTCCGCACGGAGTACGACGACCCCTCGGTACGCGCGGCCGCGGAGGAGCTCGTCGACCGCCTCGGGCTCGGCCTCGCGGGCCTCGTCAACATCCTCAACCCGGACCGCATCATCCTCGGCGGGCTCCACCGCGAACTCCTCGACGCCGACCCCGAACGCCTCCGCGCCGTCGTCGCCGACCGCAGCCTCTGGGGCCGCAGCGGCGGAGTCCCCATCCTTCCCTGCACCCTCGACCACAACAGCCTCGTGGGCGCAGCGGAACTGGCGTGGCAGCCGGTCCTGGACGACCCGCTGACCGTGCTGCCGGCGCGCGCGTCCTGATCCGGGCTGCGGGACGGGTGCGGCCGCCGCCTGCCGCACCGCGCGGAATTCAGGTGTGCGGGCGGACCCGTGTGTCGTACCGTCCGCAGCATGTCTGCCGCTGATCTTCCGACCCGACTCACCCGGCTCACCTTCCATGGCCCCATCTCCGAAGCGCGGGCCGCCCAGCTGGTCGCCCGCCTCGCGCGGCACAGTCCTTCCTCCGTGCTCGACATCGGGTGCGGATGGGGCGAGTTGATGCTGCGGGTGCTGGACGCGGCACCGGACGCCAAGGGCGTGGGGCTCGACCTCAATGCCGTCGATCTCGCGCGCGGGCGGCGCAATGCCACGGAACGCGGGCTCGACGGACGGGTCGAGTTCATCGAGGAGTCCGCCACCGGTACGACACGGGGACCGGCCGACGTCGTGCTGTGCGTGGGCTCCGGTCAGGCGCTGCTCGACGCGGAATCGGCCGCGGACGAGGAGTCGGCACTGTCCGCCACCACCGCCGCACTGCGGGCCCTGCGCGCCCTGGTCACGCCCGGCGGGCGCGTGCTGTTCGGGGAGGGGTTCTGGCAGCGCACCCCCACTCCGGAGGAGCTGACCGCCATGTGGCCGGGCGCCCGCCCGGACGACCATCTGCCGCTCCCGGTGATCGTGGAGGCCGCCACCGACGCCGGATTCCGTGTCGAATGGATCGAAACGGCGACCGAGGAGGAGTGGGAGTACTTCGAGTCCGGCTATCTCGCCGACGACGAGGAGTGGCTCGCCGCCCATGACGGGCACCCACGGGCCGCCGAGATCCGTGCCCGCGTGGACCGCCACCGGGCGAGCTGGCTACGCGGCTACCGCGGGATCCTGGGCATCGTCTACCTCACGCTGGTCCCGGCTGGTTGACGATACGTCACTTCCTCTCACACCGGTGGGAGTTCGATGCGACGGGGCGCTGACACATGGAGCACCTGGAAGCGGTCGCCGACAGCCCTGCCACGGCAAGACCGCGCAACGCACCTACCGGACGGGCTCGCTGCACGCGTGGGCGGCGGCCCCCTCGGCTCCGCGTCAACTGGCCTTTCGCTGTGCGATCTCTCGTTCCGTGTCCTGCCATACGGCATTGCGCTCGGCGGCGTCCTGGAGGTGTTTGCTCGGCTTGGCCTGCTTGAGGCGCCGCTGGTAGAGGCCCGAAGGATGTTCGCCGGTGGCCAGGTGGAGGACGTCTCGAGCCGCTTCGGCCACAGTGCTTCCGATGACGAAGCTCGAGAGCGTGAACATGCTGCGGGTAAGGAAGGGCAACGGAGCGCTCAGTCCGGTTCCGCGCACCGGCCCAGGGCCGTACACGTAGCTGCGGATGCCGCTTCGGCCGTGGCGTTCGTGGAATTCAATGCCCAAGTAGTCGTTGGCGATGGAGATGGTCTCGATGGCCTTCAGGCTCGAGTAGCTGATCTCGCCGTGAAGGTTGGTCCGGTCCAGTCGCTTGGTGACCGAACCGCCTCCTGAAACCGCGATGACACGCGCGTCCCGACCCTTGAGGACCGGGAGGAAGAGGTTGTTGAGGTAGAAGCGAGCAAGGTACTGGGTGGCATAGGTGAGCTCCGCACCTTCGGCAGTGAGAGTGCGCCGCACGGCCGTGCCTCCTGCAGAGTGCACCAGGATGTCAAGAGCTTCGTAGCGTTCCATGTACGCTTCGGCGAAAGCCTGCGTGCCTTTCATCAAAGACAGGTCTGCCGTCAGGACGTCGACCGTGGAGCCGGTCTCGCGGCGGATCCTCTCCGCCGCCTCGGAGGCCACCTTCTCGCGACGTCCTGTGATGACAATATGTGCCCCGAGGCGGGCCAGTTCCAGGGCTGCGTATTCGCCGATGCCGGCCGAGCCTCCCGTGATGAGAGCACGCTTGCCACTCAGGGGTGTTTCGTTGGTCATGGCTGTTTTCTCTCCCGGATTTCGTTTCTCTGTGGGCGTTGGCAGTAGCGGCCGGATCGGTCTTCCGCCGCTGGTCCACGGTTCAGGGGTTCGCTCCACCTGCGGACAGTGCCTCATGGCGGTGGGGCACGCTGAGCTATGCGGCCGATGTCGCTCTGGTTCCACGGGACCGAAAAGGCCACGTAAGCCTGGGCGCAAGAATGTCACGTATGGTGACAAACGTGCCGATGAGCAGAGCGGCGGCAGGGCCTCGCTTCGGCTTGACATCCTTATTGCGGCCGAGGCGGGCCAGTTGCTGCTGGTGCCAGGCACTGTCGAGGAACGCATCGACAGCCTTGCTGCCTGTTATCAGCTGCCGGGCCAGGCTCCGTTCAGCGTTGCCGGTCAGCAGATCACGGGGGAAGCCGGGGTCGTGGGTTATGGGTCGGGCGAGACCGACGACGTCCACTGCGCCGCTGGTCAGCGCGTCCGTCATGCCCTGGCGGGTCCTGAAACCACCGGTCAGCATCAGTGGTGTGGATACTTCCTTGGAGAATCGTTCAGCGAACTCCAGGAAGTAGGCCTCGCGTTGGCGGGTCGAAGCGCGCGGCGAGATTCCTGTGAGCATGGCGGCATTTTCGTAGGTGCCGCCTGAGATTTCGATGAGATCGACGCCTTCCGCTTCCAGGGCCTTGGCCACGGTCAGGGAGTCATCGGGCTCGAATCCACCGCGCTGGAAGTCAGCGGAATTGAGCTTGACGGCGACCATGAATTCTCAGGGGTGGCCTTCCTGACAGCCCGGAATACCTCGATGAGCAGCCGCATACGGTTCTCCAGCGAGCCACCCCACTGGTCGGTGCGCTGGTTGCTCAGGGGAGACAGGAACTGGTTGAGGAGGTAGCCATGGGCGGCATGCAGCTGAACTCCGTGGAAGCCGGCAGCCGCGGCGACCTCGGCGGCGCGGGCAAAGCGGCCGATGATGTCTGTGATCTCCGCTTCCCGCAGGGCGCGTGGGCTACGGAAGAGGCCATCGACCCCTGTGGACAGGGGAACGGCGGAGGGTGCTGTCACGTCCTGCCGGCGTCCCGGCAGTGCGTTGCCACGCATGGTCTGTCTGCCGGGGTGTGAGAGCTGCAGGATGAAGCGGGTCGGTGTGCCGGCGGTCACTGCTGACCAGCGGCGAAAGTTGTCGATGTGGCGATCGTCCTCGATCACGACATTGCGCGGCGCCTCGAGCGAGGAGCCGTCGACCATGACGTTGCCGCTGATCAGCAGGCCGACTCCGGACGATGCCATGGCCCGGTGCGCCTGGATGAGCTGTGCGGTGGGGCGCCGAACCTGTCAGCCAGGTGCTCGCTGGTCGCCGCCTTGGCGAGCCGATTGGGCAAGGTGAGACCGCAGCCCAGGGTGAGGGCTGAGGACAGCGCGGCTTGGCCGGCGTGAGGTGAAGGTGACATGAGAGCCCGGATTGCCTCTCTGAGAGCGACGCGGTGAGCGTTCCTGGACAACGTACATGGACGGTGTACATGGACGGCGTATAGGCGAACATGTACAAGGTACAGTTGTCAACATGGTGAAGAAGCGGGACATCGCTGAGGCGCGTGAGCGGCTGAGCCGCGACGCCATCGTGACGGGCGCCATCGCTTTGGCTGATGCCGAGGGTCTGGGTGCGGTCACCATCCGGCGGCTCGCCCAGTCCCACGGGGTGACACCCATGGCGCTGTACTGGCACTTCAAGGACAAGGACCAGTTGCTCGACGGAATCGCCGAGCGGCTGTTCCAGGAGGTTCAGTTCCCGCCCGTCGATTCCGCGCCCTGGGATGAGCAGCTTCGGGCCGTGCTCATGGCGCTCGTCGCGGCACTGCGACCCCACCCTTCGGTTGCCTGGCTTGCCCGTGACCGCATCTTCTCCTGCGAACCAGGACTCGCGATCGCAGAACGCACTCTCTCGCTGCTGCGCCAGGCCGGATTCACGGCGGACCGGTCCGCGGACATCGGTGGCTTCCTTCTCACCGCAGTGGTCACGCTCGTGTCCGTCGAGCCAGGCTCGGCATACGGAACCGACGCCGAATCCCGCGACGACGCCCTGCGCGTCAAAACTGCCGCACTCAGCGCGCTGTCACCGCGTCGCTACCCCAGCGTGGTGGCTTCTGCAGGGGCTCTGGCGGCGTGCACGGGGCCGGACTCCAACCATGAGCTGGGCATCGGCATGATGGTGACCGGCATCGTTTGCATGGCAGACGGGCGCGTCAGCAGTCGCTGAGACGCTTGGTGCGCCGGTCCGGGCCCGCCGAATACGGCTTCGGTGGCAGCGCGCATCTCCTCGGCCGCACGTCGGATCGCCGCCGGCGCACGAGATCGGGCCTGCCCGCGAAGGGTCGTACATGGCGCGCTGCCCGGCCCCCGCCTGATGCCTGGATCACCTTGGGGGCTCGTGCCCCGACGTAGCCGTGCTCCCGCAGCAGCTCGCGGGTGGTCTCGATCTGACGCTCCTGGATGCGCCGGCGATGGTCGGGAGCATCCGCGAGAACCCTGTGTACTCCCCGGGTGGTACGCGCAGTGTCGCTGGCCGTACGACGACTCGGACCCCCTCCCGGAGCGAGCCTCGAACCAACGAAAGACGGTTACGAGCCACCGAGGAGTCGAAAGCCATGAACACCCTTGCCCACAACGGGCCCGGCCCGTGGATCCTGTTCTTCCCGCTGATCTGGGCCGCCGTGATCGTCGGCGCCGTCGCCGTTCTGCGCCGCACGGTCTGGCGCGGCCGGCGCGGACCGTGGCAGCACGGTCCGATGAACGGCGAGCAGTCGCCGATTGCCGTACTGGGCCGCCGGTTCGCCGCCGGTGAGATCGACGAGGACGAGTACTGGCGTCGGCTGTCCGTCCTGGACGAGCAGTTCGGCCCGCACTCCAAGGGCGGTGCGGCATGACGACCGCGACCGCCGGCACCTCCATCCGCACCGCCGTCCGCGTCGTGGACGCCGTCAAGGTCTACGGCGCGGGCGACACCGAGGTCCGCGCCCTGGACGGGGTGAGCGTCGGCTTCCCGGCCGGCCGCTTCACCGCGATCATGGGGCCGTCCGGCTCCGGCAAGTCGACGCTGATGCACTGCGCGGCCGGGCTCGACACGCTCACCTCCGGCTCCGCCCTCATCGGCGACACCGACCTCAGCACCCTCGACGACCGCGGACTCACCCTCCTGCGCCGCAAACGCATCGGCTTCGTCTTCCAGGCCTTCAACCTGATCCCCACCCTCACCGTCGCCGAGAACATCACGCTCCCCGCCGATCTGGCGGGGGAGCGCCCCGACCAGCGATGGCTCGACACCCTCATCGACGTCGTCGGCCTGCGCGACCGGTTGCACCACCGGCCCGCCGAACTCTCCGGCGGCCAGCAGCAGCGCGTCGCCGTCGCCCGCGCCTTCGCGGGCAGCCCGGACGTCGTCTTCGCCGACGAGCCGACCGGCAACCTCGACTCGCGCTCGGGCGAGGAGGTACTGCGGCTGCTCGGCGATGCCGTACGCCGCACCGGCCGTACGGTCGTCATGGTCACCCACGACCCGGTCGCCGCGGCCCACGCGGACGAGGTGGTCTTCCTCGCGGACGGCCGCCTCGTCGACCGCATGGACGCGCCCACCGCAGGCAAGGTCCTCGACCGGCTGAAGGCCTTCGACACCTCCGACGACGTCGACATCTCCGACGACGTCGACGCCATCGCCGGCACCAAGGCGGCCCCGAGGGTGCGGTCATGAGCGCCGCAACGACCGCCGCCCGGCTCAGCGTCGCCTCCCTGCGCGCCCACAAACGCCGCTTCGCCGGCACCTTCACCGCCGTACTGCTCGGGGTCGCCTTCCTCGCCGGCACCCTGGTCATGGGCGACACCCTGCGGGCGGGCTTCGACACCATGTTCGGCAATGCGACGAGCGGCACCGACGCGGTCGTCCGCAGCGCCGACACCATCACCGTCCCCGGCGAGGCCCAGGGCACCCGCGAGCCCGTCGACAGCGCGCTTGCCGAGCGGATCGCCAGGACACCGGGCGTCGCCGCCGCCGTACCGAACATCCAGGGCGCGGGCCAGCTCATCGGCCGCGACGGAAAGCCGATCGGCGGCCAGGGCCCGCCCACCCTCGCGGGCAACTGGATCGACGACCCCGAGCTCAACCCGTACCGGCTCGCCGAGGGTCGGGACCCCGCCAGGCCCGGCGAGGTCGTCGTGAACCGCGGCGCCGCCAGGACCGGCGGACTCAGGACCGGCGACACGACCGTCCTGCGCACCCCCGACCCCGTCCGGGTCACGGTCGTCGGCCTGGCGACCTTCGGCGGCGAGGACGGCATGGGCCAGGTGACCTTCACCGGCATGACCCGCGCCGACGCCGAGAAGTACCTCACCCCGAAGCCGGGGCAGGCGTCGAGCATCCTCGTACGGGCCGGACCCGGCACCGGTCAGCAGGACCTCGTCGACGCGCTCACGCCCGTACTCCCGCAGGGCATCGAGGCGATCACCGGCCAGGAGTCCGCGCAGGAGAACACGGACATGATCTCCGGCCAGTTCCTGACCCTGTTCACCACCTTCCTGCTCGTCTTCTCCGGCGTCGCCCTGCTCGTCGCCACCTTCTCCATCCACAACACGTTCGCGATCGTCGTCGCCCAGCGCACCCGTGAGAACGCGCTGCTGCGTGCGCTCGGCGCGTCGCGGCGCCAGGTCCTCGGATCGACGCTCGCCGAGGCCGCGGTCGTCGCCGTCGTCGCCTCCGCGGCGGGACTCGTCGGCGGCATCGGCGTCTCCGCGGGGCTGCAGGCGCTGTTCCCCGCGATCGGCTTCCCGTTCCCCGAGGGTGACCTCGTCGTCAGTGGGCTGTCCCTTGCGCTGCCGTTCGTCGTCGGCATCGCCGTCTGCCTCGGCTCCGCGCTGCTGCCGGCCGTACGGGCCGGACGTACCGCGCCCCTCGCCGCGCTGCGCGAGACCGCCGTCGACCGGTCCGGGGCCTCTCGTGGACGCGCCGTCACGGGTGTCGTGCTGGTTCTGGCCGCCGTGGGAGCGGCGCTTGCCGGTGTTCTCGCCACGCCGTCCCTGTGGCTCGCGGGGGCCGGGGGAGTCCTGGCCCTCGCCGCGCTCGTCGTTCTGGGCCCCGTGGCCTCCTCGACAGCCGTACGGATCCTGGGAGCGCCGCTGGACCGGCTGCGCGGGGTCACCGGACGGCTGGCCGTGCGCAATGCGCTGCGCAGCCCCCGGCGCACCGCCGCGACCGCGAGCGCGCTGATGCTCGGTGTCGCCGTGGTCTCGCTCTTCACGGTGTTCGGCGCCTCGCTGAAGGCGACCATGGACCGGACGGTGTCCCGCTCCTTCGCGGGCGATGTGGCGGTCAGCGCCCCCGCGTTCGGCGCGGGCGGCAGCGGCCTCAGCCCCCGGCTCGCCCCGGCGCTCGACCGGCAGCCCGAGGTGGCGACCGCGGTCGGCCTCGGCCGTGGTGTCGCCGAGGTCGACGGACAGGGCCGCGCCCTGACCGTCGCCGATCCGGCCGCCGTCGGCGAGGTCTTCGACCTCGGCACGGTGGCGGGCGCCCTCGCCGGACTCGGCGGCGACGGCATCGCCCTGACCCGCGACGAGGCGGAGACCCGCGGTCTGCGGCTCGGCAGCACGACCGAACTCACCTTCACCGACGGCACGCAGCGGTCCTTCACGGTCCGAGCCGTCTACGACCGGTCCGAGCTGGTCGGCGACTACCTCCTTACCCGCGAGGCCTGGGCCCCTCACCGCACCCAGGACGCCGACACACTCGTCGCCGTCTCCTTCACGGACGGCGTGGACGCCGCCGACGGCAGGGCCGCGGTCGAAAGGGTCGCGCAGGCGTACGGCAACCCCGAGGTGCAGACGCGCGACGAGTACGCAGCGTCGTCGGCGGGCGGGATCGACATGATGCTCACCCTCGTCTACGCGCTGCTGGCGCTGGCCGTGCTCATCGCCCTGCTCGGCATCGCCAACACCCTCACCCTCGCGATCCATGAACGCACCCGCGAACTGGGCCTGTTGCGCTCCGTCGGCCAGACCAGGTCCCAGCTGCGCGCCATGGTGCGCTGGGAGTCGGTGCTGGTCGCCGCCTTCGGTACGGCCGGCGGGCTCGCGCTCGGAGGCTTCCTCGGCTGGGTGCTGGTCAAGGCGTCCGACGGCGCGAGCGACACGGCCTTCGCGTTCGCGCTTCCGCCTGAACGGCTCGCAGTGGTCGCGCTGGTGGGGCTCGCGGCCGGGGCGGTCGCGGGCCTGCGGCCCGCACGCCGGGCGGCCCGCCTCGACGTACTGCGGGCCATCGCCACGGAGTGAACGATGGGCCGGGCTCCTGCCGCGGACGGACGAAGTGACCCGCTCCGCCCGGTCAGCCGGAAACGGCCGGCCGGACGGCGGCGGGTGTACGGGGCTCGGACGAGGCCCCGGGCTCCACGACCGCGAAGGGAGCGCCGGCCGGCACAGGGGAGCCGGCCGCCGAGGGAGCGTCAGCCGCGAGGGAAACGCCGGCCGGCACGGGAGAGCCGGCGGCCACAGGCTCGGCGACGACGGGGGAGCCGGCGGCCACAGGCTCGGCGACCACGGGGGAGCCGGCGGCCACGGGCTCCACGGCCACGGGAGAGCCGGCGGCGACGGGAGCATCGACGGCCACCGGCACGCCGGCCCTCGCCCTGTACGCACCGGCGACCACGTACGGAGGTTTCGCCGCGCCCATGGGAAGCGTCGTCGGGAGCGTGAACCAGACGACCTTGCCGTGCTCGCCCTTGGACAGCACACCCCAGCTCTCGCTGAGGGCCTCGATCAGCGCGAGCCCGCGCCCGGTGGTCTCCAGCGGTTCGGCGGTGCCGATCACGGGAAGCCGGGGGTCGTGGTCGTGCACCGAGACCGTGAGACGGTCGAGCAGCAGCTCGATCTCGACGGTGCAGACCTTGTCCGGCTCGGCGTGCCGGTGGACATTGGTCAGAAGCTCTGTGACGCCGAGCGCCGCAAGGTCGATCAAGGGATCGAGTTGCCAGTAGCGCAGTTGCGCCGAGACGATCCTGCGGACCTGACCGATCCGCGACGGGAGGGCTTGGAGCTCCACCCTGCAATGCCTGCTTGCCTCGCTGATCACGGCTGCGACTCCCCGAAATAGGTCCGGAAGAAGACGAAGGAACGGATCCAGCAGTTGGCTGCCTCTGCTGTTTGCGCCGGCGGGCTGGGTCACAGTGTCACCGCCGGTGAACCCTGAGTGATGTAGTCAAGCGTGAACCCGGGGTGACGACTTCGCAACTCCGCGCACACGAGGCGATCAACGGCTCACGCACCACAGAGGGCACAGCTGTGCCACGCCTGGTGCCTCGCAGGTGCGCCGCCCAGGGCCACGGTCGGCACCGGATGGGCACGGTCAGTCGCTGCTGCCGCCCGCCTTGCGCAGCGCGTCCAGGAACCGCCCCGCCATCGCCGTACCGTCGAGCGTGCGGCCGTCGTCCGCCCGGCCGGGCCGGTCCATGGTCAGCCGGTAGCGCGTGCCGTTGACCGTCGCGACCATGCTCTCGTCACCCGCGAACCAGGGCTTCCCCGCCCGTACCGCTTCCACCGGCGCACTGTCGATCACCCGGCCGTAACTGGTCAGCAGCGCGAGACGGCCGTCCTCGATGAGGACTTGACCGGCCTTGGTGAGCGAGCGGGGCCACCGCTCGATCCGCACACCCGTGGCGTTGAACTCCGGCTCCCGCATGGCCGTCCGCCCCCTTCGCACCAACTCCTGCACCTCAGTCTGCCCACGTCTGCGCACGGACACCAGAGCGCATTCCGGCACCGTCCCACAAGGAGGTGCTATGGAACCCCAAAGTGAACGTTTGTGCAGGTGAGGGGCTTATGGTGGTCAGTGGGGAGTGTGCTGGGGCAACGGCCGGCGGGCGGCGGTGCAGCGGGCAGTGAAGCCGACAAGGTGAGGAGCGGGGCGCATGGGTACATACGAGGCGATGGCCACCATCGATGTCGACCGCAGCGATCCGGAGTACCGGGCGTGGCTGAAGGAGGCGGTGCGCAAGGTGCAGGCCGACGCGAACCGCTCGGCCGACACCCACCTGCTGCGCTTCCCCCTGCCCGAGGAGTGGGGGATCGACCTCTACCTCAAGGACGAGTCCACCCACCCCACCGGCAGCCTCAAGCACCGGCTTGCCCGTTCGCTGTTCCTGTACGGGCTCTGCAACGGCTGGATCAGGCCGGGCAAGCCCGTCATCGAGGCGTCCAGCGGCTCGACCGCGGTGTCGGAGGCGTACTTCGCGAAGCTGATCGGGGTTCCGTTCATCGCCGTGATGCCCCGTACCACCAGCGCCGAGAAGTGCCGGCTGATCCAATTCCACGGCGGACAGTGCCACTTCGTGCAGGACGCGTGGAAGATCTACGAGGAGTCCGCCGCGCTCGCCGCGCAGACCGGCGGCCACTACATGGACCAGTTCACCTACGCCGAGCGGGCCACCGACTGGCGCGGCAACAACAACATCGCCGAATCGATCTACCAGCAGCTGAAGTTGGAGCGCTACCCCGAGCCCGCGTGGATCGTCGCCACGGCCGGGACGGGCGGCACGTCGGCGACCATCGCCCGCTACGTGCACTACATGCAGTACGACACCAGGATCTGTGTGCCCGACCCGGAGAACTCCTGTTTCTTCGACGGCTGGACCCGGCACGACCCGCTGGTCACAAGCGACTGCGGCTCGCGCATCGAGGGCATCGGACGCCCGCGCATGGAGCCGAGCTTCGTGCCCGGCGCCATCGACCGGATGATGAAGGTGCCGGACGCGGCGACCGTCGCCGCCGTACGCGCACTGGAGCAGGCCATCGGCCGCAAGGCGGGCGGTTCCACCGGCACGGGGCTGTGGAGCGCCCTGAAGATCGTCGCGGAGATGGTGGCCGAGGGGCGCAAGGGCAGTGTGGTCACGCTGATCTGCGACCCGGGCGACCGCTATCTCGACAAGTACTACTCGGACGAGTGGCTGGCCGGACAG
Source organism: Streptomyces sp. NPDC059909 (assembly GCF_042730885.1). Lineage (NCBI taxonomy): Bacteria > Bacillati > Actinomycetota > Actinomycetes > Kitasatosporales > Streptomycetaceae > Streptomyces > Streptomyces sp. NPDC059909. Next base: position 12,243 of record NZ_JBHWKX010000010.1, read on the forward strand.
GGGCTCGACATCGCCCCCTACACCGAGGCGATCGACCAGTTCCTGGGCAGCGGCGTCTGGCCGGACTGACTCAGGCCGCGGCGGAGGCGAGACGGCGGTCGAGGTTGCGTACGGCGTCGCGGAAGGAGCGGCCCACACCAGGGCGCGCAAGTCCCATGACAAGACGCAGTGGTGCGGTGCCGTCGACCGCCATCGTCCACCGCACCCGGGTCCCGGATCCGGTGGGCGTGAGGCGCCACTCCTCCAACATGGCCTGTATGCCCGGCGCGTTGGTCTCGTCGACGCGGTACGCGTACCGCTCGCCGGGCTCCGCACTCATGATCGTCTCCTGGAACCGGGTGCCGCCGCGCAACCGGACCTCCCGGCCGGCGCCCCCTGCGGTCGGCCTGGCCGAGGTGACTGCCGTGAACCAGGCGGGCCAGCCCTCGACATCCTCCGCGAGCGCGCGGTACACGGCCGCGGGCCCGGACCGCACCTCCGCCACGAAGACGAGCCGCAGCGGTGCGGACTCCGCGAAGTCGAGTTCGACGGGCCTCAGTCGGTGAGCCATGAGAGGTACCTCCGTGGACGCCGGGCAGGGCCCGCACACGATAACCGGCGAGCCGTCAGATGGGCACTACCGTGCGGGTCCCGTACGTCCGGCGAGCAGACCGTCCACCGCCCGGGCGAAGACGCGCCGGGCCGCCCGTGCGAGCAGGGGGTCCGCCGCGCGCGGCAGCCCCCGCACCCGCAGCTCCTCCGTCCACGTCACCAAGGTCCCGCCGGACGCCTCCCGCACCTCGATCTCCGCCCACCCGAGCACGGCCCGGCCGCGTTTCTCCAGCCGGCAGAGCCCGGGCCGCCCGGCCCCCGGTGGCTCCCAGCGCACGATCTCCATCGGATCGTCGAAGCCCACCGGGCCCACACCCGTGCGGGCCGTGAACCGGCCGCCCTCGGCCATGGACCCCGCAGTCGGCACCGAGATCCGCGTGAGCGGCACCTGTGCCGCGTGGGCGGGCCAGTCGGTGAGCCGCCGCCAAGCCTCACCGGCCGGCAGCGGCGTCGTGCGGACGACCCGGAAGACGGTCATTCCGGGGGCTCGGCCGGCTCGCCCGCCACCACCAGGTGCGGCAGATGCTCCGCGATCTCCGCCCGCGCCTCCGCCGGCAGCCCCGCATCCGTGACCAGGGTGTCGACCTCGTCCAGCCGGGCGAACGAACTCAGCCCCACCGTCCCCCACTTGGTGTGGTCGGCCACGACCACCACCCGCCGCGCCGACCGGACGAACCGCCGGTTCGTCTCCGCCTCCGCCAGGTTCGGCGTCGACAGCCCTGCCTCGACGGAGATGCCGTGCACCCCGAGGAAGAGCACGTCGAAGTGGAGCGATCGGATCGCCTGGTCCGCGACCGGGCCCACGAGCGAGTCGGAGGGCGTGCGCACGCCACCGGTGAGCACCACCGTCGCCGCCCCGGCCCGCTGACCGCTCGCCGCGCCCGCCCGCTGTGCCGCGTGGAAAACATCGGCGACCCGCACCGAGTTCGTCACCACCGTGAGATCGGGGACGTCGACGAGATGCTGTGCCAGGGCGTAGGTCGTGGTCCCGCCGGAGAGCGCGATCGCGCTGCCCGGGACCACCATCGCCGCGGCCGCCCGCGCGATGTCCTCCTTCGCGCTGAGCTCCAGTGACGACTTGGCCTCGAAGCCCGGTTCGTGCGTGCTGGCCTCGACCACGGGCACCGCGCCGCCGTGCACCTTCTCGATGACACCCTGCCGGGCGAGGGCGTCGAGATCCCGGCGCACGGTCATGTCGGAGACGTTCAGCTTGCGGGTGAGCTCGTTGACCCGTACGCCGCCCCGTCGCCGTACCTCGTCGAGGATCAGGGCGCGCCGCTGTTCCGCGAGGAGGTTCTGATTGTCGCTCACCGCCCGGGCCGGTCCTTCCGTTTCGACTTCTTCGACTTCGCCGCATCACCGCTGTTCATCAGGGCTGCTCATCCTGCCACGCCCCGTTCGCGACGGGTGGGGGGAGATTCGGTGAGAACGGTGCGGTGCGGCCCATGATCGGGGATTCTGGTCGCGCGCCGATCATCCCACCAGAGAGCGAGTCACAGAAGTGTCCCCTGCCACCCCGGTCCCGGCCGACCCGGTCCCGGCCGACCCGGTCCAGCAGCGCGGCGGTGCCGCGCTGGAGCTGCTGGTCCACGGCGTCGGCGGGGCCACCCCGCAGGACATGCTCGACGATCCCCGTACGGTCCGGATCACCGGCGACGCGACCGCCGCCGTGTACCGGCGGCCCGAGGACGCCGACGCCGAGAACCACCCCGAGCGGTACGGGAACGGGCCCGTCCCCGAGGCGTACTGCTGGTCCAACCTCACCTCGGGGAACGGCGCCCGCGCGCTCTGGCTGCTGCTCCTGCCGTTCATGGTGGGCAATCTGGCCCACTGGATGCGGCCCACGACCAAGGGTCCCGCGAGGGCGGTCCGCTTCTACGGGATGCTCGTACGGCTCGTGGCGCTGAGCCTCACCGCCCTGCTCACCGCCGCCGCCTGCGAGGTGGCGCTCGATCTGACCGCCTGGCAGTGCGCAGGCTCGGCCGCCTGCTCGGCGAACCGCTCCTGGCTCGGTTTCCTCTCCGCCGCGGGCGACGGCTGGTGGACGCAGCCGGGACGCCGCCTCTCGCTCGCGGCGCTGGTGCCGGCCGGTCTGGTGGGGCTGCTCTGGTACCTCTCCAACCGCACGTGGAGCGCGTACGAGTCGCAGCGCCCGCCCAACATCACCACGACGCAGGACGCGGACAAGGATGACGAGCAGGGCGCGGACAAGGGCCAGGAGAAGAACGGCGAGAACGGCGAGGACGGTGAGCAACACACCGCGCGGGACGCGGAATCGGCGGTTCACCCCGCGCTCGGGCGACCCGGCTTCTGGTACGGCCGGCGCGTCGTCGCCCGGCTTCGGGCCGCGCACACCGGCGCCGGCTTCCTGGTCATCGCCGCCGCCGTCGCCGGGGCGGCCGCACGCCACGACCGCAGCGCCGACACACTCGCCCTCGAGGTCGCGGGCTGGGCGCTGGAGTCGGTACTCGTCCTCGCCGGGGCCGTCGTCGTCGGCGTCGTCTTCCGCCGGGGCCGCAGCGAGAAGGTCATCGACAACCGCATCGACCACGCCGTCGTCAGCTGGCTGCCCGGCGTCTCCCTCGGCCTGCTCGCCCTGTCGATGCTGTACGCGTCCTGGTCGCGGCCGGGCTGGGTCTCCCACGGCACCCTCCCCGGCGACACCGCCTTCCGCGTCATCACCCTCGCCCAGGGGGGCCTGATCGTCGCCCTCGCCGTCACCGCGCACGTCCTGTACCGCCGGGTCCGGCACTCCCGTACCGCGATGTACGGCATGGGCGGCCCCGCGGTCGCGCTGCTCGCCTGTGCCCTGGGCGGTGTCATGACCGGTGGGGTCGCCCAGCGCGTCGCCGACTGGCTGGACGGCGCCGGCACCCCCGGCGTGGGCGGAGGGCCCATCGTCGGACCGCCGGTGCTGCTGAGCTGGCAGGCGTCCGTCATCCCCGTACTGCTGTTCCTGCTGCTCGCCCCGCTCGCGGCCCTCGGCGTACGGACCTGGCGAACCGCCCGGGCCCTCGCCGCCCGGGTCGAGGGGGACTACCCGGACGAGCGGCCCGACGAGGTCCGTACCCGGCGGATCGCCGGCACCAGGGCGAGGGCGGCGCTCACCGACGCCGCTCCCACCGTCATCGGCATCGTCTGCGTGGCGACCCTGCTGCTCGGAGCGGGCGCGGTGGTCGGTGCCTGGGTGAGCGGCGATGTCCCGGGGGAGGCGTTCCAGCGTGCCCACCCGGTCGTGGAGGCCGCCGCCGAAGCCGCCCAGACCCTCGGCTCCTGGCTCGTCGGGCTCGGCTTCCTCCTCTTCGTCACCTGGGGCCGGCGGGCGTACCGCGACGCATCCGCCCGCCGCACCATCGGCATCCTCTGGGACGTCGGCACGTTCTGGCCGCGCGCCGCGCACCCCTTCGCCCCGCCCTGCTACGCCGAGCGCGCCGTGCCCGACCTCACCTGGCGGATGGCCTCCTGGACCGGCAGCACCGGCGGACGGCTCGTCATCTCCGGCCACTCGCAGGGCAGTGTGCTGGCCGCCGCCGCGGTCTGGCAGCTCCCGCCGGGCACCCGGCACCGGGTCGCCCTGCTCACCTACGGTTCCCCGCTGGAGCGGCTCTACGGCCGCTGGTTCCCCGCCTACTTCGGGCCCGCCCCGCTGCGCGCGCTCCACCAGGAGCTGCACTGCTGGCGCAACCTCTGGCGGCACACCGACCCGATCGGCGGCCCGGTCCGGGTCCCCGCCGAGGACGGCAAGCCCGAGGTCGACCGGGAAGCCCTCAAGGACCCGGTCGTGTACGGGCGTACGGACACGCATCCGCTGCCGGAGCCCGTCCTCGGGCACTCCGACTACCAGGCCGACCCGGCCTTCGCCCAGGAGCGCGAGGAGCTTCTGGACCGGCTGCCACCCCCACTGCCGCGCCAGCGCGGAGGGACGGCCGGCGAGGGCGGCGGGACCACCGTCGACAGCGACGGCGCGGCAGCGGCCGGCGGGACCCTGCGGACTCAGGGCAGTTCGGGCAGGTCCTCGGGATAGAGCAGGGTCAGGTCGTCGGTGCTCACCTCGGTGAGCTCGGCGACCCGGCCCGCGTGCCGCTCCACCATCGACTCGAAGGTCTGCCGCGCGGTCCGGCCGTTGCCGAACGCGGGCCCCTTCGGCAGCGCCGTGAAGTACTTGTGCAGCGCCTCGGCCGTGCCGTCGGCCAGCCGGTACTCGTGCTCCTCGGCCTGTTGCTCCACGATCCGCAGCAGCTCGTCCGGGACGTAGTCGCTGAAGGTGATGGTGCGTGAGAAGCGGGACGCCACACCGGGGTTGACGGACAGGAACCGCTCCATCTCCGCCGTGTACCCGGCGACGATGACCACGACCGCGTCCCGGTGGTCCTCCATCAGCTTCACCAGGGTGTCGATGGCCTCGCGGCCGAAGTCGCGTCCGGAGTCCTCGGGGGAGAGCGCGTACGCCTCGTCGATGAACAGCACCCCGCCGCGTGCCCGGTCGAAGGCCTCCTGCGTGCGGATCGCGGTCGAGCCGATGTGCTCACCGACCAGGTCCACCCGGGACACCTCGACGAGATGCCCGCGCTCCAGCACCCCGAGCGACGCCAGGATCTCGCCGTACAGGCGGGCGACCGTCGTCTTGCCGGTGCCGGGGGAGCCGGTGAAGACCAGATGACGGCGGACGGAGGCGGCCTTCAGGCCCGCCTCCTGGCGCCGCCTGCCGACCTCGATCATGTTCGTGAGCGTACGGACCTCCCGCTTGACACTCTCCAGGCCGACCAGGCCGTCGAGTTCACCGAGCACGGCGGCCGACGCACGGACGGGGGACGCCGCGTCCGCCTCGGGAGCGGGCGCGGGGCCGGGCGCGGGCTCGGCGACGCGCTGTCCGGGGATCGTGCCCAGCAGTCCGCCGGACGAGCGGTCGGCCGGGGGCGTCGTCAGCACCGCCGGTGTCCGCCGCGGTGCGGACCGTACGCCGCTCTCGTCGCTGGTGCAGTCCTCCACGACGAGGCCCTCTGCGGGGAACTCGTAGCCACCGCGCGCACATCGCTCGGTGCGGCAGCGGGTCAGCGTCGTACGGCAGCCGTCCGTCACATGGAAGCCGTAGCCGCCGCTGCCGGTCACCCGGCAGCCGTGGAACGTGCCGCGGCCTTCCGCGGAGACGTAGAAACCGGCCTCGGCGGGGGATGTCACCGTGCAGCGCTCGATCGACGGATCGGCGCCCTTGGTGACGATGACGCCCGTCTGGGCCTGGTCGATGGTGCAGTTGCTGAGCGTGCCGCCGCTTCCGTGGTCGCGGAACCACGCGCCCGTGGAGGCCTCCCGGATACGGCAGTCGTCGAGCTGGGCGGTGGCGCCGTCGCTGACCGACACCGCCGTGTTGCGCACCTGGGAAAGATCGCTGTCGACGACGTCGGCCCGCGATCCGCGGTCGAGGACGAAGAGGGCATCCGGAACATCGTGGACGCGGCACGAGTCGAGGACGACGGTCGCGCCGTCGCTGACCCAGACCGCCGGATAGTCGCCCGTACTGTCGTGGATCTCGCACTGGTTGGCGTCCACCCGGGTGCCCGGGTCCCACACCGACAGCCCGTTGCGGCCGAACCGCCGCACCGTCGACCGGGTCAGGGTGAGCACCGAACGGGACCGCAGATCCACCGCGTTCTCCGGAACGTCGTGGATGTCGCAGTCGGAGAGCGTGAGCACCGCGTCCGTGTCCAGGGTGATGCCGTCCGACGAAGTGCGGTGCACGCTGGAGTCGGTGAGATGGGCCGTGGCGCGCGAGGCGATCTGCACGCCCGTGCCCTTGATCTCGTACACCTCGCAGCCCAGCGCCTCCAGCGCAGTGGCCTCGCCGGTGACGCTCAGCCCCGCGCCTGAGGCGTGGTGCACCCGGCAGCGCTCCAGGCGTGGATGCGCGCCGCCCCGCACCGAGACGCCGGCCTGTCCGGCCGCGACGACCTCGCACTCCTCGAACACACCGCCCGCGCCGTCCAGGAGGCCGATGCCGACCCCGGCCGGATTGTCGACGGTGCACCGGCGCACGGTCGGGCGCGCCGCCCCACGCACCTCGATGCCCGCGGCGGACCGCGTGACGATCCGCAGGTCCGTCAGTTCCGGTGCGCCGTCCTCGACGAGCAGCGCGGGTGCCGCCGTGTCCTGGCCCTCGACATGAAGGTCCTGCACGGTCGCCGAGGCGCGCACGGTCAGGGGAACCCCTTCGGGCGGGGCGATCCGCACCGAGCCGACCGACCCCTCGGTCCCGCGCAGGGTCACGGCGCGCTGCACCACCAGATTCTCCCGGTACGTACCGGGCGCGACGGTGAGGACGTCACCGTCACCGGCGGCCTCGAGGGCTGCGGCGAGGGAGGCGTACTCGCCCGTGCGGCGCCGCCACCGCGATGTGCCGGTGTGCGTCACCTGGACCGTGCCCTGTGCCATGGTGCTGATCTGCCCCCACCCCGTCGGTCGACTGCCGTGCCACGCGTCGCACCACCGTAGCGCGCGCGGCGGGCGGGAGTTGACCGGTCAGCTGCCCGCGCCCGTACGGCCCCAGTCGGGACCGGCTTTCGCCCACGCACGGTCGAGCCGCGCATACCGCCGCTGTATCAGCCGCCATACGAACAACCGCCGTGCGCCCTCCACCGCACCGGCCGCGACGACGGCCGCGCCGAAGCCCGCGAGCACGGCGTGCGCCCGCGCGGTGTCCGTGTCCATGGGGCGGGTGACCGCGTTCCCCTCGTCGTCCGTCCATATCCGGAACGTGTCACCGGGGTCCGCCGTCCGGTTGCCGGTGGCCATCGTGCGGGTGTGCCGGCTGCCGTCCGCACCGGTCCACTCGGCGACCACCATCCGGCGGGACCGGTGGTCCATCCCCGCCTCCGGATCGGCCACGGCCTGCCGCGGCTTCGGCGCCGCGCGCAGCACCCGTGCCGTCGTGGCGTGCCGCTCCGCCCGCTGGGCGCGCACGGATTCGCGGAGCTCGGCGTCGGCCAACCCGCCGCAGAGCCACCCGGCGGCCGGCACCGCGAGGGTCAGCAGCAGGACGGCGGCCAGTGCCGCCCATGCCTCGACGAGATCGGTGGCGCGACGCAGGGGATTGTGCCGCCAGCGCCAGAGTCCGGTGATTGCGCGCACTGTCCCGCACCCCCTTCCCTCTCCGTCATAGACCCGTAGGGCAGCGCGTACGCGCGGGTGGAGCGAAGAGAGAGCAAGCTCACCCGTTCACCTACCCAACGTGCCGGGGTCCGCGCGAGGTTCCCCGGGGTGGCCGGCGGACGGGTGCCATGCTCGTGTCCGGAGAAACCGGGCAGCGATCGTCAGCCGCAACAGCCCGGGGCCGTCCAGTCCGCACCCGGTTTCCGACCGGCCGGCGTGGTGCGGGTTTGGGGACTCGGGAAGGCAGCCGATGATCGACGAGGCGCGGCTTAGCCGAGGATCCGTACGGGATCCCCGACCCGCACGGTGCCGGTGTGCTCAGGGACCAGGTTCTGGCCGAAGACCAGCCGGTCCCCGAAGCGGCGGTGCCGGGCGAGGGTGCGCAGCGGCTCCTTGCCGCGCTCCGCGGTCTGCTGGTCGGTGGTGGTCACGACACAGCGGCCGCACGGCTTGGCCACCCGGAAGCGGACCTCGCCCACCTGGATGCGCCTCCAGTCGTCCTCGGCCCACGGCGGTGTGCCGTCCACGACGAGATTGGGGCGGAAACGGTTCATGGGCAGCGGGCCTTCGTCGGCGTGGTCGCCCTGTGCGATGAGGGAGTTCAGTGCGTCGAGGGAGGCGACGGACGTGATGAGCAGCGGAAAGCCGTCGGCGAAGGACACCGTCTCGCCCGGCAGCGCGTAGTCGGGATCGACGGGGCGGCGGTGCGCCGGGTCGTCGAGGTGCATCAGCCGGACCGGCACGCCCAGGAACGCGCCGAACCATGCGTCGGAGGCGGCGCCGACGGGCACCGCCTCCACCTTCTCCCCAAAAAGCTCCACGACCGCCGTACCGACGGTCCCGGGCACCGCGACCGCCAGCGGCGCCAGGCCGGGCGCGGACAGCCGGACACCGCCGTCCGCGAGTGGCTCGGCAGAGGCCAAGGCCAGCCGGGCGTGCTGGCGTTGCGTGACCGCCCTGCCCGTCTGGTCGACGACCATCCAGCGGCGGTCACCCGCGAGGCCCCACGGCTCCACGACGGCAGCGTCCGGCGCGTATCCCGCGACGGATTTGACCGGGTGGACATGGACGGAACGGAGCACTGGATTCGGCATACAGTCATCCTGCCAGCAACACCGCGCGTCCCGCCGGGCGACGCCTGCCGCCCCGCTCGGAACCCGTCGGTCAGTACCCGCCGCCCTGGTACGGACGGTTGTACGGGTCCTCGTACGGAGCCGGGGTGGGCATCGGGCGCGGTGCCGCGGCCGGGCGCATCGACTCGTAGCCGCCCGCCATCGGACGGGCCATGGGCTGAGGCTGCGCGCCCGGGTAGCCGCGGGGGGCGGCCGGCTGCTGCGGGATGTACGGCGCGGGCGCCTGCTGAAGCGGGACGGGCTGCTGCATCGGCTGCGGGTAGCCGTACGAAGGCGCGGGAGTGGGGTGCGAGGGAGCCGCCGGGAGGGCGGGCAGCGCCGCGGGCAGCGCCGGCAGATAGCTGCCGACGGTGTCGTATGCGGCAGGCACTCGGATCGGGGCGATCTGAGGCGTGCCCCGCTCAGCGACCAGGGAGTCGTAGATCGGGGTGTCGGGGAACGACGGCGCGGCGTAGTAACCGCCGCCGTAGGTGGAGCGGGGGGAGGTCATGGCACATAAGTTAAGCCCACGATGTGCTGGTTGGGGAGCCCGATAAGAGGGTTGTTTGACGTGTTACAAGTGACCGTGGATCCCCAATGCGAGCGAATTCGGGAAAAACGGTCGTCGCGCGATGTCTAGATCGTGTAAAGGGCAAGCTGAGAAGGGGTTACCCACGGGTCGCGGGGGGCGCCGGGGCGACGCCGCGGCTAGGTTGTCGGCACGGAATTGTCCGGGCACGAGGACCCGTGATGGGGGCGAGAATGTCCATGCTCAAGGGAGCGAATGTTCCAGTACCCGCGCCGAGCGTTCATGTCGAGTTGGGCTGGCGTTCGGGAAACGGGGTACCCGACGTCGATGCGTCGGCCCTGCTGCTCGACTCCGGATCCGGAAAGGTCCGCTCCGACGCGGACTTCATCTTCTACAACCAGCCCCAACACGCCTCGGGCGCGGTGCGCCACGACGGCAAGCGCACCGCAGGGGGCGGGACGACCGACCGCCTCGTCGTCGACCTGAGCCGCGTCGAGCCGGCCATCGAGCGGATCGTCCTCGCCGCATCGGCGGACGGTGGCAGCTTCGGGCAGGTGCCGGGCCTCTATGTGCGCGTGCTCGACGCCGCCGGGGGCACGGAGATCGCGCGCTACGAGAGCCAGGACGCGACGGTCGAAACCGCCTTCATCCTCGGTGAGCTGTACCGGCGCCAGGGCGCGTGGAAGTTCCGCGCGGTCGGCCAGGGGTACGGGAGCGGACTCGAGGGCCTCGCGACCGACTTCGGCATCACGGTCGACGAACCCCAGCAGGCCGCGGCGCCCCCTGCCCCCGTAGCGGCCCCGGCGCCTCCGGTTGCGATGCCCGCTCCCGCGCCCGTGCCCCCGCCGGCGCCCATGGCCCCGCCTGCGCCCGCGGCGCCCCCCGCGCCCGTGCGCCTCACCAAGGTCACGCTGACGAAGGAGGCGCCGACCGTTTCGCTCAACAAACAGGGCGGCACATCCGGCGCCATGCGCGTCAACCTCAACTGGGAGGTGCGCAAGCAGTTCAAGGGCTGGGGCGCCAAGCTCGGCCGGGCCGTGGCCGTGCACTCCGATCTCGACCTCGACCTGTGCGCGCTCTTCGAGCTCACCGACGGCCGCAAGGGAGTCGTCCAGGCCCTCGGCAACGCGTACGGCGCGCTCCACCAGCCCCCGTACATCCATCTCGACGGCGACGACCGCACCGGCGCCGTGGCCACCGGCGAGAACCTCACCATCAACCTCGACCACAAGGACAAGCTCCGCCGCGTCGTCATCTTCGTCACCATCTACGAAGGCGCCCGCAGCTTCGCCGACCTCCACGCCACGGTCACCCTCCAGCCGCAGCACGGCGCCGCCATCGACTTCTCCCTCGACGAGTGCACCGTCCCTTCCACGGTCTGCGCCCTCGCCCTCCTCACCAACCAGGGCGGAGACCTCGTCGTCCAGCGCGAGGCGCGCTATCTCGTACCGGAGCGCGGTGTGAGCCCCCAGCGCACCATCGATTACGCCTACGGATGGGGCATGAACTGGACACCCGGCAGGAAGTGACCTACGCCCGGCGTCAACGGTCCGGTGCGGCTTCGGGACGGGCGTACGTACGCCCCTTCCAGGCCGCACCGCGTCCCCTGTAGTGCTGCACCGCCGAGTCGACCGTCATCAGGAGGTAGAGCAGGGCGGTGAACGGCAGCAGGGGAGCGAGCCACAGCGTCTGCCGGTAGTACCGCAGCATCGGCACGTACGTCCCGGTCATCACCGCCCACGCCAGGAACCCGGCCCAGCCCGCCACCGTGTCGCCGGGGGCGTCCGCACCGAACAGCCCGGCGCACACCGCGGCGGGCGGCGCGAGATACACCACCGCGAGCCCCGCCACCGTCCCCGCCAGCAGCAGCGGATTGTGCCGCAGCTGGGCGTAGGCGCTGCGCGACACCATCCGCCACAGATCCGCCAGCCGGGGATACGGGCGGATGCTGTCCACCCGCTCGGCGAGCCCCAGCCACACCCGGCCGCCGGCCCGCCGCACCGCCCGCGCCACCGCCACGTCGTCGATGACCGACTGCCGCACGGAGTCGGGGATCGCCGCCCGCTCGGCCGCGTCCGTGCGCAGCAGCACGCACCCACCCGCCGCGGCCGTCGTCCAGGCCCGCCTCCTGTTGATCCAGCGGAACGGATAGAGCTGGGCGAAGAAGTAGACGAAGGCCGGCACCACGAGCCGCTCCCAGGCCGTGGCGACCCGCAGCCGCGCCATCTGGGATACGAGGTCGAGGCCGTTGGTGCGGGCCGCCGCCACCAGCTCGCACAGGCTGTCCGGCTCATGCGCGATATCGGCGTCGGTGAGCAGCAGATACTCAGGTCCCCGGCTCCGCGCGAGCGCGATGCCGTGCCGCAGCGCCCACAGCTTGCCCGTCCAGCCCGGTTCCGGTTCACCCGGCGAGGTCACGGTCAGCGGCAGCCCCTCGTACCGCACGGACAGCTTGCGGGCGAGTTCGCCCGTACCGTCCGTGCTGCCGTCGTCGACGAGGATCACCTCCGCCTCGCCCGGATAGGACTGCCGCAGCAGCGACGGCAGGCTCTCGGGCAGGACCCCGGCCTCGTCCCTGGCCGGTACGACGATCACGACGGACGGCCAGGGCAGCGGCGCCGTACGCCGCGGCAGCCGCTGGTCCGTACGCCAGAAGAAGCCCTGCCCCAGCAGCAGCCACAGCCACGCGGCCAGGGACCCCACGGCGATCCACGCAATGGTGCTCATTCGCCGCAGTGTGCCCCACATTGGCGGGACCGCAAGGGCCGTCGGCTAGGGTGACCGGGTGAAGATCGCGCTCATCGACTCCGGAATCGGTCTGCTGGCGGCGGCCGCCGCGGTGCGCCGGCTGCGGCCGGACGCGGATCTGGTCCTCTCCTCCGACCCCGACGGGATGCCCTGGGGCCCGCGCACGCCGGACGACGTGACCGAGCACGCGCTCGCCACCGCCCGCGCCGCCGCCGCCCACCGCCCCGACGCGCTGATCGTCGCCTGCAACACCGCATCCGTGCACGCGCTGCCCGCGCTGCGCGCCGAACTGGAGCCCGGCCTGCCCGTCATCGGTACGGTCCCCGCGATAAAGCCCGCCGCCGCGGGCGGCGGCCGCGTCGCCATCTGGGCCACCCCCGCCACCACCGGCAGCCCCTACCAGCGCGGCCTCATCCGCGACTTCGCCGACGGCGCCGACGTCACCGAGGTCCCCTGCCCCGGACTCGCGGCCGCCGTCGAGCAGGCCGACGAGGACGCCATCGACCGTTCCGTCGCCGCGGCGGCCGAACTCACTCCGATGGACGTACGCGCGGTGGTCCTCGGCTGCACCCACTACGAGCTCGTCGCCGAGCGCATCCGTACCGCCGTCTCCGCGGGCCGCCCGGACGGGCTGCCGCCGGTCGCGCTACATGGCTCCGCCGGGGCCGTCGCCGCCCAGGCCCTGCGCCGCATCGACGCCAGGCCCGAGCCCGCCGCCACCCCGACCACCCGGCTGACCGTGCTGCTCAGCGGGCGTGAGGGAGCACTGCCCGGGGCGGCGCTGACGTACGCCGAGGGCCGGCTGCTCGGCGCCGTGAATCCGGTCACTCCCGCGCACTGAGCAGACCGCGGCGCGAGCCGGACGGTCCCCGTTCCTGCCTGCGACGACGGGGGTGCGCCAGGCTGCCGCGGTCGCGTTTCCCGGGCGCCGGGAGCCGGTGCCACGCGAGCGGAACGTGAGTACGCTGCTACGCATGACGGACCAGCCTCGAACCGAGGGGCAGGCCGCTGAGCCACTGCCCGAGATCTGGACCGGCCGCGCGCGCAACCGCATCCAATGGGTACTCGCGGCCGCCGGTGCGGGCTGCATGGCGCTCGGCATCGAACTCGCCGTCGACTCACCCTGGACCTCGGGCGTCATCGCGCTCCTGATGTCGGTGATCGGCTGCGTCGCGGCCGGGCTGCTGATGCTCTTCGGCACCCTTGCCTTCGTTCATGTCGCGGTCACCGTGGACCACGAGGCCCTGGAGGTGCGCTGCGGTCACATCGGCGTGCCCCGCCGGAGGATCCCCCTCGCGTCCGTGGTGGGCGCCGAGTTCGTCCCCAGGGTCTGCCCACGCCAATGGGGAGGCTGGGGCTATCGCTGGCGCCCCGAGAAGGGCACGGCCGTCATCGTGCGCCGCGGCGAGGGCATCGTCCTGCGACTCGGCGACGGCAGGACCTTCACGGTCACCGTCGACGATGCCGAGTCCGCGGTACGGGTGATCCGCCACCGACTGCGCCTGGCCGCGACGGGGACGGCGGCAGGGGCCTGAGGCCCCGGGGATCCCCGCCCACCTGCCCGGCCGGCGTCAGGCCGGATGACGGGTGTCCTGAGCGGCGTCCTTCGGTCCGGCGCTGCGCGCCGGGGGCAACGGAGTGAAGGGGAACGCGTCCGGGGCCGGGAAGCCGTCCGCGGCCGGGCGGGCCGTGGCCAGGCCGGCGAGAAGACCGGCGCCCGCGGTGACCGGCGTGAAGCTCAGCGGATTGCCGACGGTTGCCAGCGCGGCGAGCGCCGTGAGCGCGGCACCCGCGCTCAGGACCACCGCCGTGGACCGCGACGAGCGCCACAGGCCGTACAGCATCCAGCAGTACAGCGCCCCCAGCAGCCCCGCGCCCACGAACCCCTGCTCCGCCGCCTGCTGCAGCGGGGCCGAGTGCGGCTTGCCGTCGGAGTACAGCGACTCCTGCACCGTCGGGCTCAGATCGCCGAACCGGTCGGGGCCCGCGCCGAGCACCGGATGCTGCTCCGCGAGGGCGGCCGCGTCGTGCCACAGCTGCACCCGGTGCTGGGTGAGCTGCCCCTGGAGCGAGACCGTGAGCCCGTCCGGCAGCGCATCCTGCGCCATCGCCCATGAGCCGCCCGTCATGAGCGCCGTGGCCAGCGCGAAGCCCGCGAGCCCCAGCAGCCGGCGGCGCATCCGGGCCGCCGCAAGCGAACACAGCAGCACGCCGAGGGCCGCCGCGAACCCCGCGACCGAGCCGAGCACGAGCGACGTACAGACGACGGCGACGGCCAGCAGCCGGAGCACGAGGCGGACGGCCAGTGGCCGGGCCGCCGACGCGGCGCAGCACGCCGCTCCCGTCGCCAGGACCAGCAACGCGGCGGCCGCACCCGTGGATCCCGGCGGGGCCGGCGCCATGGTCATCACCCCCGGCATCCCGTGCGGCAAGGCGATCGCCAGGCCGAGCCCGCCGAGCGCGGCGGCGGCCGCGGCACTCACCGGCAGCAGCGTTCCGCAGATCCGCCCGCACGCGTACCCCGCGGCGACGGCCAGCACGGCGAGCAGCACCCCCTCGGGGCGTGCGTCCCGGCCGGCCGCACTGACCAGCGCCCAGGCCGCGCAGCAGCCGAGGGCGGCGACACCGACGGCGTCGGGGGCGCTGCCCCGGTCCTGCCGCTCCCGGTCCCGTGACTCCCGGCCCTGCGGCTCCCGTTCCTCGTGCTCCCGTACGGCCGGCGACCGGCCCGGCGGTGCTGCCATCCCGTCGACCCCCCGACCTGTGACGGGCCCTGTCTGCCGCCTGTTGGAAGGGCAGGGGGACAGGACTGGCGCACACGGTAACGGCAGGGACGAGGGTTTGTGGATGGATTGCGCAGGAACTGTGTCCCTGGGGCTTCGGTCTGCGGACCACCGCCGGGTCCGCCGACCCCCGTCGAGGGTGGCCCGCACTGGGCCGCACTGCCGTCCATCCATCCCGCGCCCGTAGACTCCGGCACGTGAGCGCGACCATGACCTCCGTCGAGACCGAGCAGCCCGTCCAAGCCCCCCGAGACCGGGCCCACCGGCTGCTGCGGCGGCTCGTACGGCCCGGCGCGGCCGCACTGTCCGGGGTGCTGCTCTTCCTGAGCTTCCCGCCGCGGCCCCTGTGGTGGCTGACGCTGCCCGGCTTCGCGCTGCTCGGCTGGTGCCTGCGAGGGCGCCGCTGGCGCGCGGCCCTCGGCCTCGGGTATCTCTCCGGCCTCGGCTTCCTGCTCCCGCTGCTCGTGTGGACCGGCGAGGAGGTCGGAGCCGGCCCGTGGCTCGCGCTCGCCGCCGTCGAGGCGCTCTTCATCGCCGTCACCTGTGTGGGCATCGCCCTCGTGAGCCGGCTGCCGTGGTGGCCGGTGTGGGGCGCGGCCGTCTGGATCCTCGGCGAGGGCGTCCGCGCACGTGTGCCGTTCGGCGGCTTCCCCTGGGGCAAGATCGCCTTCGGTCAGGCGGACAGTGTCTTCCTGCCGCTCGCCGCGGTGGGGGGCACGCCCGTGCTCGGCTTCGGCGTCGTCCTGTGCGGCTTCGGGCTGTACGAGACCGGGCGGCGGATCGTGGCGTACCGGAGGACCGGCGAACTGCCCCGTGGCCCTCTCGCGGCAGCGGCGCTCACCGTCCTCGTGCCCGTCACCGCCGCGCTCGCCGCACTGCCGCTCGTCGACGACTCGGCCGAGGACGGCACCGCGACCGTCGCCGCGATCCAGGGCAATGTGCCGCGCCTCGGACTCGACTTCAACTCACAGCGCCGCGCGGTCCTCGACAACCACGCGCGCCGCACCGAGCAGCTCGCGGCCGACGTCGCGGCGGGCAAGGTGGCCAAGCCCGACTTCGTCCTGTGGCCGGAGAACTCCTCCGACCTGGACCCGTACCGCAACGGTGACGCGCGCCTCGTGATCGACGAGGCCGTGAGGAAGATCGGCGCGCCCACCGTGATCGGCGCGGTCGTCACCCCGGAGACCGGCAAACTCCGCAACACCCTGATCGAGTGGGACCCGGAGCGCGGCCCCGTCGCCACGTACGACAAGCGGCACGTCCAGCCGTTCGGCGAGTACATCCCGATGCGGTCCTTCGTCCGGGTCTTCAACTCGAACGTCGACCGCGTCCGCCGCGACTTCGGCCCCGGGCACAAGGTGGGCGTCTTCGACCTCGCCGGCACCAAGGTGGGCCTCGCCACCTGCTACGAGGCCGCCTTCGACTGGGCGGTCCGGGACACCGTCACGCACGGTGCCCAGCTCATCTCCGTGCCCAGCAACAACGCGACCTTCGGGCGCAGCGAGATGACGTACCAGCAGCTGGCGATGTCGCGGGTACGGGCCGTCGAGCACGGCCGTGCCGTCGTCGTCCCGGTCACGAGCGGCGTCAGCGCGGTGATCCGCCCGGACGGGAAGATCGTCCAGCAGACGAAGATGTTCACCCCCGACGCCCTGGTCGCCGAGGTCCCGCTCCGCTCCTCGCTGACCCCCGCGACCCGCATGGGCACGCTGCCCGAGGGCGTCCTGGCCGCGCTCGCGGCGGGCGCGCTCGGCTGGGTGGGCTACGCGCGCATCCGGGCCGGCGGACGCGGGCGCCAGGAAGACTGAAGCCGACGGGCCGACGAGCCCTGAGGCCCCTGGTGGCGTTGCGCGCCACCAGGGGCCGTTGGGCCCGCTCAGCCGCCCGCCCCGAGCTCTTCCCGCGTGCGGACCGTGTACGGATGCTCGGGTCCCAGCACCGCCGACTGATGCGGCAGCAGCTCCGCGAGAAGTGCCCGCGCCTCCTCCCTTCGCCCCGCACGCAGGAGTGCATCGGCGAGCCGGGCCCGTGACGCCAGCGTGCCCGGATGCCGTGCCCCGTTGCGCTCCGACTGCTCGGCGACAGTGGCGCGCAACAGTGTCACCGCCTCGGCCGTATGCTCCCCACCCACTCTGCCGAGCAGCTCGCCCAGCCGCGAACGTGCGTCGAGCACATCCGGGTGGTCCGGTCCGAGCACCCGCACGCGCTCGTCGAGCACCTCGCGCAGCAGGGCGGCACCGGCCGCGGGGTCGCCGGCCTCCGCCGTCCACCAGGCCACGCCGAGCCGGGTCGTGAGCACCTCCGGATGACGTTCCGAGCCGTAGACCTCGGCCCGCTCGTCGAACAGGGCGGCCAGCTCGCTCGCGGCCCGCGCCGCATCGCCCAGTTCGCCGTGCAGCCAGGCCAGATTGTGCCGGGTGATCAGCGCGGTGGGGTGGCGCTCCCCGTTGACCCGTCGCTGGTCGTCGAGAAGCGCGACATGCAGCCGCAGCGCTTCCTCGCGGTCGCCGAGTTCCCAGGTGAAGCGAGCGATGTTCAGCCGCACCAGCAGCGTGTCCGGGTGGTCGGCGCTCTTGTGGTGTTCCACCACGGGCAGCAGCTCGTGGTAGGCGTCCAGGGCCTCCCGCAGACGCCCCGCTTCGGCGGTGAACTTGCAGATGTTCATTCTGCTGAACATCACCTGCTCGTCCGCCTCGCCGAAGACCCCGATGCGGTCGCGCAACAGTTCCTCGTGCAACACGAGGGCTTCCTCCTGCCGTCCGGTGCGCCCGTACCAGTACGCGATGTAGTGGCGGCTCTCCAGGACGTCCTTGTGCTTGTGCCCCAGTACCCGTGTCTGGTGCGGCAGCAGCTCTTCGTGGAGCCGCAGGCCCTCCGCCATCGCTCCGCCGCGCCCGGTCCAGTACGCGATGTGGTGGCGGGTCTCCAGCGTGCGGCGGTCGTCGGGGCCGAACACCCGCAACTGGTCGGCGAGCAGCGCGGAGTGCAGCTCGACGGCCTCCGCGAAGCTCCCGGTCTGGCCCGCCGCGTAGGCGATGCGGTGCCGGCTCTCCAGCAGATCCTCGTCGTCGGTGCCGAGCACCCGGGACTGGACGGCGAGCACGTCCTCGTACATGGCGCGGGAACGCCGGTACGAGCCCGCGCGCCCGGCCCAGTACGCGGCCCGCTGACGCGCCCGGAGCGTCGTCGGGTGCTCGGGGCCCGGCCTGCCCGGCTGCGCGAGCCGGGCGCACCAGGCCTCCCAGCGGTCGCGGTTGGCGGCAGCGTCGCCCGAGCCCCGTTGCTCCAGGCTGTCGAGCAGCCGGTCGTACGCCCCCGTCTCCCACAGGTGGACCGGCTCGGCCTCGCGGGCGTAGTCGTGCAACGGATCTCCTTGCCTGTGTTGGTCCATGGGGGCCATTCCCACCAAGGCTTCGGCGAGCGCGTGGTGTCCTTCGGCGAGCGACAGCCCGTGCTCGAAGTGCTCGATGTGCTCGACGAGGGTCTGGTGGTCGATGCCGATCACCTCCACCGCCGGGGCACCGGAATCGTCCGCGTACCCGAAGTCCTCGGGGCGGCCGTGACCGTCTGAGCCGGCGGACACCCGCACGCGGCTCAGCAGCCCCGGAAGCAGCGCCAGGACCTCGTCCAGCGCAGTGTCCGACTCGGGCCCGCCGAGCAGTCGCGCGCCCTCGCGCAGCAGCGAGCGGGGCAGAACCGGACCCTGGCCCGCTGCGCCGAGCACGGTGAGCACGGCGTCGACCCACTCCTCCCGGCCGTCGGGCGCCCGCTTGCGGGCACGGCCCAGCGCCTCCTCGTACAGCTCGTCCTCGGTCGGCAGGTCTCCGGCCTCGGCACCATAGGTGACCAGCAGACTCGCGATCTGCCAGTTCCCCGCGGCCCTGCGGAGGAGATCCGCGCGCCCCTCCGGGTCGTACGCCTGTGCGTCGAGGAAACCGCCGAGCTCGCGTTCGGTGGCCGGAGGGAGGATGACGGTGTGCCATTCCGGCGGCAGGTCCAGTCCGTCGCGCGCCGTCACCACGATCCCGAACCAGTCGGGGGCCGCCTCGACCAGCCGGCACAGGGCGTCGGCGAGCCGGCGGAGCACGCTCGGCTCGAGCTGGTCGAGCCCGTCGACGGCGATCCGTACCGGCGCTGCCTCGTCTGCGCGGCTGTACCGCCGCAACGGCTCGGCCACCAGCCGGAGTTCCGGCGGCATCTGGTCGCGCTCCGGCTTCGCCACCTCCTGGTGGAAGGCGGCCACGGCATCGGCGAACCCCGGGAGATACTGCTCCAGTTGGCGGCCGATCCGTGCGAGCACGCTGTCGTCGACCGAATCGGCGGTCAGATGGGCGAGGGCGGGGACCGACAACCGGGCGGTATGCGGGAGCAGTTCGGGCCGGCACAGTGCGGCTGTCAGCAGGCTCTTGCCGTGCCCCTTGCGCCCCACGACCGCGACCGCGCGGTGTCCGGTCGCGGCCGTGATCACCTCCGTCAGATGCGCGGGCTTCTGGAACCACCGCAGATGCTGGAGCTGGGCCTTCCCGGGCGCGGTGCTCGCGAGCACGCTGTACGGGCGCAGATGCGCGACGTTTTGGGCGATCCAGTGCTGCCGGACGGGCCCCCGCTCATCGCTGTAACTGCCGCCGTGGCGCAGCGTCTGCGGCTGCTGCCCGCGCACGGTGAGGCCCGCCGCCCAGCGCACGTCGTCGTCGTAGAGACTCTCGCCGAGCCGCGCGTCACCGTCGGCCAGAACCTTGTTGACACCCCGGACGAACGCCATGCCGTACGACGGCTGATCGCTGGAGGACGAGGTGATCAGTCCGATCTCCCGCCCTTGCTCCATCGACACGGGGATCCACTCGCGGGCGCCGGTCAGCGCGGCGACCCCCGACTCACAGGTGTCGACCACGACCGCGAGCGCGCGGACGTCCGTGTTGCGGGCGAGCCCGTCGCGCAGCCCCTCCGGCAGTGCGTACGCCGTCGTGGCGTCCGGGGACAGGGGAGTGTCGCGTACCGGGAAGAGGAATTCCTGGTCGCGCACGCCGACGCCGTGGCCGAGGAAGGCCAGCACCAGCGTGGCCCGTGCCCGTCCGGTGGAGGAGGCCGAGGCGGCGGAGGCGGCCGCGTGCGCGAAGGCACCGGCCACCGCGTCCCTCACCTCGTCCACGGAGCCGGGGTCGAGCAGGAGTCCGTCGCCGTGGGCGGGGGCGCAACGGCCCCGGTCGGGGTGGAGCAGCCACGACCGCAGCTGCTCGGCCTGTGCGGCAAGCTCGTCCAGATGGCGGCCCGGGGCGTCCCACTGCGACGCGACGACCAGTGCATAGCGCTTGTGCATTGGATCATTATCCAGGCAACCGAGGCTCCCGGGCGGGAAGTTGACCATCGGTCAGGACGGAAGCGATGCTGAGTCCGGCACCGGGACGGTCGGGCCGGGGTGAAGGTGGAGGGGGACGGGGCAGCGTGGCGGAAGTCGTACTCGTACATGGCATCGGGCCGGTCGACCAGCCTGCCGAGGAACTGCACACGGAGTGGGTGGCGGCCATCGCGGACACGCTGCGCGCGGCGGACGAGCACGCTCTCGCCGACGGGCTGGCACAGGGGCACGTGACGACGGCGATGGCGTACTACCGCGACCTGTTCAAGCCGTACGAACCCAAGGACAAATGGGATGACCCGCTGCCGGAGTCGATGGCCGGCACGGCCCAGAGGGTCGGCGAGGGTTTCCTCCTGAACGTGGAGGAGCACGCGGGCGATCCGGCCGACCGGGAGGAGGCGGCCCGCGAGCTGGCGGCGTTCCGTGAGCAGCTGGGGCCCGAGCAGGGGATGGCCGAGGTGCTGCGGCTGACGATCGGCAGCCTCGCGCGCTGCGGCGTCGTGGCCCGCGCCGGTTTCGCCGCGCTCAAGACCGTGCTGCTGCGCAATCTGGCACAGGTGGCCGCGTACCTCGACGACGAGGCGGTACGCGAGCGGGCGGTGGCGGCCGTGCTGACGGAGATCGGCCCCGAGACGAAGGCCGTCTACGCCCACTCGCTGGGGACGGTCGTCGCGTACGAGGCGATCCACCGGCTCGAGCGGTCGCAGTCGTTGCCGCTGCTGGTGACTTTCGGTTCGCCGCTCGGGCTGCGGACGATCGTCCGGGAGAGGGTGCGCCCGCAGCCGCCGTGCGCCCCGGAGGGGCTGGGGCGGTGGGTGAACGTCGCCGACCGCGACGACTACATCGTGGCCTCGCTCGAGCTGCGCAAGGTGCTGCTGGGGCCGCACGATGTGCTCGAGCCGACGCGCAGAGTGAGCAACCCGGGGCTGGACGCCCATCCTGCGGTCAAGTACCTGGGCCATCGCGAGACCGTGATGCCGCTCGTCGAGGCCCTGAAGGCGGCGCGCGGGATCACCGCATAGGGTCGGCGGTATGGGTACTCCTGATTTCATCAGTCGGATCCGGGCCAGCGCGGGCACCCAACTGCTGTATCTGCCGGGCGTCAGCGCGATCGTCTTCGACGACGAGGGACGGGTGCTGCTGGGGAGACGGGCCGACACCGGCAAGTGGTCGATCATCGGCGGCATCCCGGAGCCGGGGGAGCAGCCCGCGGCGGCGGCCGTGCGTGAGGTGTACGAGGAGACCGCGGTGCGTTGTGTCGCGGAGCGGGTCGTGCTCGTGCAGGCGCTGCCGAAGCCGGTGACGTACCCGAACGGCGACCAGTGCCAGTTCATGGACGTGTGCCTGCGCTGCCGTGCTGTCGGCGGCGAGGCGCGCGTCAATGACGAGGAGTCGCTGGAGGTGGGCTGGTTCTCGGTGGACGCGCTGCCGGAGCTGCAGGAGTTCGCCCTCTTCCGGATCAAGCAAGCGCTGAGCGATGGACCGACGTGGTTCGACGCCACCCTGCCTGAGTGACGTGGTTCGACGCCACTGAGCCTGAATGAACTGTGGGCGCTGCCCACATCGGTCGGTGCGTGAGCGCTGCCTAGGGTGCGGAACATGACCATGAATCCGGGTCCCGCCCCCCATGCCCTGGCGTCCACGCCCTCCGTCGGTCTCGCCCTCGACCTCGGTGGCCGTACCGCACTCGTCACCGGAGCGGCGGGTGGCATCGGCCGCGCCTGTGCGCTGCGGCTCGCGGCCGCCGGGGCCAAGGTCAGGGCCGTCGACAGGGATGCGGACGGACTCGACGCCCTCGTCGAGCAGTCCCTGGGGCCGGGGACAACGGGTTCCTTGGAACCGCACGTCCTCGACCTGACCGACCTCGACGCGGCGGAGGCGGCGGCCGCGGGTACCGACATCCTTGTCAACAACGCAGGGCTGCAGCTGGTGCGCCCCATCGAGGAGTTCCCGCCGGACGTCTTCCACACCGTGCTCACCGTCATGCTCGAGGCACCCTTCCGCCTGATCAGGGGCGCGCTCCCGCACATGTACGGGCAGGGGTGGGGCCGGATCGTGAACATCTCCTCCGTTCATGGGCTGCGGGCCTCGGCCTACAAGTCCGCGTATGTGTCCGCCAAACATGGTCTGGAGGGGCTCTCCAAGACCGCCGCGCTGGAGGGCGCCTCGCACGGGGTCACCTCCAACTGCGTCAATCCCGGCTATGTGCGCACCCCACTGGTCGAGAAGCAGGTCGCCGACCAGGCGGCGGCTCATGGTGTTCCCGAGGACCGGGTCGTCGCCGACATCCTGCTGAAGGACTCCGCGCTCAAGCGGCTCATCGAGCCGGAGGAGGTGGCCGAGGCGGTCGCCTATCTCTGCACGCCGCAGGCGTCCTTCATCACCGGCACGTCGCTGACGATGGACGGAGGCTGGTCGGCGCACTGAGGCGCGTCGCCCGGCGCGATGCCACTGACCCACTGCCGCCCCGGCACCGGACTCGTAACGGACTCATGCCGGCTCGTACCGGCCGGGGCGGTGGCGGGGGTGACGGAGTTGTCCACAGGGGCCGCGTCGTCCACAGGGGCTGGTGCGACCCCCCGCACGGCAGGTATCCCTGTGTTCATGTCCCACGATCAGGCCTCCTACCTGGAGCTCCTCGCCCGCGGCGCCGCCGCGGAGGCGTACGACCGGCCCCTGCTGCTCGCCCGTGCGAGCGGCGCGGCCCCCGAGACGCTGTCCGGGCTGGAGCATGCCAAGCAGCTCGCGCTGCGCGTGCGCGCCGAGCTGGAGGGCCGGCGGCGCCGCGAGGCCGAGCTGTCGGCGCTCTTCGAGACCGCGCACGATCTCGCGGGTCTGCGCGACCTCGACGCGGTCCTCCGGGCCATTGTGCAGCGCGCCCGTTCGCTGCTCGGCACGGAGGTGGCGTATCTCAGCCTCAACGACCCGGCCGCCGGCGACACGTACATGCGTGTCACGGAAGGCTCGGTCTCGGCGCGGTTCCAGCAGCTGCGGCTCGGTATGGGGGAGGGGCTCGGCGGACTCGTCGCCCAGACCGCCCGACCGTATGTGACCGACAGCTATTTCGACGACGAACGCTTCCAGCACACCCGCGCCATCGACTCGGGCGTGCGGGACGAGGGCCTTGTCGCGATCCTCGGCGTACCGCTGATGCTCGGCAGCCAGGTGATCGGCGTGCTCTTCGCCGCCGATCGCCGCGCCCGCGTCTTCGAGCGCGAGCAGGTGGCGCTGCTCGGCTCGTTCGCCGCCCATGCCGCGGTCGCCATCGACACCGCCAACCTGCTCGCCGAGACCCGCACCGCGCTCGCCGAGCTGGAGCGGGCCAACGAGATCATCCGTGACCACAGTGCCGTCATCGAGCGCGCCTCGGACGTGCACGACCGGCTCACGGAGCTCGTGCTGCACGGCGGCGGTGTCCACGATGTCGCCGACGCACTCTCCGAGGTCCTCGACGGCACCGTCGAGTTCGCCGACCCCGCCGCACCCTGGCTCGCCGCGCTGCAACTGGACGGCACCGACGGCCACGCGATCGCGCATGCCGACGACTGGGTGGCCGCGGTGTCCGCCGGTGGCGAGCTGCTGGGCGCGCTCGTCCTGCACGGCCAGCCGTCCCTCGATCCCGTCGACCGGCGCACGCTGGAGCGGGCCGCCATGGTGACGTCCCTCCTGCTGCTGGCCCGGCGCTCCGCCGGCGAGGCCGAGCAGCGGGTGCGGGGCGAACTGCTCGACGACCTCCTCGACGCCCCCGACCGCGATCCCCGGCTGCTACGGGACCGGGCGATCCGGCTCCACGCCGACCTGGACGCCCCGCATGTGGTGCTCGCCGCCCGGATCGACGCCCACCCCACAGGGGACAGCGCGGAGCGCGCCACCGCCGACCGTCAGCGCCTCGCCTCCGCCGCCGCCCACCTCGCGGCCACCCGCCACGGCCTCGCCGCGGCCCGCGACGGCGGAGCCGTTCTGCTGCTGCCGCTCGGCCCCACGGGCAGCGCCACCGAGCTCGCCCGCCAGACCGCCGGACAACTCGGCGGCACCCTCCGCGAGCCCGTCACCGTCGGCGCTTCGTCCCCGGTCCAGACCCCCGCCACCGCCCGTGGCGCGACAGCCACCGCCTACGCCGAAGCGCGCCGCTGCGTCGAGGCCCTGCGGCTGCTGCGCCGCTCCGGAGAGGGCGCGGCGGCCGAGGACCTGGGCTTCCTCGGCCTGCTCCTCGCCGACACACGCGACATCGAGGGCTTCGTCCAGCGCACGCTCGGCCCGGTCGCGGACTACGACGAACGGCGCGGCACGGACCTGGTGCGCACGCTCGACGCGTACTTCGCGAGCGGCATGAGCCCTGCCCGTACGAAGGACGAGCTCCACGTCCACGTCAACACGGTGGCGCAGCGGCTCGAGCGCATAGGACGGCTCCTCGGGGACGACTGGCAGTCACCGGCCCGCGCCCTGGAGCTCCAGCTGGCACTCCAGCTGCACGCGATATCGGCGGCCGTCGCCCGCTGACGGCTCGGAGCGATCCGCGTGCCCGCCGACGGCACGCAGCGCGATGGCACGCAGCGAGCCGCGTGGAACGCTGCTTCACAGCGTTCCACGCGGCTCGGATGCTCTGCCTGCGGATCCTGCCCTGGCTCAGGCCGTAGTCGGCGCGTCGGCGGTCGCCACCGCGTCGTGCGACGCGTCACGGCTGCCCTGCCCTGCCGCGACATCGGCCAGGTCCCGGTCACGGGTCTCCCGGGCGCAGACGATGGCGACGATCGTCAGCAGTGCGGCGGCGATCACGTAGAGGGCGATCGGCGTCGAGCTGCCGTAGTTGTTGAGCAGCGCGGTCGCGATCAGCGGGGCCGGCGCACCGGCCGCCACCGAGGAGAACTGGGCGCCGATCGAAGCGCCCGAGTAGCGCATGCGCGTCGCGAACATCTCGGAGAAGAACGCCGCCTGTGGTGCGTACATCGCGCCGTGCAGCACCAGTCCGACGGTGACGGCCAGCAGCAGGCTGCCGAACGACTTGGAGTCGATGAGCGTGAAGAACGGGAACATCCACAGGCCCACGCCGACGGCCCCGATCAGATACACGGGCCGCCGCCCGATCCGGTCCGACAGCGCACCCCACGCCGGAATGACCGCGAAGTGCACCGCGGAAGCGATGAGGACCGCATTGAGGGCGGTCTGCTTGCTGAGCCCGACCTGGGTGGTCGCGTAGACGAGGATGAAGGCGGTGATCACGTAGTAGCTGATGTTCTCGGCCATCCGCGCGCCCATCGCGATCAGTACGTCGCGCCAGTGGTGCCGCAGCACCGCCACGAGTGGCATCTTCTCGGCAATCCCCGCGGCGGCCTTCCGCTCCTCGGCCTGGGCCCTTGCCGCCTTGAACACGGGCGATTCATCGACAGACAGACGAATCCACAAACCGACGATCACCAGCACCCCGGAGAGCAGGAACGGTATGCGCCAGCCCCACGACGTGAACGCGGCGTCCGACATCAGCGCGGTCAGCGCCGACAGCACACCGGTCGCCAGCAACTGCCCGGCCGGCGCCCCGGTCTGCGGCCACGAGGCCCAGAACCCACGCCGCCTGGCGTCCCCGTGCTCCGACACCAGCAGCACGGCCCCGCCCCACTCACCGCCGAGCGCGAACCCCTGCACCAGCCGCAGAACGGTCAGCAGCACGGGAGCGGCCGAGCCGATCGTCGCGTAGGTCGGCAGCAGCCCGATCGCGAACGTGGCCCCGCCCATCAGCAGGAGACTCAGCACCAGCAGCTTCTTGCGCCCGAGCCGGTCTCCGTAGTGCCCGAACACCAGCGCCCCGAGCGGCCGCGCGGCGAAGCCGACGGCGTACGTCAGGAACGCCAGCAGGGTCCCGACCAGGGGATCCTGCTCCGGAAAGAACAGCTTGTTGAAGACCAGCGCCGCCGCCGATCCATAGAGGAAGAAGTCGTACCACTCGATGGTGGTGCCGATGAGGCTCGCGGCGACGATGCGCTTGAGCGAGCCGGGGGCGGGTGGAGCGGTTGCCGAGGCGGTCATGGATACCACTTCCGAGCGGAGACGGGGACGATTTCGTGTCGCCACACCGTAGAAACACGCAGGTCAGTGGCACATGTGGTGGGACACCATAGTTCAGTCGCCTGCTGTGCGCGCGACCACCATGGAGGCGGCCGGGGTCTCCGCGACGGCTTCGACGAGGCCCGCGAAGGAGGCTGTCCGAGTTGCGGGCATGATTTGCGACGTCGTGCTGACTCCCGTGCTGGTTTGGTGCTGACTGAAAGCCCACGTCATCACGGTTGCGTCCAGGGAAGTGGTGTACAGGTTCGCCCTGATCCGGGGTTTGCTCCGGCTTCTGGCAGCCACGCCTTGAGGGTCGACGGGATCGAGTAGTTGTACATGGGGGCGCCGATCAGGACGGCTCCGCCTGCTCCAGTTCCTCGATGAGCTTCACGCGCGCGGCGAACGCGGCGGACTGCTCCGGGGTGTGCTCGGACGGGGCGGCGAAACCGGCGGTGTGGGCGTCGGCGGTGATGTGCGGGACAGGGTCGGCGGCGACGTCGCGGTAGACCACCGTGCCCTCCGGGTGCCGCTCCTCCCAGGCCTTGCGGAAGGCGTCCGCGACCGAACGGGACGAGGACGCCTCGCCGGGGAACACGGACGAGTCGATGTGCAGCAGCGTGGCCATGGACTTCCTCCAGAGAGCGGTGCCCGAGGCGGGCAACCAAGAGCTGGGATTCATATCCGACGATAGTTTCACTCAAGATGGTATTGAGTGATACTATCGCGAGTTAAGCGAAGGATTGAGCAGATGGGAGGTGGGCGATGTTGGACGTCTATGAGGCGGTCACGAGCCGACGGGCAGTGCGCGGATTCACCGACCGGCATGTCCCGAGGGAGGTGCTGGAGCGCGTGCTGTCCGCCGCGGCTTGGGCGCCATCCGGATCGAACCTCCAGCCGTGGCGCGTCTATGTGCTGACCGGTGGGCCGCTGGCCGAGCTCAAGAAGCGCGCCGGCAAGCGCCTGGCCGCGGGCGACCCCTGGGACGAGCCGGAGTACCAGCAGTACCCGCCCGCACTGAAGTCCCCGTACTGCGAGCGCCGATCCGCCTTCGGCGAGCAGCGCTACGGCGCACTCGGTATTCCGCGCGAGGACCTGGAGGCGCGCCAGAGGGCCGCTTCCGCGAACTGGGACTGTTTCGGCGCGCCCGCCGCCCTGTTCTGCTACATCGACCGCGATCTGGGCCCGGCCCAATGGGCCGACCTCGGCATGTATCTGCAGACCGTCATGCTGCTGCTCCGCGCCGAAGGGGTGCACAGCTGCCCGCAGATGGCATGGGCGAAGTATCACACGACCGTCGCGGAGGTCCTGTCACCCCCGGACGAGCTCATCCTCTTCTGTGGCATGTCGATCGGGTTCGAGGACGTCACGGTGGGTTACACCCGTACGGGCCGGGCGCCGCTCGACGAGACAGTCACATTCGTCGACACAGTGGACACCGCACGCCGAGCTCGGTCCCCGGAGGGGACGGCAGCGACCTGCTCTTCCTCAAAGCTTCACGGTCCTGGGACCAGAACCACGGATCTCGCGAGGCGCCATGCAC
Source organism: Streptomyces sp. NPDC059909 (assembly GCF_042730885.1). Lineage (NCBI taxonomy): Bacteria > Bacillati > Actinomycetota > Actinomycetes > Kitasatosporales > Streptomycetaceae > Streptomyces > Streptomyces sp. NPDC059909. Next base: position 40,087 of record NZ_JBHWKX010000010.1, read on the forward strand.
CTCGCGGCCGACGGATACAGCCTGTCGCACGTCTCAGTGACGGCTTCGCCAGACACGTCGGGCGGTCGGCGTCCCAGATCGGGTTGCCGCCCGGAGCTGGTTGAGAAACCAATCCGATTCCGTGCCGTGGCGAGAAAGATGGATCATGATGATTGCTTGTGGCCGGATACGGTCTCGTGGGCTCGCTCGGGCTTCAGTGGGGGCGACTCGACGAGTGGTCGTAGCCACGAGAGGCGTACAACGATGACGGGCGACAAGGGGACGCGTTCCCTGCCATCGAGCCGACCGCCCGAAGACCCCACGTCGGAGGGCTTGCGCGCCCTTCCCCGTCCCGTGGCCGTGGTGGTGGGCGCCGGTGGCGTGCTCGGAGCGGCGCATGTTGGTGTCGGGTACGCGCTGGAGAAGCGCGGGTTCGTCCCGGACATGATCATCGGAACCTCGGTGGGCGCCCTCGTCGGGGCCATCGCGGCCGCCCACCCCGACGGGTCCGCGCCGTGGCTGGACCGCGTGTGGACCCAGTTGCGTCGCCGTGAGGTGTATCCGCTCGGCTACCTGCCCTCACGGGCCAGCATCTTCACCGATCGCGGCCTGCGTCGACTGATTGCCCAGTCCGGGCTGCCGTCTCGGATCGAGGAGCTGGCCGTCCCGTTCACCGCAGTGGCCATGGACCTGGGCACCGGCGCTCCGGCGTTGCTCGACCACGGGGACCTCGAGTCCGCACTGCTGGCCAGCGCGGCCGTTCCCGGGATCCTGCCCCCGGTGGACCGCGAGGGCAGGACGCTCGTCGACGGCGGGGTGATCGCCTATGTCCCGGTACTGGCGGCCCTGCAGGCCAGGGCGGCCAGCGTGGTGGTGCTGTCGACCGGGCCGGAGAGCTCGCCGTTGCGCCCGACCGTCCCGCGCCGACGGGCCAGCGCGATCGCCGCAAGGGCCGGGCTGCTGCTGATGCACCATCAGATCGAGCGTGATCTGCACGAGGTGTCGAGGCACATCCCGACCGTCGTGCTGCCGACCGGCATCGAGGCCTGGCCCGCCCCATGGGACTTCGGCCATTCCCAGCGGCTGATCAGCACCGCGTCCCGCACGGCGGGACGCTTTCTCGACGGGCTGCGCATCAGTGGGCCGGGCCTGTATCGGGTCGACGATCCTCGGGCGGCGTCGGCCGGGCCGGGCGAGGCATCGACTTCCTCCGTATCGGGGGTCGCCCTGTGAGTACCATCTCGTTCCTCAACATCGCCATGCACGGGCACGTCAACCCGACGCTGCCGGTCGTGGCCGAGCTTGTTCGGCGCGGCCACACCGTCACGTACCACACCTCGCCCGCTTTCGGTGAGGAGATCGAGGCCACCGGCGCGAGGGTGCATCTCTACCCCGGTGGCGACCAGCCGCTCCCCGATCCGCCGGTGCCGGTCACGCTGATGGAGGGGCTGGCGCGCACCGCCGTCCGCTTTCTGCCCGGGGTGCTCACCGACCTGCGCCGCGTCCAGCCCGAACTGATCGTCCACGACAGCGCGTGTTTGTGGGGTGCGGTCGCCGCCCGCGAACTCAAGGTGCCGGCGGCGTCGTCGTTCACCACGTTCGCCTACAACCGGCACGTGCCCAGCCCCACCCGCGGCTCGTGGGACCTGCTGTCCGATGCGACGGCTCGGCCCCGCAGCCTCCAGGGCTACCTGCGGGCGCGATGGAGGCTGCACCGCCAGTTCGATGCGCGCGGGCTGCCACTGGTCGACGTGGCAAACATCCGCCAGCCCCTCAATCTGGTCTATACCTCACGGGCGTTCCAGCCTTCGGCCGAGGACTTCGACCAGTCCTACCGGTTCGTCGGCCCGAGCATCGGCGCCCGCCCCGTCGACCCGTCGTTCCCGGTCGACCGGCTGCAGGACCCGGTGCTGTATGCCTCGTTGGGCACGGTGTTCAACGCGGCCCCGCAACTGCTGCGCAGCTTCGCCACCGCGCTGGCCCCGCTGGGCGGGACCGTGATCGTCTCCACTGGGCAGACCGATCCCGCCGCGCTGGGTCCGTTGCCGGCCAATGTGCTCGCCCGCCGTTTCGTCCCGCAACCGGAGGTGCTGGCCCGCGCGGCGCTGTTCGTCACCCATGGCGGGGTGAACAGCGTCAACGAGGCCATGTACGCCGGGGTTCCGATGTTGGTGGTCCCGCAGGGCGCCGACCAGCCGATGGTGGCCCGTCGCGTGGTCGAGCTCGGCGCCGGCCTGTCGATCCGTACCCAGGACGTGACCGAGGGCTCCGTGCGTGCCCTCGCCGGGCGCCTGCTCGACGACCCCCGGTTCTGGGCAGCCGGGGTCACCCTGCAGGTTGCCCAGCACGAGGCGGGTGGATACCGGCGCGCCGCCGACGAACTCGAGCGGTACCTGCATGCGGCCGGCTCGTCCGGTCAGTCGGCTCCCGTCGATCCGTCACAGCGAGGCTGAGCGATGTCATCCGTCGTCGTCCTGCTGCTGCTCGCCGGGGTGTCGGAGGCCGCCGGGCGCATCCTGCCTCTGGCAGTGCGCCGCCCCGGCATGTCGCGGACTCTGGTGGCCAGCCTGCTGTTGGCCGGCGGCATCGTCGAGGGTGCTGTGTTCGCGCTGTGGCCGCTGACCGCGTGGACCCTGGCCGAGCTGCTGCTGTCCTCACCACCGCCGGGCGCCGGGTTGGTGTGGACACCGGGCCTGGTTGCCCCGCTGATGCTCGCCGCCGTCCTTGCATTCCCGTTGCTCGGGCCCCTCCTCCACCTGTTGCTCTTCGTCGGGGTGGGGGCCGGTCTGGCCAGTCCGCTCGCCGCGGCGAGCGGGCTGGGCTGGTGGGCCGCCGCCGGTTGCGTGGCCGTCGCCGGGGCCGGGCTTGGTGTCGCTGTAGAGGCCGTTCGGCGTCTGGTCGTGAGGATCAGCGCGGCCGAGGCGCGGGGGGCGATCGCATGAACGGTTTCGTGCTCTGGGTCTTCGCGATTGGGCCGGCTCTGCTCGCCGAAGCTCTGCTGGCCCGCTACGAGGTGCTGGCCTACGGCGCCGGCTGGCGGGCCCCCGTCACCGTACTCCCGGAGGGCGTGCCCTACGCCCGGGGCGCGGCCGCCGAACGTCCCCCGGATGCCTACCTGGTCTACCTCGACGGCATCGGCAAACGCCGCGTCCGCGACAGCCGCGACGGCGGCCAGCTGGTCAAGGCCCTGATCGCCGGAGCGCCGGAGCTGCGGGTGCTGAGCCAGGTGCAGCCCTACTCGCCACTGGCCGACCCGCTGGCCGATCGACCGGTGTGGACGTGGCTGCGCCGCCGCATCGGGCTGCTGCTGTTCCTGCACAACGTCATGCAGATCTTCGTCGCCGCCGACCACCGGTACCGCCCGCTCTACAACCGGGCCGTCGGCTCCCAGATCGCCACTCAGCTCCGGCTCGCCGGCTACCAGCCCGACAGCGGTATCCCCGTGGTGCTGCTCAGCTACAGCGGCGGCGCCCAGGTCGCCACCGGCGCGGTCGACGAACTGCACACCCAGCTACGCTCCCCGCTCGTACTGGCCAACCTCGGTGGCTTCCTCAACGGCGCCAACGACCTCACCCACGCCGAGCACCTCCACCAGCTCACCAGTGCATACGACCGGGTGGAGCGGGTCGGCACCTGGATCTTCCCTCAGCGCTGGCGGCTGTTCCGGGGCAGCGGATGGAACCGGGCCCGCCGCGCCGGGAAGATCACCGTGCATCGGCTCGACCCGGCCACCCACGTCGGGCCGCGCAGCTACATCAGCCCGACGGCTCAGTTGCCCGATGGCCGCAACCACCTCGACCGCACGGCCGACACCGTGATCGCGCTCATCCGCGCCCACCACAGCGCGACCGTGGCGACGGATGACCCGTAGCCATGAGGGCCTCGGCCAGAGCGCGCAGCGCAGGGTCGGCGCGGAGCTTGCGGGCGAGCTGCCCGGCCACCGAACCCACCGCGCCGGCCGCGCCGGAGACGAACACGACATTGCCCTCCCTGACCGGCGCGACCTCCGTCAGGGATGCCCACGCTCGCTTCGGCGGCTCGGTGCCGCCCGCGGTGCCCGCCTCGGTGAACAGGCCGATCAGCAGGCGGCGCAGGTCGGCGGTGAACGCGGTGCAGGGTCCGGGTCCTTCACCGCCGCCGCGCACCTGCTGGGTCTGTCGCAGCCGACGGTGACCACCCAGATCCGCGCCCTGGAGCGACAGCTTGGGCGCGAGCTGTTCGAGCGGCTGCCGCGAGGTGTCGCCGCCGCGCCCTACGCGGACGCATTCGCGGCCCGGATCGTCGCGCCCCTCGATGCCCTCGCGGCCGTCACTCCGGCATCTTCGGCAGATCGGGCTGTCGTGGAAGACGTTGCTCCTGGAGCAGTCGCCGACCCAGGGTTGGAGATGAGCGCGTGGCGGGCCGGCAAGGTCGCGCAGGTGGGACGAAATGTGGTCGCTCGGGCACTGGTTCGCAAACGGTCTGGATCTTGGTCCAGGGAGGCCGTGTTCCGTGCCGCTGCCTTGCCCCCGTGCAGCGCCGTCGCATGGGCTCGGAGGGCGATCACAGGAAGCCTCCGTACACACGACAGGAGGGCAAGCCCGGGTGCATGGTCGCGGCGGTTCGCAGGGTCCGCGCGGAGCGGTCGGCGTCCTGACGGCCCGCCGGAAGCAGGTCACCGTCCGCCCGTCGGCGGACGGTGACCCGCCCCGTGGTCACTCGTGCGCGCGCCGCCCCTCCGCCTCCTTCAGGAGACCGGCCGCGAACTCCGCGCCGTGCGCCGAGAGCGGCACGAACGCGGGGAGCAGGGTGAGGGGCACGCCGCCCGGCACGACCTTCCGGAAGGCGGTCCTCACCTCGGTGAACTGCGCGGTCAGCGGCACCCATGCGGGGGTCGCGCTGTCGTCCGCGGGTCGCAGACTCCTGCCGAGCGCCGCCAGCCGGCCGAGCAGCGGCGCGTCCCGGTCCAGGTCCTCCCCGGAGGGGAGCCGGCCCACGGCGGCGAGCAGCCCGCGGGCGAGGGGCACGGCCTCGCTCGCGCGGCTCCTCCTCGGACGACCGGTCACGGCCCGCCCGAACTCGTCGACCGAGGGCGGGGACGGTCGGCGCACGGGCGATCGCCGAGTTCGGGATCGACGTGTCGAGGCTGCACTGGGACATGACCAGCATGTCTGTCCATGGTGACTTCCCCGCCGAGGACCAGGACGAGCAGTTCCCGGTCATCGGCTACGGGCGCCCCAAGGACCGGCGGGTGGACCTGAAGCAGGTGCAGGCCGGACTCGCGGTGTCCGCCGACGGCGGCATTCCTGTCCACGCCCGTGTCTTCGACGGGGGTGCGGCCGAGGTCAGCCAGGTCGTCGGCGCGATGAAGGACCTGCAAGGCATGGCTGGTGCACGGGAGTTCTTGATGGTCGCCGATTCCAAGCTGGTGTCCTATGCGAATATCTCCGCACTGCTCGCGGCCGGCGTGGATTTCATCGCGCCGGTCCCGGCTGCCCAGGTCAAGGACGAGGTCTACGCGGCCCTGGACCTTGCACAGGCACAGGCGGTGGACTGGGTGCCCGAGCGGGACGTGGACAAACCGGCCGCCGAGCGGGAGAGCTACCGGGTGCTGGAGGACGTCCACACCATGGCCGGGCGCCGCAAGCGGGATCCGGTGCACCGGGTGCGCCGGGTCCTGGTGCACTCCACCGCTGTCGCGGCGGGCCAGCGCCGGGCCCGCGAGAAGCGACTGGCCCGGGCCGGCGAGGAAATGGACAAGCTCGCCGGCGCGGCGTGCGGCTGGCACTACGGCACCCACCAGAAGATCACGGCCCGGATCGGGGTCATCGCAGCCAAGCGGCACGTCACCTCCTGCCTCCGCTGGACGATCACCGGAGACGAAGGCGAACCTCCCGCCCTTCAGTGGCACTTCGACCAGGACGTCCTGGCGGCCGAGGCTGCGGTGGACGGCTGGTGGGCGCTGCTGACGAGCATCCCGGCCGAGCAGGCTGGCCCGGACCAGATCCTTGTCCATTACAAAGGCCAGGGCGCGGTCGAGCGCCGTTACCACGACTTCAAAGGCCCCCTGGCGGTCGCGCCGGTGTTCGTGCAGCACAACCGGCGTGTCGCCGCTCTCATCCAGGTCATCTGCCTGGCCCTGCTCGTTTTCAGCCTGATCGAACGGCAGGTCAGACGCGCTCTGGGGTCCGAGCAGACCATGGTCGGCCTCTACCCGGACCAGCGCCGGGTCCGCCCCACCGGCCGCATGATCTTCTACCACCTCGGCGAACTCACCCTGCGGATCGGCAACACCACCGATCCGCCCACCATCCAGATCACCCGCGGCGTCCAACTCCACCTCCTTGATCTCCTCGAAACAGACATCACGCGAACCCGCTGGCCACAGACCTGAAACGACGACCTGCGAAGTCCGGGTCTAGTGCCGTGCCGAGATGCGAACACGCCAAGGTCCGTAGCAGGAAAGGCAATTGATGGGGAGGCAGATCGCTCGTCATCATTGCCTTGATCGCTCGACCTGGCGAACCTATGCGGTCAAAGCTCTAGCTGACCAGGCGCGATACCAAGGCGGCCTTCCTGCCGTCGTCCGCCCAAGGAACGCTCACGGACGTTGTCACCAAGACGCTGAAAAACTGGGGTTCGCCGAACACCCCAACTCCAAGCGGCGGGGAGCGGTCGACGAGGTCGGCGAACTTCATGTTCGACCTCGTGGAGGACGCCGTCACGGATGTCCTGGGGTCGGTGCCGTGTGCCGACGTGTCGCTGAGGTGTCGGCGAGTTGCTGCAAGAGGTGAGCAAGTCGCGCAGGTCGTCGCTGGTGATGGACCCGGCTCCGACGAGCTGCTGCAGGTGGACATGCCACTGACCTGTGACGTCACGGGTGGCCTGCTCGTCCTCGGCAGCGTCGGCGGTGAGCAGTCGGGTCCGTGCGTCGTCCAGGTCGGCGATTGCGGCGCCGCCCGAACCGGTACGTGCGCCGCGGTCGCTCCGCTGCCGCACGAGCCCTGTATCCAGTCCGTCATCGAACGGCTCGCGGCGGCGGGCTGTGCCCGGACTGCGCGGTCGTCTGCCGGCCGACGAACCCGGGACCACGGCCGGCCCCGGCGAAGGCATCTTCGTCGCTGTCCTCGAATGGGACCCCGCCCCAGGCCGCTGCCCGGACGGCGCCCGGCTGCGCTGGACGGATCGCGCCGGCTGACACGCCATTCCGCCCCGAACCACCCCTCGCCGCAGGCCCCGAGTTGTTCACGGTGCGAAGCTGCTCGATCATCGTCAGTAGTGCCGGCATCGGAAGATGACCCGGTGGCCGCCGGCCATGGCATCGAGCCCGGCCGCCGGCCGGTCGTGACAGCGAGTCGTTCGATCGGGTGGCGCGGCTCCACCAACCCCAACCGACGACCGGCGTGGGCAGGGCATCAGCACCCCGCGGTGCCGGTGACGACGCGTCCACAGACCCGGTCAACGGTATGAATCGCGGTGCGACGGCAATTGCGAGACGCTGGGGAGGCGCGCGCCCGGCAGTGGCGACGGGCAGCGCGCCCGACAGCGGCGACGCATACCCAGCGTGACACCCGCACCTAGCGAGGAAGGCGGGCTGTGATGAGCGATTCAGATACGGGCGCCGCCGGGCGGAGCCAGGGCGAGATGGCCCAACTCTCGGCGATAAGGTTGAGCGTCAATGATCAGGTGCGGCGGCTTGAGGTGGATCCGCGGACCTCGCTGCTCGACGCGCTGCGCGAACATCTGCGCCTGAGCGGAACCAAGAAGGGGTGCGATCACGGGCAGTGCGGCGCCTGCACCGTGCTGATCAACGGCCGGCGCGTCAACTCCTGTTTGACGCTCGCCGTCATGCACGAGGACGACGAGATCGTGACGATCGAGGGCCTGGGCGATCCCGATGGCCTGCACCCCATGCAGCGCGCCTTCATCGAGAGTGACGGCTTCCAATGTGGCTACTGCACTCCCGGCCAGATCTGTTCGGCTGTCGGAATGCTCGCCGAGGCGGAGGCGGGTTGGCCCAGCCACGCCACCGCTGACGTGGCCTCGCCGCGGATCGCGTTGACCGATGAGGAGATCCGAGAGCGGATGAGCGGCAACATCTGTCGGTGCGCCGCCTATCCGAACATCGTCGCGGCCATCCGTAGCATCGCGGAGGGAGGCCCGGGATGAGGTCCTTCACGTACGAGCGAGCGACGGATGTACAGGCCGCCGTCGCCGCGGTGTCCAGAACCGGCGCGAAGTTCATCAGCGGCGGCACCAATCTGCTCGACCTGATGAAGCTCGACATCGAGAAACCCAGCCATCTGGTCGACATCAGTCGGCTTCCGTTGCGGGACATCGAGGAGCTCCCGGACGGCGGACTGCGCATCGGCGCGCAGGCGGCGAACTCCGAAGTGGCCGCCGATGCCCGAGTGCGCACCCGCTATCCGGTGCTGTCGGAGGCGCTGGTGGCCGGCGCCTCGGGCCAGTTGCGCAACAAGGCGTCCACCGGTGGAAACCTGTTGCAGCGCACTCGCTGCCCCTTCTTCTACGACACTGCCGCGGGCTGCAACAAACGGAATCCCGGATCCGGATGCTCGGCGATCGGCGGGTTCAACCGGATACACGCGATCCTCGGTGCCAGCGACTCCTGCATCGCTACCCACCCCTCGGACATGGCCGTCGCGATGGCCGCGCTGGAGGCGGAGATCGAGCTGCTCGACGCCGATCAGGCGGTACGCCGCGTCGCCATCACGGACTTCTACCGGCTGCCGGGCGATACGCCGCACATCGAGACCGTGCTGCGGCCCGGCGAGATGATCACGAGCGTCGTCCTGCCCCCGCCGCCGCCGGGCCGGCAGAAATACCGCAAGGTTCGCGACCGGGCGTCGTACGAGTTCGCCCTGGTCTCCGTGGCGGCTGTCGTCTCGACCGATCAGGGAACGATCAGTGAGGCACGGGTGGCGTTCGGCGGTGTGGCGCACAAGCCGTGGCGGTCCGTCGAGGCGGAGGCCGCGTTGACCGGCCGTCCGGCCACGATGGCCACCTATGGCGCCGCCGCCGAGGCGGCGATGCGCGACGCGGTCGGGCAGGGGCACAACGACTTCAAGATCGAGCTGGCCAAGCGCACGCTGTGCCGCACGCTGGCGCAAGTGGCAGGGACGAGCTGAGGAGGCGGCATGATCGGGCAAGCTGTGAGCCGCGTCGACGGCCCGTCGAAGGTCTCCGGCCGGGCCACCTACGCCTACGAGCACTGGGAGGCCGGCCAACCGCTCTACGGCTTCATCGTCGGCGCGACGATCGGCAAAGGCCGCATCACGCGGATCGACACCGAGAGCGCCGAACAGGCACCCGGCGTGCACATGGTGATGACCCATCTCAATGCCCCGGCCCAAGGCCACCGCGATGAGTCCATTCCGTTCGAATACTGGCGCGCCCAGCCGGTGCTGACCGGCCCCGACATTCACCATTACGGCGAGCCGGTGGCACTCGTCGTCGCCGCGACCCTCGAGCAGGCCCGAGCGGCGGCCGATCTCGTCGAAGTCGAATACACCGGCGGGCGGGGACGTTTCGACTTTGCCGAGCAGGAAGATGAGGTGTACATCCCGAAAGTGGTCAATGCCGGTCTCCCCACCGACACTGCGGTGGGCGATTTCGATGCCGGGTTCGACAGCGCGGCGGTCAGGGTCGACGAGTACTACACGACGCCGTACGAGTTCTCGATGCCGATGGAGCCGCACGCGTGTCTGGTGGAACCGCGCGACGAGGACCTGGTCGTCTACGTCAGCTGCCAGATCGTCGATGCGGCGCGGGCCTCGATCGCCAGCACGCTTCGGATCGACCCGGCGCGGGTTCACATCGTCGCCCCCTTCGTCGGCGGGGGATTCGGTTCCAAGCTGGGGATCCATTCCGAGACGATCCTGGCAGCGCTCGCCGCTCGCGCGTTGCGCCAACCGGTCAAGGTCGCGATGACCCGGCAGCAGATCTTCCAGCTCGTCGGCATGCGTCCCATATCCAGCCAGCGGGTTCGGCTGGGCGCGGGGCGCGACGGACGGCTGACTGCGATCGCCCATGACGTCACCATGCACACCAACCCCGATGTGGAGTACGCCGAGCAGACCGCCGCCACGACCCGCAGCCTCTACGCCGCGCCCCACCGGTTGACCAGCCACCGGCTGGCGCCGCTCGATCTGCCGCCCGGGACGGACGTCCGCGCGCCGGGCGAGGCGCCGGGCATGCTGGCGGTCGAGTCGGCGATGGACGAGCTGGCCCATGCGCTCGGGATGGACCCGGTCGAGCTGCGGATCCGCAACGAGCCCGCCGTCGATCCCGAGCGAGATGTGCCGTACAGCGACCGGCACCTGGTCGAGTGCCTGCGCGAAGGCGCGCGCCGGTTCGGCTGGGAGCACCGCCCCGCCACCCCGGCGAGTGTGCGCGACGGACGGTGGTTGGTCGGCTACGGCATGTCGGCCGCTATTCGCGGGCATTTCCAAGGGCCGACAACTGCGCGGGTGCGGCTGGAGGCGGACGGCACCGCCGTCGTCCAGACGGACATGACCGACATCGGCACCGGTACCTACACCATCCTGACCCAGGTCGCGGCCGACGGGCTCGGACTGCCGCCCGATCGGGTGCGGATCGAGCTCGGGCGTTCCGAGCTTCCCACCAGCTGGGGGTCCGGTGGCTCGTGGGGCGGCGCCGGCTCGAGCACTGCGGTGCATGGGGCGTGTACGGCCCTGCGCGAGAAGGTGCTGGTCGCGGCGCGCGGCGACACGCGCTCTCCGCTTTACGGCCTGGACCCGGCAGACGCCGTGTTCTCCGATGGCAACGTGGGTATCGGTGGCGCGTCCGAGGCGCTGAGCGAGATCGTCGCACGCGACCATCCCGAAGGTGTCGAGGCGGAGGGCGTGACCCGCTTCATGGCCGATGATCCGAACTACACGGACTACTCGATCAACACCTACGGGGCCCATTTCGCCGAAGTGGGGGTCGACGCGGACACCGCGGAGATCCGTCTGCGGCGGATGCTCGGCGTGTTCTCGGTGGGCACCGTGCTCAACTCGAAGACGACCCGCTCGCAGCTGATCGGCGGCATGATCTGGGGGGCCGGCGCGGCCCTCGAAGAAGAGGCCGTCGTCGACCCGCGATCCGGCGCCTTCGTCAACCGGGATCTCGCGCAATACCTGGTGCCGGTCCACGCCGACATCCCCGACGTCGACGCCGTCGTCCTTGACGGGTTCGACGACAAGGCCAACGTCCTGGGCGCGAAGGGCGTCGGGGAGGTGGGCATCTGCGGGGCCGGTGCGGCGGTCGCGAACGCGGTGTTCAACGCCACCGGCGTGCGCGTGCGCGACTTCCCCATCACCATCGAGAAGCTATTGCCCGGTCTACCACCGATGGATGCCTGAATCTGTGACGACGGTGCCGGTTCGCCTGCCAGTAGGCGTGAGCCGGCAGTGTGATATTCCTCCTTGCGGGCTGCCGTGCCGCGGCCCGAAGCATTGGGGCGGACGATACCGATGCACCGGCGCAATTGCCGGTAGGTGCGAGCCGCTTCGTCTCGAACGGCGTCTCCGTGCTGCTGACCTGTGCGGCTCGGCGCCGCGGATCGCTCGCCGTCCAGGCAAGCCGCTACGTCACTGATCTTCGCGTCATAGCGGCCGTCTTTCCGGCCACCTGGCTACTGAGGCCGCGAAGAAGTCGAGACCGCAGCGGCCCGTCTCCGAGCAGGATGGCCAACCGTCCTTGAGCGCAGGCCGCTCACTGTCCTTACCACCAGGCGCTTCACCGCAAGGGCACCGGCAGTGGCGACTGCGCCTGGTCTCAGGGCTGGAGAAGCCGGCCCGACTCCTCCGGCAACACGACCGCCCTCACGATCCGCAGCAGCTTCGCGAATCAGGCTCGGGCCGGTTGTCGTACTCGTCGTGGCGGCGCCACCAAATGCCGGTCTCGTTGCGCCCGCGTGGTGCGCGGTCGAGCCACTGGTACATGCCCCAGAGGCCGTCCAGCCCGCGCGCGTACGCCGAGTAGGTGTGGTGGACGACGCCGTCCTCGAGTGCGAAGGCGCTCATCCCCGGCAACTCGCGCCTGTACGTCGCGGCGTCCGTTCCGAGCGCGGCGGCGATGTCGGCGATGGGGCTGTCGCCGGGCTCCGGCGTCGGCGTCACGTCCATCGACCGGAAGTTGTATTCGACGACTCCGGAGCGCTGCTGCTCCTCGGTGATCGACGTGCCGAAGTCATGGTTGAAGTCGCCGCCGAACGACGACGCCCAGGGGAAGGTCCAGCCCATCCGCCGCTTGTACGCCTGCAGCTTCGCGAGCGGAGCCCTCGACACCGCGCAGAGCGTGACGTCGTGATGGGCGAGGTGGACGACGGAGCCGTCGAAGCCGTCCGCGATCGCCGAGCAGGACGGACACCCTGCCCCGAAATCGGGCCCGAACATGAAGTGGTAGACGAGGAGCTGCGAGCGTCCTCCGAAGAGATCGGCGAGGGACGCTGTGCCCTCGTCGGTCGCGAAGCGGTACTCCTTGTCGATCCGAACCCAGGGCAGCTCCTGCCGCTTGCGCGCCAGTTCGTCGCTGCGCCGCGTCAGCGCCTTCTCGGACTCGAGCAGCTCCAGCCGGGCCGCAAGCCATTCTTCACGTGTTCCGGTCTTGTGATCGGTCATTGCTCCTCTCCTCCCGCTCTGCTGCCTCAGCGACGCGCTTGATGTTCGCCAACCGCCGATCCCAGTCGGCCGCGAGCGCGGCCATCCACCGCGCCGTCGCGTCCAGAGCCGCGGGCCGCACCGCGTACCGCACCTCGCGTCCTACCCGGCCGCCGGAAACCAGCCCGGCGGCGTCCAGGACGGCGAGGTGCTTGACCACCGCCTGCCGCGAGACGGGCAGTCGTGCGGCGAGTGTTGTCGCGGTGGCCTCGCCGTGTGCGGCGAGCAGATCAAGCAGCTGACGTCGCGTCGGGTCGGCCAGCGCCGCGAGGACGCTGTCGACCGCCTCGGCGGCGCCTATACGGTCGTCCGTCACGTGGAGGGCTGTTCGGCGCGCTTCTTGAGCGCGTCGAGCTCCAGGGGCCAGCCTTCGCTGTGGTCTTTCAGGTTCTGGGTGCGCAGCTCCTCGGACCCGGCCAGCGCCGCGAACCCGCTCTCGACGACGCGCAGCCGTGTCCGGTCGCCTTCAGGGGTCAACGTGAACTCCACGAGGGTGCTGTTGTCCTCGCGCAGCTCTTCTCCGGGGAACGCGCTGGTCCAGCGGTAGGCCAGGTACGTCGGCGGCTCGACCTTTTCCACACGTACCGGGAAGTCGCCGTGCTCGGCGTTTCTCGCCACCATCGACTCGCCTTCCTTGGCAACAGTGCCGGGCAGGCTCGCTTTGTCGGCCACCCAGAAACCGGGTTGGGCCACCAGCGACCAGACCCGCTCCAGGGGCGCCGCGATCAGGGTTTCGCGCTCGATTCGGTCCTCGCTCATGAGGGGACTCCTTCGCCGTCGCCAATTGATGCAACTCCAGAGTTGCACGTCGACCCCTCCAGGTGCAACCCGTGAGTTGCACTCCGATCGAGCGACACCGCTTCACCCGGTTTCCCATCACGGCGCTCCGCCTGGCGGACAGGGCGAACCAGTTGGACCGCCGGCGTACGGCGGCACCCGCGCGGACTGGTCGTCGAACGACGGGTACCACGTGCCTCGCAGGCGAAGCCCTGCATCTTCGCGGCGTCGTCGTGGACTTGGGGGCGCCGCTTGTCGTCGCATGTGTGGGTGCCGCCCGAGGCGGTGGCTACGGTCTGGCCGGCCGGTAACGAGCTTCGGCCCGCGGCTGTGGCAGCCGCGGGCCGAAGCCGGGAGAAGGGGGACGTTCGTCAGGCGCGGGTCAGGTGATCTTGGGCATCTCCCCCTGTGTCGTCTGCAGGTCGATCACGGAGAAGGTCGCGCCCTGGGGGTCGGAGACGGCAGCGAAGCGGCCGAAGGGGCTGTCGTGCGGTCCGAAGTGGACCTGGCCACCGTGCTTGGTGACGGTGGCGATCGCTTCGTCGCAGTTTTCGACGGCGAAGTAGATGTTGACGTACGGCGGGACCTCGGCGGGCCAGTCCTTCGTCATCTTCATCCGGCCCAGCACGGTGTCGTCGCCGAGGTTGTAGAGCTTGAAGTCGATGGCCTCGTCCTCCATGGTCCTCACCCCGTAGCCGAAGACGGCGGGGAAGAAGGCGTCAGCCTTCGCGGCGTCGCGCGTGGTGACTTCGGCCCAGCAGTACGAACCGGGCTCGCCTTCCTTCTCGAAGCCTTTGTGCGTGCCGGCCTGCCAGACGCCGAGGACGGCGCCGCTCGGGTCCTTGGCCATGAGCATCTTGCCGAAGTCGCCGACGGCCATCGGCTCCATCATGAGTTCACCGCCGTTGTCGCGGATCTTGGCGGCGGTGGCGTCGATGTCCGGAGATGCGAAGTAGATGCTCCAGGCCGGCGGGCCTTCCCAGCCGGGCATCTGGGGGGAGAGTGCGGCGACGTTCTTGCCGCCGGAGTACGCCTGTGTGTAGTTGCCGTATTCCTCCGACGCTTCGCCGTAGGTCCAGCCCAGCAGTTCACCGTAGAAGCTCTTCGCGGCCTCCAGGTCGGGGAACATCGCGTCGGCCCAACAGGGCGCGCCCTCAGGTTTCACGGCCATGGCCTGACTGCCTCCTGCTCGAGTGGGTGTCTGGCTTGCCACGGTATTCGTGGATCAGGTGCCGCACACGGCAAAGAAATCGAACACATGGTCAATTCTTTGGGTGATGCCACGGAGTGCGCCGTCCGCGACTTCTCGAGCAGTGGTCCGCCCGGACCGGAGCGGCGGGAGTTTCGCCCCGGCGGGGCACGCCCGGACGTCAGTGTCTCCGCCGATGCCGTCGTCGCCGAGGACGACGCGACCGCCCGCGAACTCGCCACCGGCTACGGCCTGTGGGTCCGCAGCATCCGCACCGCCGAGGGCGCCATCGCTTCCCGGCCCCGGAGCAGGCCCGCGCCACGCCTGGACCGAGGCGGACCGGGCACTGATCGCCGAGCGGGTCGACACCCAGTTCGTGGACTCTCCGGGGCGCGTTGCCGACCAGCACGAACAACCGCAGGAGGCAGTTTCTGATGCCGTGCGGCAGGCACCTCGGCTGCCTCAGGCTCCGGAGTGCTCTGCCGGGACGGTGAGTTCACCGCCGCGGTAGAAGCCCTCCCGCTCCTCGGCGACGTAGGGAGCCATGGCCTCGCGCCGTTGCCTCTCCGCGTCGGAGGAGCGCCAGGAGTCGCAGGATTCCTTGGAGTCCCAGAACGACACCCCGGTGATCTCCTGTCCGTCCTCGGACCAGTACGCGTAGGCGCGGAGCATGCCGCCGGGGGGCGTGCCCGGGCGCCATGCCCGCTCGAAGTCCTGGAGTGTGCCCGGCTTGATGCGCCGCGTCGTCACCCAGACGAAGTGCTCCTGCATCGCAGTCTCCTTGTGAACGGCTCCCGTGTCGGAGCTCTTTCGGTTCTCCTGCGCACCTGGTGCTCGTGGCAGGCGTCAACGCACTCGGCGGTCCTCCAGCGAGGCGGCGTGCAACTCTTCGTCGGCCGGGGGCAGGCGCGGGGTGTGGCTGACGAGCCGGCCCGACCCCAGGGGACGGTCAGCCTGGCACGGCCCGCAGCAACGGAGCACACGTCCACGCCGGGCATGATCAGTGCTCGTGTCCGTGATCGTGGATCTCTACGGTGACCGCTGAGGGCGGCGGTGCCACCTCGCCGAGCGTGGTCCTGGCCTCCGTGGTCATGTCCCCGGCCTCGAGCCACGCCTCTTCGGCAGCCGAGGCGACCCAGCGGCCGGCGACGATGCCGTTCGCGATACCCCCGAGGCGGACCTTCCGGACGGCCGGTGTGCCGTCAGGGAGGCGCTCAGAGACCCCCTGGATGAACAGGCCGCCCACCACGCCGGAGACCGCGTCGTGCGCGAGACGCCCGGCTGCGGAACCGGCGAGAGCGAGGGGATGCATGGAGGGCTCCTTCCGTCTCCGCCGAACGACGGACCTCGGCTTCCAGTCTGCGCCCGCGCCGCTTCCGGCGGCGAACCGAGGCCGCCGGCGTCGAGCGCACCGTTCAGACCCGCTGCGGACCGCTCGGGTGCGGAGCGTGTGTTCACGGTCGCCGTAAGCCAGGCCGGCGCCCCGCAGACTGATCACCGGCGCGGGCCGGGCTTCCCGTTCCGGCCGACTGGCAGGAGGCACCCCGCCAGTCGGCGGGGGTGGTTCGGACACCTGGCGGATGGTTGAAATCAGCAGCACCCCTGAAGTGTGGTGACCGTGGGACAGGGCTCAGCTCCGGCCGTGCCGTCCGCGCCGACCGTTTGCAACGTCTGCCGGTGGCTGCATCCGCACCGGGCGGTCGCTCGCTGTGGCTTGGCCTGGCGCGTATGCGGCGGTACTCGAAGGGCCGGGCCGGAGGCCGTTCCACCTGACAGACATACGCGGCCGAGCGGACGATTCCGACCCGAAGCCGATAGCGGATTGCACTGACTGCAGGTGAACGACACATGTTTTCGAGTTCTTGTGACAAGACCAGAGCCCATGACCTTCTGACCTTCGGGTGGCGTGCCCCCGCTGCTGTTCCAGTACGGGGCCGCCGGGCGCAGGTCACAGGGGCAGGTGCCGACAGGAACGTCCTGGGGAACTGTCGTGATCGGCAATAGCTTTGAGGACCCCACGGCCACTCCGGCCGGATCCGCGTCCGTAGAGGACACCACGGCCACGGACTCCCGTGAGGCAGCGGCAAGTACCGAGATGCATCTGGCCGAGGTGCTGGCGGGCGTCCTGCGTACCGACCACGTGCCGCCCGACAGCAACTTCTTCACCGATCTCGGGGCCGATTCCATGGTGATGGCGCAGTTCTGCGCCCGAGTGCGCAAGCGGGACGACGTGCCGGCCGTGTCGATGAAGGACATCTACCGGCACTCCACGATCCGGAGCCTGGCCGCCGCGCTCGCGGAGGCCATGCCCTCTCCGGCGCAGGCCGGCGCGCCGTCCGCAGTGGTGGCGGAGTCGCCGGCCGGGTCGTCAACCGGCACAGAAGCACTGTTCGCCGAGGTGCTGGCGGGTGTGCTGCGTACGGAGCGGGTGCCGGTCGACGGCCACTTCTTCACCGATCTCGGGGCCGATTCCATGGTGATGGCGCAGTTCTGTGCCCGGGTCCGCAAGCGGGACGACGTGCCGGCCGTGTCGATGAAGGACATCTACCGGCACTCCACGATCCGGAGCCTGGCCGCCGCGCTCACGGACACCGAGGCGGCCTCCCCGATCCCTTCGCGGGAGCCTGAACCGGCCTCTTCCCCCGCCCCGGCTCGGACCGGCACGCCGTCCGGCGCATCGGCCGCGTCGCCGTCCGGCACATGGCCGTACGTGCTGTGCGGGGCAGCCCAGTTGCTGGTGTTCCTCGGCTTCTCCTGTGCCGGGGCCCTCGCCGCCGTCCACGGCTACGAATGGATCCAGGAAGGCTCCGGGACGGCCGACGTCTATCTGCGGGCGGTCCTGTTCGGCGCGGCGGTCTTCTTCGGACTGTGCGCCCTTCCCCTCGTGGCCAAGTGGATACTCATCGGCCGCTTCACCCCCGGCAGAATCCCCGTGTGGAGCCTCGCCTACCTGCGCTTCTGGTGCGTCAAGACCCTCATCCGCACCAGCCCGGTGCGACTGCTCACCGGCTCACCCCTGTACGTGCTGTACCTCAGAGCCCTCGGCGCACACATCGGAAAAGGCGTCACCATCCTCACGCGCAACATTCCGGTCTGCACCGACCTGCTCTCCATCGGTGACGGCACGGTCGTGCGCAAGGACGTGTTCCTGTCCGGCTACCGGGCGCACGCCGGCTGGATCGAGACGGGCCCGCTCACCCTCGGCGCAGAGGTGACCGTCAGCGAGCAGACCGTCATCGACATCGAGACGTCGATGGGCGACGGCGCCCAGTTGGGCCACGCCTCCTCCCTGCATCCAGGACAGACCGTGCCTGCTGGTGAGTCGTGGCACGGCACACCGGCTCAGCCGGCGAAAACCGACTACCGGGCCGTCGAGCCCGCGGCCTGCGGCACCCTGCGCAGGGCCCTCTACAGTCTGTGGGAGCTGACGGCCATCCTGCTGCTCTACCTGCCGCTGACGGTGGGCGGCGTGAGCATCGTGCTCACCGCCGTGCCGCAGCTGAACGCGGTGGTGACGTCGGGCCCGCCGGCCTTCACGAGCCCGGCGTTCTTCCTCGAGGCGCTGATCGCGTCCCTGGTGGCCTTCTTCGGCGGCCTGCTCGCCGCACTGCTGATCATGAACACGCTCCCACGGCTGCTCAGCCTGGTGATCGAGCCGGGCAGGATCTACCACCTCTACGGCTTCCACTACGGCATTCAGCGGGCGGTCGCGCGGATGACCAACCTCAGGTTCCTCGTCCTCCTGTTCGGTGACAGCTCCGCGATCGTGCACTACCTGCGGTCCCTCGGGTACGACCTGTGCCGTGTGCAGCAGACGGGGTCGAACTTCGGCTCGCTGGTCAAGCACGACACCCCCTACCTGAGCCGGGTGGGCACCGGGACGATGGTTGCCGACGGCCTGTCGATCATCAATGCCGACTTCTCCAGCACGTCCTTCCGCTTCACCAGGGCATCGATCGGGGCGAGCAGCTTCCTCGGCAACAACATCGCCTATCCCTCACGCGCCCGGACCGGCGACAACTGCCTGCTCGCGACGAAGGTCATGGTCCCCATCGACGGGCCGGTGCGCGAGGGCGTGGGGCTGCTGGGCTCGCCCAGCTTCGAGATCCCGCGAACAGTGCTCCGCGACAGCAAGTTCGACCACCTGGCCCGTGGCGACGAACTGCGCCGCCGCCTCGCCGCCAAGAACAGGCACAACGCATTCACGGCCGGCCTGTTCCTGCAGATGCAGTGGTTCCACTTCTTCGTGCTCGCCCTCATCGCCACGGCCGCCGTCGACCTCTACCCCTTCCTCGGCCCGGTGGTGTTTGCCGCGGCCGGCCTGCTCACCCTGTCGTTCACCGTCGTCTTCTTCGCGCTGGTGGAACGAGTCGTCACGGGATTCCACCCGCTGAGGCCGTTGTACTGCTCGATCTACGAGCCGTCGTTCTGGGGACACGAACGCTTCTGGAAGCTGACGACACACCGGTACATGCAGGTCTTCAACGGCACTCCGTTCAAGACCATGGTCTGGCGGCTGCTGGGCGTCAGGATCGGCCGCCGGGTCTTCGACGACGGCTGCTCGCTGGTCGAGCGGACCCTTGTCAGCATCGGGGACCGCTGCACCCTCAACGCCGGGACCGTCATCCAGTGCCACTCGCAGGAGGACGGTGCCTTCAAGTCCGACCGCATCACGATCGGGCAGGGCGTGACCCTCGGCGTTGGGGCGTTCGTCCACTACGGCACCTTGATCAACGACGAAGCACAGCTCGCCGCCGACTCCTTCCTCATGAAGGGTGAGGAAGTTCCCTCTCGTGCACGATGGGGCGGGAACCCGGCCCAGGAAGTAGGTGGCGTCAACGAGCCGCGAACCGATCGACATGTGGTTGATCGTGTGGGTGCCCCGACCGGTGTCACCGAGGGTTCCGGCATACGGTGAACGCCCGGTCGGGTGCCGATGGCAGCACCAGCCGGTGCTCACAGGTGCACATCGGTGCGTCGACCCGGCTGCAGCGTCACGGCGACGACCAAGGCCGGTCAGCAGACCGCCGTAAGCCGAGTTCCCCGCCGGTACCAAGGGAGCGTGGAGCCCCTGTATCGCCACCTCATGCGGGAAGCGGGAAGGGGATCCCGGCGGGAGCGAGGTCGCGTCAGGACGGGGGCGGTCAGCCCAGTTCTGTTTCCAGCCAGCGCAGGACGTCGGGCGTGACGGGGTCGGTGATGTCGGCGAACTCGTCATGCTTCTCGAGGTACTTGGCCACGTAGGGGCAGGCGGGCACGATCCGCTTCCCGGAGTCGCGCACGTCGGTGAGCGCCTGGTGGACCAGGTGCGAGGCGAGGCCCTGTCCGGCGAAGGCGTCGTCGACTGCGGTGTGGTAGAAGACGCGCTGCGTGCCGCGGTCGCGGTACGCAGTCAGGCCCGCGCGCTTGCCGTCGACCAGGATTTCATAACGGTGCTTGGCGTCGTTCCGCTCGACGACCGGAGCGGCGGAAGTCTGGCTCATCGGGTGCCCTTTCAGGTCTCTGTCAGCGACGTGGTGGGTTCTTGCGCGGCGTGATGGTGGCGTTGGGCAGGGCAGGCGCGGGAAGGCGGTCCCCCGCGTATCCCTCGACGGTGCCGAACCGATCGGTGGAGTTCTGCCAGTCCTCCCGAGCCCGGACGATGTCTTCGTGGCTGCGACCGATGAAGTTCCACCACATGACGATCTCTTCCTCGAACGGGGTTCCGCCGAGCAGGACCGTCCGTGCCGCGTCATCGGACGTGTTCGTCAACGTCGCCGCGTCGATTCCGGCGTGGACGAAGCCCAACTCCGCTGGGCCCAGAAGGGTGTCGGCCATGCGGACGTTCCCGTGGTCGACGAGCAGGCCGTGCTCGAAGGCGGGGTCCAGGGCGAGACTGATCGTGGCGCCCGGCTCGAGGACGATCTCGGCGCCGAGCAGGGGTGTGAAGGTCCGCACCGGGGATTCCGCACCGGCGAGGGAGCCCAGGAAAACCCTGACCTCGGCCCCGTCGATGCGTACGGGCTCAGGTACGTAGTGCTGGAAGTCGCGTTCCGCATGCCGGTGTTCTCCCGGCAGCGCCACCCACAGCTGGACGCCGTGCAGGACCGTGGTCCGCGGTGTCGAGACTTCCGAATGGCTGATGCCGTGCCCACCCGTCATGAGGTTCAGCTCGCCCGGCCGTACGAAGGCGTGACTGCCCAGGCTGTCGCGGTGTTCGATCTCCCCGCTGAACAGCCAGCTCACGGTCTGCAGGCCGGTGTGCGGGTGGGGAGCGACCTCCATGCCGCCCGTTTCGGCGATGTCGTCGGGGCCGTAGTGATCGGCGAAGCACCAGGCTCCGATCAGTGACCGGGAACGCTGCGGCAGCGTGCGCCGCACGGTCATCGCCCGCGGGCCGCCAAGCGGCACATTGCGCGGAGAGAGCACGTCGACCTGCGGTACCTCCGTCCCACGCCCGCCGTCTGCCGGCGCTCCGCAGCGCAGCTCAATGGCTTCCGAATCGACGTTGCTCACCATGCACCGCCCTCCACCCCACAATGGTTTGATTTTCAACAATCATGCCCTGATCATAGGGCGAACGACAACCCGACCTCGTGCACGACGAAAGAAGGGGTCGGGATCGCGGAAGGAGTCCCAGGTTGAGCAGCGAAACGGCAGGGCCCTCGGTCCGGCGGATCTTCATCGACAAACAGAGTCCCAAGGCCTATCACGCACTGATACAGACGGCCGAGGCGGTCCGTGCAACCGCTGCCGACGCAGGGCTCGACCGTGCCGTCGTGGAGCTGATCAATCTTCGCGTCTCGCAGATCAACGGATGCGGCTACTGTCTCGACGTACACACCAGGGCTGCCCTCCGGGGCGGAGAGACCACACGGCGGCTGGGGGTACTGGCGGCCTGGCGGGACACCGAACTGTTCACCCCCCGGGAACGGGCGGCACTCGCGCTGGCCGAGACGGTCACCGACCCCTCGGACGTCGCCGCGCAGGAATCCGCCTACGACGCTGCCCGCCAGGTACTCACGGACGACCAGGTCTCCGCGGTGATCTGGGTGGCGATCACCATCAACGCGTTCAATCGGGTCTCGATCATGAGCAAGCATCCGGTGCGGACGGTGCCCCAGCAGTGACCTGCCGCACCGGCCTCGGCTACTGACTCCGACGCGGTCACGGGCTCACCGTGTCGCGACCGGCGTCGGCGCTGACGCCGCAACCCAGGATGAGGATGCAACGCTCAGTGACGAGTCTCGAATGCGTCGGCACTGCCACGGACGAGGCACGGTCAGTTGCTTCTCATCCACCGTCGGTGAGGGGGCCGGCCGGGAGAATGCCGGAAGCGGCGCCGTCGGCCTTGGCCGCGTCGGCGAGGGCCTCGGCGGCGGCTTCTGCCGCCTGCGCCGCATCATCGGCTGCCTGGGCGGCCATGTCGTCCGAGGACTTCTCGCGGGTGGCCGGTGACTGGGGCAGCGCCTCGCTGAAGGCGCGGGACACACTCTGGAGTGCGGAGGTGACCTCACTGGGGATCACCCAGAACGTGCTGCCCGGGCCCTGCGCGAGTTGCGGCAGCGCCTGGAGGTACTGATAGGCCAGCAGCTTGGGGTCGGGATCGTTGCGGTGCACGGCCTGAAACACCTCGTCGATGGCCCGGGACTGGCCCTCGGCCTTGAGGATCTCAGCGGTACGGTTGCCCTCCGCGCGAAGGACAGCAGCCTGCTTGTCACCTTCGGCGGTGAGTATTTGGGATTGTCGCTGTCCTTCGGCTCCGAGGATTGCGGCCCGCTTGTCCCGCTCGGCCCGCATCTGCTTCTCCATCGCGTCCTTGATGGACTGCGGGGGGTCGATGGCCTTGATCTCCACCCGGTTGACTCTCAGCCCCCACTTGCCGGTGGCCTCGTCCAGCACACCACGGAGCTGGTTGTTGATGGTGTCGCGTGAAGTGAGAGCCTTCTCCAGGTCCATGGATCCAACGACGTTGCGCAAGGTGGTGACGGTGAGCTGCTCGACTGCCTGGAGGTAATTCGCGATCTCATAGGCGGCTGCTCGTGGGTCGGTGACCTGGAAGTACAGGACGGTGTCGATCTCGACGACCAGATTGTCCTCGGTGATGACCGGTTGCGGTTTGAAGGAGACGACCTGTTCCCGCAGGTCGATCACCGGATAGACGCGGTCGATGTAGGGGATGACGACGTTGAGGCCGGGCTTCAGTGTGCGGTGGTAGCGGCCGAGTCGTTCGACGTTGCGAGCGCGTGCCTGGGGCACGATGCGCACCGCCCGCAACACGGTGAAGACCGCGAAGAGCGCGACGATCAGTCCGGCGATGAGGAACGCCGAGGCTTCCATGGTTCACTCCCGGGGATGGACGAGTGCGGTGGCGCCGCTGATCTCTATGACGTCGACGGTTGCTCCGGGAGGAATCACGAGCGTCTCGTCATAGGCGCGGGCCGTCCATTCCTCGCCGCCGATGCGGACCCTGCCGCCCAGGCCTGTCACCTCTGAGACGACATAGGCGGTCCTGCCGACCAGTGCGTCCACGCCGAATCGCTCCGTCTGGGGCTGGAGCACGTGGCGCCGCACGACGGGGCGGACGAACAGCACGCTGACCGTAGCGACGATGGTGAACACCAGGAATTGGAAGAGCGGCGGAAGCCCGACTGCGGCGAATCCCGCCGTGACCAACGCGGCCCCGGCCAGCATTCCGAGCGCAGCAGTGAGGGTGAAGATCTCCGCCACAGCCAACACCGCTGCGGTGATCAACCAGATCAGCCATGGATCCATTGCGTGCCCCTCCTCACGGGTGCGGGTGCGCGAATGGCTGGACGATGCAGCCTCGGTCGTCGATACCGGGCAGCCGCCCCCTCTCTGGGCCGTGCCCGAGGCGGCTACTTCGCAATTTCTTATAAACGGTTTACCCGTGTGGAATGCCGCAAAATCTGACATTGGGTGCGACGGGCGTGGACGGCCCCGGAGCCGGAACTCCGCCCACCGGTCCTGCCGTGGCATCGGCGCCGTCGAGCGCGACATGGCGAGCGAGTCGTTCCCCCCGGGTGAGCCGTGTCTCACCCGGGCGCCGCCACTTGTCTATGCAACGAGTTGCATAGAAGGATCGGGGTATGGCGCTCGAACACGCGATCCTCGTCTCTCTGCTGGAGAAGCCGGGCTCCGGCTATGAGCTGGCCCGGCGGTTCGAGCGGTCCATCGGATACTTCTGGACCGCCACCCATCAGCAGATCTACCGCGTCCTCAAGCGCATGGAGGGCGACGGCCTGCTCGACGTCCGCGAGGTGCCGCAGCAGGGCCGGCCGGACAAGAAGGAGTACTCCGTCGCCGGCCTCGGCCGCGCCGCCCTCTCCCAGTGGCTGCACGAGCCGATCGAACCCGAGAGCCTCCGGCACGACCTCGCCGTGAAGATCCGCGGTGCGGCCTTCGACGACCCGGGCGCGCTGCTCCGCGAGGTCGAGCGGCACCGCCTGGTGCACAGCGACCGGCTCGCGCACTATCTCGCCGGGCAACTGCGTGACTTCACCGGGCCAGAAGCCCCCGCACCGCTCGACACCGGTCAGGAACTTCAGCACGTCGTGCTGCGCGGCGGCATCGCGTACGAGCGGATGACGATCGCCTGGCTCGACGACGTACTCGCCACCCTCCACCGGCTCGGCGCGTCGCAGCCGCACTCCTGAACCGCCCCGTCCCTCTCCCCCCGCATCCGGCAACCCTCAACCTTCAACTCCTCGGAAGGCGAACCTCCATGGCCGACACCCTGCTGTTCAACCCGCGGACCTACGACCCGGCACACTTCGACCCCGAGACCCGCAGGCTGCTGCGTGCCACGGTCGACTGGTTCGAGGACCGCGGCAAGCGCAGGCTGATCGAGGACTACCGCTCCCGTGCCTGGCTGGCGGACTTCCTCGCGTTCGCCGCCAAGGAAGGGCTGTTCGCCACCTTCCTCACCCCGTCCGCCGCCGCCGGACGGGAGGACCAGCGCTGGGACACCGCCCGGATCGCGGCGCTCAACGAGATCTTCGGGTTCTACGGCCTCGACTACTGGTACGCGTGGCAGGTGACCATCCTCGGGCTCGGCCCGGTCTGGCAGAGCGACAACGCCGCTGCTCGTACCCGCGCGGCGGAACTCCTCGCTCAGGGCGAGGTGTTCGCCTTCGGCCTGTCCGAGAAGACCCACGGCGCCGACATCTACTCCACCGACATGCTGCTGGAACCCGACGGCAACGGTGGCTTCCGGGCCGGCGGCTCCAAGTACTACATCGGCAACGGCAATACCGCGGGGCTCGTCTGCGTCTTCGGCCGCCGCACCGACATCGAGGGCCCGGACGGCTACGTCTTCTTCGCCGCCGACAGCCGCCACCCGGCGTACCGCCTCGTGAAGAACGTCGTCGACTCCTCGAAGTACGTCAGCGAGTTCCGCCTCGACGACTACCCGGTCGGGCCCGACGACGTCCTGCACACCGGCCGCGCCGCATTCGACGCCGCGCTCAACACCGTCAACGTCGGCAAGTTCAACCTCTGCACCGCCTCGATCGGCATCTGCGAGCACGCGATGTACGAGGCCGTGACCCATGCGCACAACCGCATCCTCTACGGCCGCCCCGTCACCGCCTTCCCGCACGTGCGCCGCGAGCTGGCCGACGCGTACGTACGCCTGGTCGGCATGAAGCTGTTCAGCGACCGCGCCGTCGACTACTTCCGCTCCGCCGGCCCCGACGACCGCCGCTACCTGCTGTTCAACCCGATGACGAAGATGAAGGTGACCACGGAGGGCGAGAAGGTCATCGACCTGATGTGGGACGTCATCGCGGCCAAGGGCTTCGAGAAGGACACCTACTTCGCCCAGGCCGCCGTCGAGATCCGGGGGCTGCCCAAGCTCGAGGGCACGGTCCACGTCAACCTCGCGCTGATCCTCAAGTTCATGCGCAACCACCTGCTGCACCCGGCCGAGTACGCGGCCGTGCCGAGCCGCCTCGACGCGGCCGACGACGCGTTCCTCTTCCGGCAGGGACCGGCCCGCGGGCTGGGGTCCGTACGCTTCCACGACTGGCGCACCGCCTACGACGCGTATGCCGCGGTGCCCAACGTCGTCCGCTTCCGCGAGCAGGCCGACGCCCTGTGCGAGTTCGTCGCCACCGCAGCCCCCGACGACGAGCAGAGCCGCGATCTCGATCTTCTGCTCGCCGTCGGCCAGTTGTTCGCGCTGGTGGTGCACGGCCAGCTGATCCTTGAGCAGGCCCGCCTGCAGGACGTGGACGAGGACGTGCTCGACGAGCTGTTCTCGGTCCTCGTACGCGACTTCTCCGCGCACGCCGTCGAGCTGCACGGCAAGGACTCCGCCACCGAGGAACAGCAGCGCTGGGCGCTGGGCGCGGTCCGGCGTCCCGTCGTCGACGAGGCTCGCTCGGCGCGCGTCTGGCAGCGCGTCGAGGCACTGTCCGGGGCGTACGAGATGGCGCCGTAACGGGCCCGCTCGCTCCGATCCCGTTCGAGCCGCCGCCTCCGACGGGCGGGACCGCTGAGGAGACGCGGCGAAGCAAGCGCCGCCGGAAGCAACCGGCATGAGGGCCCTGCCCGGTCTACGGGAAGACCGGGCAGGGCCCCGCACCATCAGCCCGCGGGTGTCAGCCGCACGGTGAGGATCTGGAACGGCCGTAGTGCCAGGGCCACCTCGCCCTCACCTGCGGCCGATACCTCCGCGGACCGTTCCGCGAGCGGGCGCTCCAGCAGGTCCGTGACCTGCACTGCGCCCAGCGGGAAGCCCGGTCGCAGGACCGCCTGCGCCCGGCCGCCCAGCGACTCGTAGAGCCGCACCACCACATCGCCCGAGCCGTCGTCGGCCAGCTTGACCGCCTCGACGGTGACGGCCGGGTTGTCGCTGGTGACCACCGGGTTCGCCGAGGCGGCGGCAGCGACCCGCAGGGGCAGGTTCAGCGCGTACCCCTCGGCGATGGCGTCCTCCACCGTCGCGCCCGGGAGCAGGGCGTACGTGAAGCGGTGCCGGCCCTGGTCCGCCTCGGGGTCGGGGACCCGCGGGGCGCGTACGAGGCTCAACCGCACCGTGGTGGTCGTGCCGCCGTCCGACTCGCGCGTCGTGCGCGAGACGTCGTGGCCGTACGTCGAGTCGTTGATCACCGCGACGCCGTACCCCGGCTCCCCGATGTGCACCCAGCGGTGGCCGTAGACCTCGAACCGGGCCGCCTCCCAACTGGTGTTGGTGTGCGTGGGGCGCTGCACATGGCCGAACTGGATCTCGGCGCGGGAGTGGTCGGCCCGGACGTCGACCGGGAAGGCGGCCTTGAGCATCTTCTCCGCCTCGTGCCAGTCGATCTCCGTCTCGATGTCGATCCGGCGGCTGCCCGCCCGTACCACGATCGTCTGGACGATCCGCGAGCCCTTGCCGAAGGAGCGCTCCACCCGCAGCGCGCCGAGCAGCGGACCCTCCTCGGACACGGTGACCGACTCGGCCCCGGTGAGGTCCGTGTAGCGGTTCCTGTAGTGCTTGTCGATGTCCCAGGCGTCCCAGTAGTTGGGCAGGTCGCTGTGCAGGCGCAGCAGGTTGCCGGCGGCGTCCGGCGCCAGCACCTCGCGGCCGGCCATCAGGTCGCGGACGGAGGCGATGGTGCCGTCCGCGGCGAGTTCCACCCGCACCAGGCCGTTGTCCAGCACCCGGCCCTCGACGGTCACCGGCTGCGGGGCGGCCCCGGACGAGCCGAGCGGCGCGATGCCGCTCGCCGGGACCTCGGTGTACACGGCCACCGAGCCGTCGGCCAGCCGCTGGCCGTCGGCCGCTGTGCCCGCCGGCACCGTGACGACCTCGGCGCGGTCGCGCGGGCTGGTGTTGAACACCGAAAGGCCTTCACCATCGGAAAGCGCCGCCAGCGCCTCGGCCGTCAGCTCCCGCACCTCGGCCGCGACCCGCGCGTACTCCGCCTCCGCCTCCCGGTGCACCCAGGCGATCGAGGAGCCCGGCAGGATGTCGTGGAACTGGTGCAGCAGCACCGTCTTCCACAGCCGGTCCAGCTTCTCGTGCGGATAGCGGTAGCCCGGTGCGTGCAGCGCTGCCGTCGTCGCCCACAGCTCCGCCTCGCGCATCAGGTGCTCGCTGCGCCGGTTGCCCTGCTTGGTGCGGGCCTGTGAGGTGTACGTGGCACGGTGCAGCTCCAGATAGAGCTCACCCGACCAGACCTGGTCCTTCGGTACCTCCTTGCTCGCCTCGGCGAAGAAGGCGTCCGGGTGCTCCACCCTGACCTTTGCCGAGCCCTCCAGATCGGCGAGCCGGCGGGCGCGCTCCATCATCTCCCGGGTGGGGCCGCCACCGCCGTCGCCGTGGCCGAAGGGGGCCAGCGAGCGGGTGCCGACGCCCTTGTCCTGGTAGTTGCGCACCGCGTGCGCCATCTCCTTGCCGGAGAACTCGGCGTTGTAGGTGTCGACCGGCGGGAAGTGCGTGAAGATCCGGGTGCCGTCGATGCCCTCCCACCACATCGAGTGGTGGGGCAGCTTGTTGGTCTGGTTCCACGACAGCTTCTGGGTGAGGAACCACTCGTTCCCGGCCAGTTTCGCCAGCTGCGGATAGGCCGCGTTGTACCCGAAGGAGTCCGGCAGCCAGACGCCCTTGGTCTCGATGCCGAAGTGCTCGATGAAGAAGCGCTTGCCGTGGATCAGCTGGCGGGCGATGGCCTCGCCGCCGGGCAGATTGCCGTCCGACTCCACCCACATCCCGCCGACCGGCGCCCACTGCCCGTTCTTCACGGCCTGCTGGATCCGGGCCCACACCTGCGGGTAGTTGTCACGCACCCACTCGTACTGCTGAGCCTGTGAGCAGGCGAAGACGAACTCGTCGTACTCCTCGGCCAGCGCGGTGACATTGGAGAAGGTACGGGAGGTCTTGCGCTTGGTCTCGCGGATCGGCCACAGCCACGCGGAGTCGATGTGCGCGTGCCCGACGGCCGACATCCGGTGCGCGCTGGCGTGCGCGGGCTTGTCCAGCGCGGTCTTCAGTACCGCGCGGGCGTCGGCGGCGGTGCCGGAGATGTCGTCCAGGTCCAGCGCGTCCAGGGCGCGGTCCAGGCAGTGCATGATCTCGTGCCGGCGCGGGTCGTGCGCGTCCAGCTCCAGCATCAGTTCGCGCAGCACTTGTATGTCGAGCGACAGGTGCCAGACGTTCTCGTCGAGTACGGCGAGATCGGCGCGCTTGAAGGTGTAGAGCGGCTTGTCGCCGGCGGTGAGCCGGTCGCCGAGCGGGGTGGGGCCGATGAAGTCGTTGGCGAGGATGTCCGGGTTGGAGGCGGCCTCCACCAGGTAGTGGATCTCCTCGTCGCCGACGGCGGGGTTGGCGACCGGGACGTACTGGTTCTGCGGGTTGACGGCCTTCAGCGGGCGGCCGTCCGGCAGCTGCACCAGTGCCTCGGCCTGGTTGCCCGGCCAGTCGCCGACGAAGCCCAGGTCGATGACCGTCTCGACACGCCTGCCGGCCCACTCGGCGGGCACCCGGCCGCGCATCCGGAACCAGGTGGTGCCCCACGGCGGGCCCCACGGCGTACCCATCGCGAAGGGCTCGTACGCGGCACCCGCGGCCTCGGCGAAGGGCACCGGCTCGCCGGGCGCCTGCCATGCCTCGACCGTCAGGGGGACGGAGGCGGAGTAGACGGCCGGCTTGATGCGCTGGTCGTGGATGCGCTCGACGCGCTCCTCGATCCGGCGGCGTTCGTCGTGCATGGGGTCTCTTTTCAGAAGCTCTTGGGAAGCTCTTCGGAGCTTTTCGGCAGTGGAGGGTGCGGCGTTACTTCAGGTACGCGAGGCCGGGATGCACTGCGCGGTACTCGTCGACCAGCCGCCGCGCCACCTCCACGGAGTCGATGAGCGGATGCAGCGCGAAGGCCTTGACGGCGGTGGTCCGGGAGCCTTGGGCGGCCGCGGCCAGCACCTCGCGCTCCACGGCCTTGACCGCGCAGACCAGCCCGGTGGCATGCCCAGGCAGCGGGGAGACGGTCACCGGGTGGGCACCGTTGCCGTCGACCAGGCACGGGACCTCGATGACGGCGTCCTCGTCGAGGACTGACAGCGTTGTCCGGTTGCGCACGTTGAGGATCAGCGTGGTGCGCTCGTCGCGGGCGATGGCCCGCATCAGGGCGAGGGCGACCTTCTCGTAGCCGCCGGACTCGGTGAGCGACGCCTCGTCCCGCTCGCCGGCGCCGGCCGCCTCGCGGTTCTCCGACATGTACGTCGCCTCGCGCTCGGCCCGGGTGTCGTCCCAGGTACGCAGCGCGGGCGCGGCCGGGTCGCGCATGCAGTCGTAGAAGCGGGCCTGCTGGTCGCGCAGGAAGGCGCCACGGGTCTGCCGTGCCTCCCGGTACGCCTTCACCGCTTCCCGGTTGAAGTAGTAGTAGTGCAGATACTCGTTCGGTACGGCGCCCAGCGACTGGATCCACTCCGGGCCGAAGAGCTTGCCCTCCTCGAAGCTGCCCAGCAGCTCCCGGTCCGCGAGCAGCCGCGGCAGCTGGTCGCGGCCGTCGATGTGCAGGCCGCGCAGCCAGCCCAGATGGTTCAGCCCGACGTAGTCGATCCAGGCTTCCTGCGGGCGTGCGGCGCCCAGTGCGCGGGCCACCCGGCGGCCCAGGCCCACCGGGGAGTCGCAGATGCCGATCACGCGGTCGCCCAGATGCCGGGACATGGCCTCGGTGACCAGGCCCGCAGGGTTGGTGAAGTTGATGAACCAGGCGTCCGGGGCCAGCGCAGCCACCCGCCGGGCGATGTGATCCACGACCGGCAGCGTGCGCAGCCCGTACGCGATGCCGCCAGCGCCGACCGTCTCCTGGCCCAGGACGCCCTCGGCGAGCGCCACCCGCTCGTCCGCCGCCCGGCCCTCCAGGCCGCCGACGCGGATCGCGGAGAAGACGAAGTCGGCGCCCCTCAGCGCCTCGTCCAGATCCGTGGTGACGGTCACCGCCGGGGCGTCGGGGTGCCCGGCGGCCTGCTCGGCCAGCACCCGGGCGATCGCGGAGAGCCGGCCGGCGTCGAGGTCGTGCAGGGTCACGCCGGTGACCCGGCCCTCCGCACGGTCGCCGAGCAGCGCCCCGTACACCAGCGGCACCCGGAATCCCCCGCCGCCCAGAATGGTCAGTTTCACGCTTTGATCACCTCTACGCCGGCCTCCGCGAGCGCGGCGAGGGTCGCCGGGTCCGCGGACGCGTTGGTCACTACTACGTCGAGGTCCGCCGGACCGCACACCTTGGCCATGCCGTGGCCGGGGAACTTCCCGGCGTCGGCGAGCAGCACCACCCTGTCGGCGGCGGCCATCATGGCCCGCTTCACCGGCACCTCGACCACGGTGGTGTCCATCACCTGGCCGCCGGGCCGGACGCCGCTCGTGCCCAGGAACAGCCAGTCGGCGTGCAGCTGGCGCAGGCTGTCCTCGGTGAGGAAGCCCACCAGCGAGCGGTACTCGCGGCGCACCACACCGCCCGGCAGCACCAGCTCGATGCCGGTGTCCTCGGCCAGCTCCTCATACACCACGAGATTGCTGGTGATCACGGTGAGCCGGCGGCCGTGCAGCTGCCGGGCCAGACGGTAGGCGGTGGTGCCGATGTCCAGTAGCACCGTCTGCCCATCCTTGATCATCGCCGCGGCGCGCTCCGCCAGGACGTCCTTGTCGGAGACCCGGACCTCGGCGACCTCCGCGAAGGGCTGATCGCCCTCCTCCACCACCGCGCCGCCGTGGACGCGGGTGAGCAGACCGTCCTCCTCCAGCTTGATCAGGTCGCGGCGGACGGTGGCGGCGCTCACGTCCAGCTCGGAGGACAGATCGGCCACAGACGCGGGACCCCCGGAGCGCAGCGCACGCAGGATGAGTTGATGTCGTCGCTCTGCCAGCATGCGATGCACACTACTCTTCAATTTCAATCAAATCCATGATTGCTATTGAAGAAGTCTTGAAAAGGTTGCTCACTTGACCCACGATGCGCTGGTCGAACTTGCATACTCTTGACGAGAGGACGCGCTCGTGAGCGAGCCGCTCCCAGCCCCGGACGGGCAGCCGGGCGATGATGCGCCCGACCTCCTGCTAACCGGTCTGCTCTTCTACGATCTGGTCTTCACCGGTCTCGGGCAGCCGCCCGTGCCGGGTGAGGAGATCTGGACCCGGGGGATGGGCAGCGGTCCCGGCGGCATAGCGAACCTCGCGGTCGCCGCCGCCCGCTTCGGCCTGCGCACCTCGCTGGCCACCGTGTTCGGTGACGACTTCTACGGCCGCTACTGCCGCGAGGTGCTTGCCGGGCAGGAGGGTGTCGATCTCTCCCTGTCCCGTACGGCCCCCGCCGGCTGGCACACGCCCGTCACCGTCTCCCTCGCGCTGGGGGAGGACCGGGCGCTGGTCACCAACGGTCACGAGCCGCCGTACAGCCAGGACGAGCTCATCCCCGACCCGCCGGCCGCCCGCTCCGCGCTGGTGCACATCGGCGCCGAGCCGCAGCAGTGGCTCGCCAAGGCCGCCGCTTCGGGCACCAAGATCTTCGCCGACGTCGGCTGGGACCCCTCCCAGCAGTGGTCGTCCGGCGTGCTCGACCAGCTCTCCCTGTGCCACGCATTCCTGCCCAACGAGGGCGAGGCCATGGCGTACACCCGCACCGACACCCCGACGGCGGCGCTGCACGCGCTGTCCGACCTGGTGCCGGTCGCGGTGGTCACCCGGGGGCGGGACGGGGCGATCGCCGTGGACCAGAGCACGGGTGAGTTCGCCGAGGCCGGCGCGCTTGACATCGATGTCCTGGATGCGACGGGTGCCGGGGATGTCTTCGGGGCGAGTTTTGTCGCCGCGTCCCTGGCCGGCTGGCCGCTCGCCGAACGGCTGCGCTTCGCGGTGCTCGCCGCGGGGCTGTCCGTACGCCGGCACGGCGGGGCGCTGGCGGCGCCCGGCTGGGGCGGCGTCGCCGAGTGGTGGCGCGGTGTCGCCGCCGCTCCCGGCGCCGAGGCGCTGCGCCGCGCGTTCGGCTTCCTCGCCGACCGGATCCCCACCGACCCCGGTCCGCCCCCACCAGGGGCACCGGTCACTCCTCTGTAAGACCTCCATCCGGAAGACCCTCTCCGTAAGCCCTCATCCCTAACACCCCCTCGGTAAGACCCCTCCGTAACACCCCCTGACACCTCAACGACGAGAAATCGAAAGGCGGTGGGAGCAGTGCATCTCTCGCGCAGAGGACTGCTTCGCGCGGGCCTGGCAACCACCTCGGCCGTCCTGCTGGGCGGCACGGCCGCCGGCTGCTCGGTCCCGGCCGGATCCACCGGGCGCGACATGACGCTCTGGTACTGGGGCGGTGGACTGAGCGACAAGCTGGTGGAGGACGCCGTCAAGCGCTTCACCCAGGTCGACCTCAGGGCCACCCAGATCGGCGGCTACTTCCGCTCGAAGCTGCTGACGACCCTGACCGCCCGCGCCCACGCGCCCGACATCACCGGCCTCAAGGGCGAGGACATAGCCTCGCTGCTGCCCAACGCCGACCAGTTCATCGACCTCAACACCCTCGGCGCGGACAAGCTGAAGAGCCAGTACCTGGACTGGAAGTGGAGCCAGGGCACGGCCGACGACGGCCGCCAGATCGGCTTCCCGATCGACACCGGCCCCTGCGTCCACTACTACCGCCCCGACATCTTCGAGAAGGCGGGCCTGCCCACGGAGCCCGAGGACGTGGCCGCCCGGATGAGCACCTGGGACGACTACTTCACCGCCGGTGAGCAGCTGGTGAAGAAGGCCAAGGGCTCCTACATGGTGAGCGACCCGCTGGCCGTCTTCGGCATGGCAGTGGGCCAGTCGACGAAACGCTACGTCGACAAGGACCGGCACTTCATCGGCGACCAGGAGCACATCACCCGCGCCTGGGACCTCGCTCTGGAATGCATGCACCGGGGCATCGACTCCCCCTTCAAGTCCGGCACCGTCGACATCAACGCGGCGCTGGAGGACGGCAAACTGCCGAGCCAGATCGGCGCCTCCTGGGTTGCCGGCGACTTCAAGTCGCAGCTGACGAAGTCCAAGGGCAAGTGGCGGGTCGCCGCGATGCCCGAGCGTCCGGCCAACGACGGCGGCTCCTTCCTCGGCATCACCGGGTACTGCCGTGAGCCCGAGCTCGCCTTCGAGATCATCACCTGGCTGCTCGGCCCGGAGAACCAGTCCCGCGGTTTCCTGGAGGCCTCCCTCTTCCCCTCCACCCCGGCCTCCTTCCAGTCGCCGGACCTGCGCACGCCGGACGAGTTCTTCGGCGGCCAGATCACCATGGACGTCTTCGGCCCGGCCGCGCAGCGGGTCCCGGTTGCCTACAACAGCCCGTACGACGTGGCCCTCAGCCAGCCCATCAAGGACGAGCTGACCTCCGTCTACATCTCGGGCAAGAACCGCAAGAAGGCCTGGCGGGACGCCATGGCCCAGTGCCGACGAATCGCAGATCACCTGGGGGTGAGCTGAGCCATGGCCGATCTGAAGACCGCACCGGCCGCAGCGGCCGTGGCCGCGCCCCGGCCGGCCGCCGCTGCCAAGTCCCGCCCGGAGGGCGGCATCCGGCGCCACTGGCGGCTGTACGCCGCGATCTCGCCGTTCTATCTCCTCTTCGTCTGCTTCGGACTGGTCCCGGTCGGCTTCTCGCTGTTCCTGGCCTTCCAGCGCTGGGACGGCGTGGGCGACATGGAGTACGCGGGACTGTCGCAGTTCCGCTATCTGCTCACCGACACCCAGTTCTGGGACGCGGTGGGCAACACCCTGGTGATCTGGGCCATGGGCACCTTCCCGATGCTCTTCATCGCCCTGGTCAGTGCCGTGATGCTGAACTCGGCGGTGCGGCTGAAGGGCGTCTACCGGTTCGCCTACTTCGTGCCGTCCGTCACCTCGGTGGTCGCCGTCGCGATCATCTTCGGCTCCATCTTCTCCACCAGCTTCGGCCTGATGAATGCCGCGCTCAAGGTCATCGGGGTCGGCGAGATCGCCTGGCTGAACGAGCCGTGTGGGATCAAGGTCGCCGTCGCGGCGCTGATGACCTGGCAGTGGACCGGCTACAACGCGATCATCTATCTCGCCGGTCTGCAGACCATCCCCGGCGAGCTGTACGAGGCCGCGCGGGTCGACGGAGCCGGGCCGGTCAAGACCTTCTTCAAGGTCACCGTGCCGATGATGCGCCCGGTCATCCTGTTCACGGTGGTGGTGTCCACGATCACCGGTCTGCAGTCCTTCTCCGAGTCCCAGGTGCTGC
The DNA here is from genome assembly GCF_042730885.1 of Streptomyces sp. NPDC059909. NCBI lineage: Bacteria > Bacillati > Actinomycetota > Actinomycetes > Kitasatosporales > Streptomycetaceae > Streptomyces > Streptomyces sp. NPDC059909. Next base: position 74,910 of record NZ_JBHWKX010000010.1, read on the forward strand.
TCGGCGCCAACAACGGCGGCTCGACGTTCTCCGGCGGCCCGGAGCACGCCGGCCAGACGGTGGTCCTCTACTTCTTCCAGCAGACCTTCGACAACAACGACTTCGGCTACGGAGCGGCCATCGCCTGGGCGATCTTCCTGATCGTGGCCGTCTTCGCCATCATCAACTGGCGCCTGGTCCAGCGCCGGGAAAGGGACTAGGTGGCCGCAGTGCCCAAGACCTTCATACCCAAGACCAAGGGCGCCCTGGCCCGCGGCGTCTCCCTGCACACGGCGCTCATCGCGGGCGTAGTGCTGTCGGTGTTCCCGTTCTACCTGGCCGTCGTCATGGCCACCCGGACGACCAGCGAGATCTTCTCGTACCCTCCGAAGCTGCTGCCGGGCTCGCACTTCGCGGAGAACGTCAAGAACCTCTTCGCCAACGTCGACTTCTTCGGTTCGATGCTGAACTCGCTGATCGTCGCGGTCAGCGTCACGGTGCTGGTGCTGTTCTTCGACTCGCTCGCGGCGTTCGTCTTCGCCAAGTTCGACTTCCCGGGGCGCAAGGTGCTGTTCGGGCTGATGATGGCCATCTTCATGCTGCCCGCCCAGCTGGCCGCCATCCCGCAGTTCGTGATCATGGCGAAGCTGGGCTGGATCGGCTCGCTCACCGCGCTGATCGTCCCCGCGGCGGCCAACGCGTTCGGCATCTTCTGGATGCGCCAGTACATGAAGGGCGCCATCCACGACGAGCTGATGGACGCCTCCCGCCTCGACGGCTGCAGCTTCCTCCGCCAGTACTGGCATGTGGCGCTGCCCGTGGTCCGCCCGGGCCTGGCGTTCCTCGGCATCTTCACCTTCATGGGTCAGTGGAACGACTACGCGTGGCCCCTGATCGCCCTCACCAACCCGGACAACGTCACCCTCCAGGTGGCGCTGTCCCAGCTCAACGGCGTGCACAGCATGACGGACTACGGCATGGTCATGGCCGGCGCCCTCCTGGCCCTGATCCCGCTGCTCATCGTGTTCGCCTTCGCGGCCCGCCACTTCATCGCCGACCTGGCCAAGGGAGCCATCCGCTGATGCGCCGCCCGCCCATGCCCGCCCGCCCCTGGGAGTCGCCGGAGCTCACTTCCTGGCGCCGGCTGCCGATGCACGCGGTAGTCCGTACCGCCGCGGACACCGGCCGGCTCCCGCTCGACGGCGACTGGCGGTTCCAGCTGCTGACGGCACCGGACGAGCCGCTCGCCGACCAGTGGGGCACGGCCCGGGTGCCCGGCTGCTGGACCATGCAGGGCACCGACGACCTGCCGCACTACACCAACTTCACGATGCCGTGGCCGCACTTCCCCCCGGCATCACCGGCCGACAATCCGACCGGGGTGTACGAGCGGGAGGCCGAGATCCCCGCGGAGTGGGCGGGCAAGCGCATCGTGCTGCACGTCGGGGCCTTCGAGAGCGTGCTGCTCGCGGAGGCCGGAGGCCGGGCGGTGGGCATGGGCAAGGACTCGCATCTGGCGAGCGAGTTCGACATCACCGACGCCGTACGGCCGGGAGAGCGGACGACCGTACGGCTGACGGTGGTCAAGTGGTCCGACGCCTCGCACATCGAGGACCAGGATCAGTGGTGGCACGGGGGGATCACGCGATCCGTGTACCTCTGTGCGACTGATCCGCTGTACGTGGCGGACGTGAAGATCACCGCGCCGACGGACGGGCGGCTGCGCGCCGAGGTGCAGGTGCGGTCGGCGGCCGGCGCGCTGCCCGAGGGGTGGTACGTCACCGGGTCGCTGGAGGGCGTCGGTGAGCTGCGGCAGGACGAGGAGTACGCCGCCTGGTGCGCGGCCGAGCACCGTGTCTCCGGCTTCCTCGGCGAGGCCCGGCTGCACGCGGTGGTGCCGGATGTACGGCCGTGGTCCGCGGAGACCCCGCAGCTGTACGGCTTCACGGTCCGGCTGCACCGCGCGGACGGCTCGGTGGTGGACACCTCCCACCACCGCGTGGGCTTCCGCGATGTGGTGATCCGCGGCCGGGATCTGCTCGTCAACGGCGAGCGGGTGTACATCCGCGGCGTCAACCGGCACGACTTCCACCCGCTCACCGGCCGGGTGGTGACGGACGACGACATGCGCGCCGATCTGGTGACCATGAAGCGCTTCGGGTTCAACGCGGTGCGCACCTCGCACTACCCGAACGACCCCGCCTTCCTCGACCTGTGCGACGAGCTCGGCCTGTACGTCGTCGACGAGGCCGACATCGAGGCGCACGACCACGCCCATGAGATCGCCGACGACCCGCGCTATCTCGCCGCGTTCACCGACCGCGTCTCGCGGATGGTGCTGCGCGACAAGAACCACCCGTCGGTCATCGTCTGGTCACTGGGCAACGAGTCCGACTACGGTGCCAACCACGACGCCGCGGCCGGCTGGGTGCGCCGCCACGACCCGACCCGGCCCGTCCAGTACGAGGGTGCGCTGCACCGCGGCTGGACCCGGCAGGGAATCGTCACGGACATCGTCTGCCCGATGTACGCCTCCATCGACGAGATCACCGCGCATGCGAACTCGGGCGAGCAGACCAAGCCGCTCATCCTGTGCGAGTACTCGCACGCCATGGGCAACAGCAATGGCACCCTCGCCGACTACTGGGCGGCGATCGAGTCCACTCCGGGCCTGCAGGGCGGTTTCCTCTGGGAGTTCTGGGACCACGGCATCCTGCAGCGAATCGATGGAGCCGCAGCCGGCCGCCCGGCCGGGACAGCGGGCGCCGGGATGTACGGCGGGGGGATCGCCGGGCCCGGGCACCGGTGGGCATACGGCGGCGACTTCGGCGACAAGCCGAACGACGGCGCCTTCATCGCCGACGGCGTCGTCTTCCCGGACCGCACACCGAAGCCCGTCATGTACGAGCACCGGGAGCTCGCCGCCCCGGTGCGGCTGACGTACGACGAGCAGGGCCTGCGGATCCACAACCGCCAGCACTTCCGTGACCTTTCCTGGCTGGCGGCGGAGTGGGTGCTGTCCGTCGACGGCATCGGCGAGAACTTCGCGCCGGTGCCGCTGCGGCTGCCGCACCTCGCGCCGGGCGCCAGTGCGCCCCTGCAGCTGCCGCCGGAGCTGCTCGCCGGGCTGCCGTCCGGCTCCGGCCCGGGCTCCGCCTCGGGGGAGGCGTGGCTGACACTGCGGGTCACCACGGCGGCGGAAGAGGCGTGGGCGCCGGCCGGTTTCGAGATCTGCACCCCGGGGGTCCAGCTGCGCGGGGCCGGTGGGGCGGGCCCGCTCGCCGGGTCCGGCGGCGGCGAGGGGCGGTCGGTGGGCGGGCTGCTGGTCCGGGGCGTGGAGGTCGACGACAGCGGGCTGCTGGTCCGGGGCGTGGAGGCCGACGACAGCGGGCTGCCGGCCCACGCCATCGAGGTCGACGACAGCGGGCTGCTCATCCACCCGGCACTGTCCGCGCCGCCGGTGCTCTCCCTGTGGCGGGCGCCGACCGACAACGACGAGCTGGGCGGCCTCGGCGAACGGTGGCGGGCCTGGGGGCTCGACACACTGGTGCGCAGGCCGGTGTCGGTCGAGCGGGACGGCGCCGGCCGGGTGACCGTACGCGCGGAGTACGACACGCCCGTGGGGCCGGTGCGGCACCTGCAGGTGCTGCGTCCGGTGCGGGACGGGATCCTCGTCGAGGAGACCGCCGAGCTGCCGGCGGGGCTGGACGATGTGCCGCGCGTCGGCACGGTCTTCGAGACGGCCGCCCGCCATGACCGGCTCGACTGGTTCGGGCAGGGGCCCTGGGAGACCTACCCCGACCGGTGCGCGGGCGGGCCGGTGGGGCACCACCAGGCGGCCGTGGACGAGCTGTTCACCCCGTATCTGCGCCCGCAGGAGAGCGGCGGACGGCACGGGGTGCGCCGCTTCGGCCTCGACGGCCGGCTGCGCGTCAGCCTCGACACCCCGCGCCAGGTCTCCGTCAGCCGGTACCGCGCCGCGGACCTGGCCGCCGCCACGCACCACGACGAGCTGGTCCCGCGCGACACCTGCGTGGTGCACATCGACGCCGCGCACCGCGGCGTCGGCACCGCCTCCTGCGGGCCCGACACCCTGCCGCGGTACCGCGTCGGCGCGGGCACGTACCGCTGGTCCCTGACGCTTTCCGCCCACTAGACACCGGAGCGCCACGCCATGGCCATGCAGCCCTGGTTCCCCGACGCCAAGTTCGGCATCTTCATCCACTGGGGCATCTACGCCGTCGACGGCGTCCAGGAGTCCTGGTCGTTCTTCGAGGGCGACGTGCCCCACGAGCAGTACATGGCACAGCTCGACGGCTTCACCGCGAAGCACTACGACCCGCGGGCGTGGGCGGACCTCTTCGCCCGGGCCGGCGCCCGCTACGCGGTGCTCACCTCGCGCCACCACGACGGCGTCTCCCTCTGGGACACCGCCGAGGGCGACCTGAACGTCGTCCGGCACACCCCGGCCGGCCGCGACCTGGTCGGCCCGTACGTGGACGCGATCCGGGAGCGCGGGCTCAAGGTCGGCCTCTACTACGCGCACAACGACTGGAACCATCCCGACTATGCCTCCACCCGCTACGAGGGCCGGCCGCCCGAGCGGGAGAACAACCCCTACGCCGAGGTGCCGAAGGAAGAGGAGGACCTGGCGGCCTGGGCGCGCTATCTCGCCTACCGGGACGGGCAGGTGCGCGAGCTGGTCACCCGCTTCCGGCCCGACCTGCTGTGGTTCGACGGCGAGTGGGAGCGCACCGAGCAGCAGTGGCGGATCCCTGAGCTCGCCGAGCTGATCCGGTCCGAGGTCCCGCGGTGCGTACTCAACGCGCGGATGCTGAGCGAGGGCGACTACGCCACCCCCGAGCAGGGTGTGCCGATCGAGCCGCCGGCCGGGCCGTGGGAGCTGTGCCTGACCTTCAACGACTCATGGGGCTACCAGCACCACGACCACAACTACAAGTCGACGGGACAGTTGATCCGCCACTTCGCGGAGACCATCGGCGGCGGCGGGAACCTCCTGCTGTCCGTGGGGCCGAAGGAGGACGGCACCATCCCGGCGGAACAGGTCGAGCGACTGGAGGGCATGGGCGCCTGGATCTCCCGGCACGCCGATGCCGTCCACGGCACGTCCCGGGGCCTGCCCGCAGGCCACCACTACGGTCCCAGCACCCTTTCCGCCGACCGCCGCACCCTCTATCTGACGGTGTTCGACATCCCCCGCGGCCCGATCGGCGTACGGGGTCTGCGCACCCCGGTCCGCCGGGTCAGCGTGCTCGGCACCGGCACCGAGCTCGGCCACCGGGTGATCGGCGGCCTCCACGAGGTCCCCGGCGTGCTGTGGATCGAGGCCCCTGCGGCCGCGGACCTCGATGAGCACGCGACCGTGCTCGCCGTCGAACTGGACGGTGAGCTGGACCTGTACCGGGGCGCCGGGCGCTTCTGAGGCACGCGGCGCCCGCCCCGCGTACGGCGCCCGGAACCACAACAACGCCGCGGGCGGTCCACATCCGGACAACGCTGTGGGCGGTGCGTGAGCCTGAAGGGCGGACCGGGCGTCGTGGCAGGCGACCGTAACACCTGCAGCCCGAAGAGCCGAAGGAGGACCTCCCCTTGAACGCCCGAGATCCGCTGCCGCCGTCCCTGCGCAGGGTGCTGAGGCAGGAGCCTGCGCCGGGCGGGCTGGACGCGGTGAAGCACGTGGTGATCCTGATGCAGGAGAACCGTTCCTTCGACCACTACTTCGGCACCCTGCCGGGCGTGCGCGGCTTCGCGGACCGCAACGCGATCGAGCTGCCGTCCGGCGCCCCGGTGTTCGCGCAGCCCGCTGGGGAGCGGATCATACGTCCGTTCCTCGCGCGGGCCGCCGCGGGCTCCGCGGACCTGGACACCTTCCACGACCTGGACCACGGCTGGCAGACCGCCCAGGAGGCCTGGCACGGCGGCTGGATGGACCGCTGGGTCCCGGCGAAGACCCCGGCCACGATGGCGTATCTCGACCGCGCCGACATCCCGCTGCACTTCGCGCTCGCCGACGCCTTCACCGTCTGCGACGCGTACCACGCCTCCATCCACAGCTCCACCAGCCCCAACCGCAACTACCTCTGGAGCAGCGTCTCCGCCCACGAGCCGGACGGCCGGCGCGCCGTCGACAACGACGCGTACGACGAGGACGTCCACCCCGGGTACGCGTGGCCGTCGTACGCGGAGCTGCTTCAGCGGGCGGGCCGCAGCTGGCGGACGTACTCCGAGTGGGAGAACTACACCGACAACCAGGTGGAGTTCTTCGCCCCGTTCAAGGCCGTCGCCCGCAAGGCGCTGATCAAGACCGGCGGTCATACGTACATGGAGTCCTTCTACGCCGCCCTACGGCAGGCCGCGGGCCCGGCCGAGCGACAGCGGCTGCTCGGCCTGCTGGAGGAGGGCGTCGCCGCACTGGACCCGGGCGAGCACAGCCTCTTCGAGCGGGGGCTGCGGCGGCTGCCGACCGGGACACTGACCGAGGTCTTCGCGGCGGATGTGGCCGACGGCCGGCTTCCCGAGGTGTCGTACGTCGTGTTCCCGGCGGACAAGTCCGAGCACCCCAACGTCTCCTCCCCGCAGGCCGGGGCGCAGGCGGTGTACGAGCTGCTGGACGCCCTCGCCTCCCACCCGGAGGTCTGGCGGCACACGGTCCTCCTCCTCACCTACGACGAGAACGACGGCCTCTTCGACCACGTCCCGCCGCCGGTGCCGGCTCCCGACGGGCAGGACGAGTGGTGGCAGGGGCAGCCCACCGGTCTGGGGATGCGGGTGCCGATGCTGGTGGTCTCGCCGTGGTCGGCGGGCGGCCATGTGTGCTCGGAGCTCTTCGACCATACGTCGGTCAACCGCTTCCTGGAACGGTGGACGGGCGTCGAGGACCCCAACGTCACCGCCTGGCGCCGCCGGGTGACCGGGGACCTCACGTCGGCGTTCGACTTCGGTTCCGTCGGCTCCGTCGGCTCCGCGGCGCCGGACGCACCGCCCGGCACGCGTCAGGCGCGCCCACTGCCGTACCGGCCGGAGGCGTGCGCGGTCGTTGCGGACGGGCGGGCGGAGGTGGTGCTGGGCAACTCCGGATCGCGCAGTGTGCATTTCGCGCTCTATCCGTACGCCGGTGAGTTCGCCGTTCCGCAGCATCAGGACATCGAGGCGGCCGGCCGGTGGACGTTCGCCGTCGGTGACCGCTACCGCTTCACCGTCACCGGTCCGAACGGCTTCCGCCGCGAGTTCGCCGGTACGGCGGAGGGCGGCGCACAGGTCTCCTCGTCGGTCGACCCCGGCACCCGCGAGGTGGGGCTGACGCTCACCAACTCCTCCCCGGAGGCGCTCACCTTCACCATCCGCCCGCAGGGCTACGCGGACGACCCGGTGCAGCGGTTCCGGGTGGCGCCGGGGGCGAGCCTGGAGGCCGTCCATCCGGCGGCCGCCGCGGCCGGGTGGTACGACCTGGTGGTGACGGTCGAAGGCGATACCGCCTTTCACCGGCGGCTGATGGGGCACATCGAGAACGGGCAGCCAAGCGTCCCGGGCTGATCGCGGGCCGCGACCACGTTCCCCTCACGCGTAGAACGCCGGCTTCTCCACCATCTCCACCGGCACCAACGCCCCCGTGCGCTGTGCCTCGACCGTCGCCGTCGCCACCGCCGTGGCCGCGTAGCCGTCCCAGGCAGATGGGCCCGTGGCCGTGCCGGCGGTGACGGAGCCCACCCAGGCCTGGATCTCCGTGTCGAACGCGGCAGAGAACCGGTCGCCCCACTCCTGGTCGATCGCGGTGCCGATGCGGGCGCTGCCGCGCAGCTGGACGCGCGCCGGGTCGGGGAGGCGGATCAGGCCCGTCTCGCCCACAGTCTCGCACTGGATGTCGTAGCCGTACTGGCAGTTGACGAACACCTCCAGGTCGATCCGCACCCCGCCGGCCGTCTCGAAGAGGAAGAACTGCGGGTCGTTCAGGTGCGGATGGCGTCGGCTGGTGGACCGGGGCAGCACCACCTGCGTGGAGACGATCTCGTCGGACAGCAGCCAGCGGGCCGCGTCGATCTCGTGAACGCCGGAGTCCAGGACGGCCATGTCCGTGGTGTACGCCTCCGGGACTGCCCGGTTGCGGTGGGCGCAGTGCATCAACAGCGGGTGGCCGATGCCGCCGTCGTCGATGATGCGCTTGAGCTCGCGGTAGCCCGCGTCGTAGCGGCGCATGAAGCCGACCTGCACCAGCCGCCGGCCGTGGGCCTGTTCGGCGGCCATGATGCGCAGGCAGTCCTCCGTGGTGGTGGCCAGGGGCTTCTCGCAGAACACCGGCTTGCCGACGGCGATGGCGCCCAGCACGTGCTCGGCGTGGGTGGGGCCCCAGGAGGTGACCAGGACCGCGTCCACGTCGTCGGCGCCGATCAGCTCGGCCCCGTCGGCGGCCACGCGGGCGCCGCCGGCCTCGGCAGCTGCCTTCTCCGCGAGGGCGGCGTCGATGTCGGTGACGACGCTGATCTCGGCGCCGCTGATGGTCCCGGTGATGCGCTCGATGTGCTCCCGGCCGATGGCGCCGGTGCCGATGACTCCGATACGTACCGTCATGTGGGGCGCGTCCTCCTTGTACGGCTGGTGGGTGAGGTCAGTGCCCGGGGCGGCGAATGCCGCTCAGACCGACGCCGTTCAGGTACTCGCGCGTCCGCACCGCGATGGGCAGCGGCACCTCGGGCGCACAGGGATAGAGATCCTGCTCCACGATCACGAACAGCTCCGCCTCCAGCCCGGACAGCGCCTCCACGATGTCCGCGGGGTCCGGCACCCCCGCCGGTGGCTCGACGCAGACGCCGCGCTCGACCGCCTCGCCGAAGGACAGGCCCTCGGCGGCGACCTGGGCCAGAATCGCCGGGTCCATCTGCTTGATGTGGACGTAGCCGATGCGCTCGCCGAAGCGGTGGATCAGGTCGACGTTGTCGCCGCCGCCGTAGGCGACATGGCCGGTGTCGAGGCACAGGTTGGCGTAGCGGGAGTCGGTGGCGTTCAGGAAGCGCTCGATCTCCGGCTGGGTCTGGACATGGCTGTCCGCGTGCGGGTGGACGACCAGACGTACGTCGTACTCGTCGAGCAGGATCCGGCCGAGCCGGTTCGCGGCCTTCCCCACCGCGGCCCACTGCGCGGCGTCCAGCTCCGGCGGCTCGGTGAAGGCGCCGGTCTTCTCGTCCCGGTACAGCGGCGGGATGAAGACCAGGTGGTGCGCCCCGGCGGCGGCGGTCAGCGCGGCCACCCGGCGGACGTGGGCGAGCATGTCGTCCCACTGCTCGGGCCGGTGGAGGGCGCCGAAGACGGTGCCACCGGAGACCTGCAGGCCGCGTGCGGCGAGCTCGTCGGCCAGGCGCTCCGGCTCGACCGGGAGGTAGCCGAACGGGCCGAGTTCCAGCCAGCGGTAGCCGGCCTCGGCCAACTCGTCGAGGAAGCGGCTGTACGGCACCTGCCGCTCGTCCTCGGCGAACCACACTCCCCAGGAGTCGGGGGCGGACCCGAGGCAGAGGTTGCCGGCGGAGAGACGGGCGGTGGGTGTCGTTGTCATGGTGTGCGGCCTCTCGGACTCAGGGGATGTCACGGCTCTCGGGGCTCTCAGCGCGCGGTGGGAAAGGGGAAGGGTGAACGCGGCGGGTCCGCCGGTGGTCGGTTCGCTCGTGGTGAGTTCACAGATACGGCCGCGGCGGCCGCTCGGCGGCCTCGTAGGACGCGTACGCCTGCCGGGTGGAGTCGAGCTCCGCGACCTCGGCCACCGGCACGTCCCACCAGGCGGAGCTCGGCGGGCCGGGGCTGAGGTGGTCGGTGGTGACATGCACGACGGTCGTCCGGTCGGAGGCCCTCGCCCGGGCGTCGGCGACCAGCGGCTCGGCCGAGTGCTTCACGGCGTCCAGCCGCGCCACGTTGAGGTTGATGAACCGCACCTGCGGATCGGCGAAGACCGTACGGCTCGCGGTGGTGAAGTCGCTGTAGCGGGTGCCGATGCCGAGCACCACATCCGCCTCGGCCGCCAGCGCGTTGGCGGCGCTGGAGCCGGTGACGCCGAGCCCGCCCACCGCGCACTCATGGTCCCAGGGAATCGCGCCCTTGCCGGCGTGCGTGTCGGCCACCGGAATACCCGTCGCCGACGCGAACTCCCGCAGCTGCGGCCAGGCCTCGGCGTACACCGCACCACCTCCGGCGACGATCAGCGGCCGCCGCGCCCGGCGGAGCAGCGTCACCGCCCGCCCCAGCGCGTCGGGCTCGGGCTGCGGACGGCCGACGTGCCGGACCCGTCGGCGGAAGAAGCCCGCACCGCCCCATTGTCAGCACATCCAGTGCCATGAATCCCTCCTGTCGCGCGCTACTAGAGCGCGCTAGATGCGAGTACCATGATCCCGTCGCGCCGGGATGTCAAGAGTTCGGGCGGCGGCCGGACGGGGGGAGCGCGCCCCCGCGCGGGAGCAGACGCGGGGACCGTGCGGCAGGACGACGGGCGGAGCGAGACAGGACAGGAGCGGAGCGTTGGCAGGAAGCGACCAGAAGCGCCCCACCATGGCGGACGTGGCTGCCCGGGCGGGCGTCTCGCGCGCCCTGGTCTCCCTGGTCTTCCGCAACCGGCCGGGCGCCAGCGAGCAGACCCGGCAGCGCGTCCTGCGGGCGGCCGACGAGCTGGGCTACCAGCCGGACAGCGCCGCCCGGCTGCTGGCCCGCGGCCGCAGCCGCACCATAGGCGTGCTGCTGACCCTGCACCACCCCTTCCACGCCGACCTGGTCGAGGCGATCTACCCGGAGGCGGAGCGCCTGGACTACGACGTGCTGCTGTCGGCCCGCGCCCCCGGGCGCGACGAGCGCACGGCGGCCGAGGCGCTGCTCAGCCACCGCTGCGAGGCGCTGATCCTGCTCGGGCCCGAGTCGGACGCCGCCTTCCTCGGCGAACTGGCGCGGCGCAGCTCCGCCCTGGTCGTGGTGGGCGCCGACGCGCCGGGCAGCGGCGCGGACAGTGTCCGTACGGCGGAGGGCAAGGGCGTACGCCAGGTCATCGACCACTTCGTCGCCCTCGGCCATCGCCGTATCGCCCACATCGACGGCGGCCGGGGCGCCGGCTCCGCGGAGCGCCGCCGCGCGTACCGCGCCGCGATGCGCCGGCACGGCCTGGCCGACGAGATCCGGGTCATCCCCGGCGCGCACACCGAGGAGGCGGGCATCGCCGCCGGGCGGCTGCTGGCCAAGGAGGAGGTCCGACCCACCGCGGTCCTCGCGGCCAACGACCGCTGCGCCGTCGGCCTGCTGCACAGCCTCGCCGGCGCGGGGCTGGAGGTGCCGGGGGACATCTCGGTCGCGGGCTTCGACGACAGCCACCTCTCCCATCTGTCGCACATCGACCTGACCACGGTCCGCCAGGACGCCGCCGCCCAGGCCGCGCAGGCGGTGCGCTTCGCGGTGGAGCGACTGGAGGACGCGTCGGCGTCGCCGCGCGAACTGGTGCTGGAACCGCGGCTGGTGGTGCGCGGGACGACGGGGCCGCCGCCGGGGTGACGGTGGCGTACGGGGCCGTAATGCACCGCATCCGCCCTATCCGCGGCATGCGGCATGCGCTATGCGACATGTGGCATGTGGCGGCACGAAGGCCGGTACGAAACGCCGGTACATCGGTGCGCATGTGCGGGCTGCGGGCATGAAGAAGGGGCGGCCGCAGCCGACCGCCCCTCACTCAGCCCTGTGTTCCTTACGGCTTGGGCGTGGCGTGCGGGGCGCACGTCACATCGCGGCTGTCCAGCGTGCCGCTGAGCAGGTAGGAATCCACCCGCTCGTTGATGCACGGGTTGACCAGTCCGGTCACACCGTGCGAGCCGGCGTCCTTCTCGGTGATCAGCCGCGAGCCCTTGAGCCGCTGGTGCAGCTCGACGGCGCCCTCGAAGGGAGTGGCGGCGTCACGGGTGGACTGCACGATGAGCACAGGCGGCAGACCCTTGCCGGTCCGCACCTCCACCGGGGTGTGCTGCTTCGAGGACCAGGTCGCACACGGCAGGTTCATCCAGGCGTTGGCCCAGGTCATGAACGGGTGGTCCTTGTGCAGCCGGGTGTTGTCCCGGTCCCACTTCTTCCAGCTGGTGGGCCACTTGGCGTCGGCGCACTCGACGGCCGTGTAGACGGCGTTGCCGTTCTCCGCGGAGATGTTGCCCGCGGTGTCGGACAGGTCGGGCGCGGCGGCGTCGACGAGTGCCTGCGTGTCACCGGCGAGGTACTTGCTCCAGGTCTGGGCGACGGGCACCCAGGCGGAGTCGTAGTACGGGGCGCTCTGGAAGAAGCCGATGAGCTCGGCCGGGCCGACGACCCCGCCGAGCGGGTTCGTCTTCGCGGTGGCCCGCAGCTTGTCCCATTGCTGCTCGACCCTCTCCGGGGTGTCGCCGATGTGGAAGGTGGCGTCGTTCTTGGCGACCCACGCCTTCCAGTCGTCCCAGCGCATCTGGAACGCGACGTCCTGGTCGAGGTTCGCCTGGTACCAGATCTTCTCGCGCGAGGGGTTGACCACGCTGTCGACGATCATGCGCCGGACATGGCCGGGGAAGAGGGTCGCATAGACCGCACCGAGGTAGGTGCCGTAGGAGACGCCCAGGAAGTTGAGCTTCTTCTCGCCGAGGGCGGCCCGGATGACGTCCAGGTCGCGCGCGGAGTTCGGCGTGGTCATGTGCGGCAGCATCCAGCCGCTGCGCTCGGCGCACCCGTCCGCGTACTCGGCGGCGAGCTTGCGCTGCGCCAGCTTGTCGGCCTCGCTGCCGGGCACCGGGTCGAGCTTCGGCGCCTTGACGAACTCCTGCGGGTCTATGCAGGAGATGGGGGTCGAGTGGCCGACGCCGCGTGGGTCGAAGCCCACGAAGTCGTACGCCTTCGCGGTCTTGGCCCACAGCGGGTTCTTGTTGGTGACCCGGGCCGGGAAGCGCAGTCCGGAAGCGCCGGGGCCGCCCGGGTTGTAGATCAGGGCGCCCTGACGCTCCTCCTTGGTCCCGGTGTTGCCGATACGGTCCACAGCGATCTTGATCTGCTTGCCGTTCGGCCGCGCGTAGTCCAGCGGAACGCTCACGAAGCCGCACTGGATGGGCTTGGCGAGCCCCCAGTCCTCCGGGCAGTCCGTCCAGTCGATGCCCTTTTCGGCCGCCCGTTCCGCCGCGACCTGGACACCGTGTGCTTCGGACCACCCGTGGCTGCGGCTTTCGGCATTGGCCGCCGGAGCCGCCATGGCACCCGCTATGAGGGTGCCCGCGACCAGAGTGCCGGCCGAGCCGAGCACTGCTGTGCGTCTCACGTAGAACCTCCCCCTGATGTTGTGGAGTTGTACCGGGGGATCCTTTCGCGGGCAGGGCAGCGCGGAACAGGCCGTACTGATGTTCTTTACCGAACCCATAACCGGTGTGCCAAGTACCGCTCAGCGGTGCAACTCCGCCCGTCGCCGCATCGAGCTGAGTGCCCACCAGACGAGCGTGTACCGATTGAGTTCCTCGGGCGGCTGAGCGCGGTTGCTCCAGTCGCTGCATGGGGCGAGTTCGGCATCGAGCAGCTCCGCTCCGAGGATCACGTCCGCTGCTGGACACGCCTCACCGCATGCCAGGTGACACCCGAGGCGGTGCCGGGGCCGGGCGGCAGACGTCGCGGCCGCCTCGTGCCCGTCGACGTGGCCTGGCGTATCAGTTCGGTTCCCTGATCTGTCTGCTTTCGTTTGCCTTTCTGTTCCTCGTCGAGCCATGTCTCGGCCGCATGCTGTATCACCGCCAACGCGCCGGGACGCGGTGGCGGGCAGCACCCGATTCACGAAGGACCGAAAGCCCCGTGCCCACACCCGTCGTTCTCGCCGGCCGCAAGACGCGGCTGGAGCCGCTCACCGTTCACCACGCCGAGGCTTTGGCCGAGGCCGGGGCCGAGGACCGCGCGACCGCCGCGTTCACGCTCGTCCCCCACGGCCTGGAAGCGGCCCTGAGCTATGTCGATTCCGCCCTCGCCGAGCAGGCGGCGGGTCGATCACTGCCCTTCGCGGTGGTCGGCGCCGCGGACGGCCGGGTGGTCGGCTCCACACGGTTCCTGGAGCTGGACTACTGGCAGGGCCCACTGGTGTGGCCCGCCGTCCCGGGCGTCCCGTACGGCGATCCGGCCACCGTCGTGCCCGACGCCGCCGAGATCGGCAACACCTGGCTCGCCCGCAGCGCCCAGGGCACCGGGGTGAACACCGAGGCGAAACTGCTGATGCTGCGCCACGCTTTCGAGACCTGGGGCGTGCGCCGGATCTCCTTCCGCGCCGACGCCCGCAATCTGCGCTCGCGCGCTGCCATCGAGCGGCTCGGCGCCACCTGCGAGGGCATCCGCCGGGCCCACTCACGCGGGCTGGACGGCGCCGTCCGCAGTACCGCGTTCTACTCGATCCTGGACGACGAGTGGCCTGCTGTCCGCGCCACGATCGAGCTGCGCCTCGCTGCCGGCGCGTCGCCCGCTGTTCTGGGTGGGGCCGAAGACCTTGCCTGCTCCCCGCACGGTGACGTCGGCGGGAGGCGCGCCGGTGCGCAGACGGTAGCGGCGTCGGTGGCGAACTGACCGGCACCGCGTCCCGGCCCCCCTGCGGTCGTCATGGCCCGCCTCCTGGGCGGTAATTCACGGCCTCAGCGCGGCCGACAGAGCCCGGCCGGAGCTCCACTGATGGTGCTCCCTGGATCTGGCTCTGCCGGCAATTCCGTGGGTCCTGAGGCGCGGCCGTAGGCAAGGTCCGCCCCATCCCGTTCCGGGGGATGGCCGGAGTGCCTGAGGCCTGCGCCATGCAGTTGGAACCCGAGCCGCGGTACATCTGCTCGCCCGAACACCACCTCATGAACGCCTCGTTCGTCGACCTGGGAGCGCTGCTCGTCGTCGGCACCGCCCTGACCGGTGCCGCGTGGCGCAGAGGCGCGGCCGCGACCGTGACCCGGTGTCTGCTCGCGGGTGCCGGTGTGGGATTCGTGCCGGCCGGGCCGGCGCCCGCGGACGTCCACGAGAATCAGCACGTCCTGGGCGCCCTGCTCATCATGGGAACCGGCAACATCGGCCTTCTGCCGGCGGGGGTCGGCCTGGCGGACGAGTTTCCGGGCCCGCTGCGCTGGGTGACCAGCCTGCTGGGAGTCACGGCGCTCACGGCTTCCCAGCGCTACTTCGGGCTCGGCATGGGCGGCATGGAGCGGGTCGCGGCGTTTCCCATTCTGGTGTGGACGCCGGCGGTCGGCATCCGTGGTCTGCTCCGCCAGGCATCCCGTACGCAGGATGCGAAGCCTGGAAGGCATGTCGCCCGTGCGACCCGCAGATGATGAGGCTTCCCGGCCGGGGCACGGGGCACGCTGCTCGGCGGTGACCCTGACGTCGGCCTGGCCGAGGGCGAGGATCTCGCCCCAGTGCCCTGCTGGGCCCCTTCGACGGCTGCGATGTGGCGGCCGACGTCAGCAGAGTGTGGCGACTGCCGTCCGTTGGAGGAGATCCTCGGCGCGGTCCCACGGCCAGCCGTTCTCCACCACGAGGGTGCGCCAGCCGGTTGGGCCGAACCAGAACCACAGCAGGTCGGCCGTCTCCTCGACGGTGTACGGAGGGCGTGGAGTCAGGGTGTGCAGATGGCGGGCCGCGGCGTGGAGTGCGTCCCGGTAGGCCGTGGTGGCGCGCTCCCACAGCGCCTCGCCGTTCTCGTGGACGGGCAGTGCCTTGCGGATCGCCTCGTGCACCGTGAACTGCCCCTCGTTGCCGATTCGCGTGCCGTGAGCCAGCGCTTCGAGGACCGCCTGGGGTGTGTGCAGGGAGAGTATGTGCCGCATGGCCTTCTCGGAGCCGGAGTCGACGACGCCCTGGTCGACGATCCGGTCCAGGATGTCGCCCTTGCTCCCGACGCTGGCGAAGACAGTCTTCGAGGCGACACCGGCGGCCGAGGCGATGTCCGCGACGGTCACCCGCCCGTAGCCGCGCTCGGCGAACAGTTCGGTGGCCCGCTCGAGGATCAGCGCGCGCGTCTGCGCGGCGGCCTGTTCGCGCAGCGGAGAGACGTAGGGGCGCTTGGACGGCATGGCCCCATTCTAAGCAACACGATCACACCATTGCTCTATTCGTTAGGTTGCCTATAACCTCAATTTTTGGGCGGCGGACATGCCCGGCCCGGGACGCAGGATGCCCTCGGCCAGTGGACCGACCGACGTCACAGCACAGATGACACAGCAGGCGAAAGGCGCGGACGCCATGGGAATGGACACCACGGACCTGGCCCACGGGCTCTTCCGGATCCTCGAGACCGGGGATCCGGAACTGGCCAGCGCGGTGGTGGCCGAGGACTTCCATAACCGCGAAGCGGCCGTATCGCCCACGGCCTGTGCCACCCCGGGCCCGGCAGGGGTCCTCGCCTCGGGTGCATGGATGCGGTCTGCCTTCGTCGACCTGCGCTTTCCCATCCTCGGTATCGCCCGCAACGACGACCAGGTCTGGGTGCGGCTGCGCATGCAAGGCCGCCATACCGGCCCCTTCGTCCGGTTCCGCAATGGCGCACTTGACCAGGCCATACCCCCCACCGGGCGTGAGATCGACTTCGAACAGATCCACGTCCTCGATCTGCGTGACGGCAAGGTGGTGGGACACGAGGCGGTCCGTGACGACATCACCATGCTCGGCCAGCTCGGCGTCTTTCCCCCGGCCCCGGCCACGGCCCTGCGCATGCTCGCCTGGCGGGTGACGGGGCGAGCTGCCCGTGCAGCCGCCCAGGTCACGAAGCAGGCGACCGAGGCGGCCGCTCAGGTGCTAGGCGAGTTGCGCGAGAGCCGCTGAGCCGAGGATGCCGCGCCCAGCCCGGCGTACTTCCGGGGCGAAGTGCTGGAGCGGGAAACGCCCTCGTTGGTGATGGCGCGAGTGATGCGATGGCCCCAAGGTGGGGATGACGGTCACGGTGTGTCTACCGGCCAGGGCGGCCGACCGGCTGGAAGCGGCGGTCGCAGAGGCCCAGGCGCCCTTCGAGACCGACTGCACGCGCGGCGGCGAACCGCGATCCCGGGGGCGAGAGGCTGCCGGATGGATGAATGCGGAAGGTTTTGATGCGTGGGATGTTTGACATAGCGTCACATGTTGATAATTCTGGCGCGCACCCTGAGAAACCATCGTTATTAGGTGAGGAAACATGCTTTCCGTTTCAAAGTGGGGTGTGGTGGCAGCTACGGTGGCCTCGCTGGCAGCTCTCGCGGGCTCTGCCTCTGCCTCCCATGACTCGTACTCCCTGGACTGGGACGAGATCAGAGAGCGCACCGAAGTCGTTCGACTGACGTCGACGGGCACGGGAACCACATTGGTCGACAATGGGACGCCCGGAGTCGGGATCGGCGATCAGATCATCGTCACGGCGAACCTCGCTCGCAGGGGAGCCAGCTATGGAACCGAGGGTGCGGTGTGCACCCGCGTGGCGGCACAAACCACCCATTGCACGGGCACGTTCAGCCTTCCCCGAGGGCAGCTGACCTGGCAGCACCTGAAGACCACTGCTGTTGGCACCCCGCCCAGCGACTTCGACGTCGCCATCACCGGAGGCACCGGTGCGTACGCCACTGTCCGCGGCTACGCTCACATCGGCCGCATTGCTCAGTCAGGCGGCGTTCTGACGCTCCATCTCCTGCACTGACCTTCTCCACAGCACGCCCAGGACCGAGGGACGGCGCGGCGCTGACGGGCCGCGCCTGGATCAACAGCGCTCTGCGTGCCTCGATCGCGTGCAGCAGGGGGCCGCCCGCCCATCGCCCGCCGGTGGCCCCGGCCCGGGCAGGGCTTGTTGCCGTCGGCCGCCTCGCCACCGTCGGACACCGCCTGGGCCCGGTGACGCAGGCGAGTGATCCACCACGTCCCTTGTCCTGTCGCCGAGGTGCCCCGCACCCACTCCACGGTCGTAAGGGCATCGCCGGCACTCCTGGCTGCTCCCCGGTGCGGCGATGCGGGTGTGATCCGTATCGGATCCGCCGCCCGACAGCAAAGCCGTCCGCCGCTAGGACTTCGTCGAGCTGGGCTGGACCGTCGGGATCCGATGGGTGAAGAACATCGCGAGAAGCGCGGTGAGAGCGAGGATCGCGAGTGAGGCGCGCAGGCCGTCGAGCCGTGCTTCGGCGTTCGCGTCGAGCGCGGCCCGAGTCACCTCCGTGCTCGTGCCCGCTTCGTCGAGAGCCGACGTGAGCTGCGCGTCCGACAGGAAGGGCACGCCGCTCTGGAGTTGGACGGTCGCCTGGCTCTTGACGGTGGCCGGGATCGCCGGGTTCTCCTCGACGCTGGTCAGGAACGACGACGTGAGTGCGGCGATCAGGATCGAACCGGCGAGTGCCGTTCCGATCGAGGCGCCGAGGTTGGTGACGGCGTTCTGGACGCCGCCGACTTCCGCGCTCTGTTCTTCCGCCACCGCCGACACGGTGACCGACCCGAGCTGGGACGCCAGCGCGCCCATGCCGAGGCCGATCAGCAGGAGGGGGACGGTGACGATTTCCGCGCCCGCACCTGCATCGAGCGCGGCCATCAGGGCCACCGCGCCCGCGAGCAACGCCAGGACCCCCAGCCGCACCACACGCCGCGGCGAGACGTCCGGGAAGAACCGCGGGATCAGGATCGCGGCCGCCAGCAGTGTCAGCGAGAGCGGCAGGAGGCGGGCACCGGTCGCGAGCGCCGACAGACCGAGGGCGACCGACAGGTACAGCGGTACGACGAAGAACACGCCCATCTGCACGAGGTACTGGAAGAAGAACATCGTCAGGCCGCCGGTGAGCTGCTTGTTCTGCAGCATCGCCGGGTCCACGAGCGGTTCCCTGCGCTGCTCCACGAGTCGGGCCTCCCAGCGGAGGAAGAGCCAGATCAGGAGCAGCCCCGCCAGCATCAGCCAGACGACCAGGGAGATCCCGAGCCAGGAGGGTGCTTCGGGCTTCGGATGGAACCAGCCCCATTCGTCCGAGCGCAGTACGCCGTAGACGAAGATCCCGAGTCCGAGGGCGGAGAGCACGGCGCCGAGGAGGTCGATGCGCGGGCGTTCGTGGCTCGGCGCACCGGCGACGCGCCGAGCCAGCACCAGAATGCCGAGCACGATCACGACCTCACCGGCGAACACCCAGCGCCAGGAGAAGTACGTCGTCGCGATACCCCCGACGAGCGGCCCGACCGCGATCGCCACGGCCCCTGCGGCCGCAACGAGTCCGTACGCGGCAGGACGGCGTTCCGTGGCGAAGTTGCCGGCGACGAGCGACACGATCGCGGGCAGGATGAGCGCCGCCCCGATCCCCTCGAGGAACGACCAGCCGAGCAGGAGCACAGGCAGGTTCGGGGCGAGCGCAGTCGTCAGGGATCCGCAGCCGTAGATGCCACAGCCGATCATGAACGCGCGCTTGCGGCCGATCATCGCGCCGACCTTGCCGCCAGGGATCATGAACATCGCCATCACGAGGGTGTATGCCGTGATCGCGCCCTGGATCCCCGTCACCGATGTGCCCACGTCGTCGGCGACCGTTGCGATCGAGACGTTCATGACCGAGCTGTCGAGCGCCATCAGGAACTGCCCGGCTGCGAGTGTCGGCAGGACGAGTCGCGCCGATGCCGAACCCTCAGGAGAGCCTGACCTGCGTGTCATAGAGGCATCGTCCCAGCGGCCCGGAGGACGACTCCTCGACCCGCCGGGAGATCAGCCGGTTGGCGGGGGGCCTCTATGTCTTTCGTCAAGCGCGGGGGCAGCTTCGGTCCGGGCTCGATCTTCTTCGTGGGGCATGAAACGGTCTGGCTGTGTATCTCGCTGTTCCCGCAGTTCATCGATCCCGCGGGCGGCCGGCCCGATGCCGCGCAGACCGGGCTGCTCGGCACGCTCCACATGACGGCCTGCGCCCTCGTCTACCTCGCCGTCGGCGTTCTCGCCCGCACCGTCCTGAAGACCCGGCCCTCGGCGGCCCGGGCCGTCCCCCGCGTCTCCGGTGCCATGATGATCGTCATCGGCGGGTTCCTGCTGGTGGAACGCCTGGCCGGCTGACGAATCCGCCCCACCCCGTTCACAGACCGTGATGTCCGTCGAAGGAGAGCACGTGGAAGACCACACGCAGCAGGAGCAGGCGAGCCCCGAGGTTCAGAAGCGCATCCAGGCGAGCTTCGACCGCCAGGGGCTGATGGCCCACCTCGGTGCACGGATAACCCACATCGGGCCCGGCCGCGTGCACATCGTGCTCCCGAGCCGGCCCGAAGTGACCCAGCAGCACGGCTACTTCCACGCCGGCGCCACCAGCGCCATCGCGGACAGCGCCGGCGGCTACGCCGCCTACACGCTGTTCCCCGAGGGTGCAGATGTGCTTACCGTCGAGTACAAGATCAACCTCCTCGCGCCGGCCACTGGTGACCACATCGCGGCGGTCGGGACCGTTCTGAAGTCCAGCCGCACGTTGACCGTGTGCCAGCTGGAGGTGTTCGGCGTCCAGGACGACGGCGATCGGAAGCTCGTCGCCAACGGGCAGCAGACGCTGATCCGAGTGAACCGGCCCGAGCAGTGAGCCCGCAGCCCCATGCGCCGTCGCTGCCGTCCTGGACGACATGGTGGCAGCGGCCCTTCCCGGACGCCAACTCGCTCCTGTTGCACGGCCGTCGGCGGCCCCGGTCGACAGCGGGTTCGTCGGCCACACCGAGGAGACGTCCGCCTGGGCCCGCGCGCACGCCGGTGAGATCGGGCTGGTCGTGAACACCCACTGGCACTCCGACCACGTCGGCGGCAACGCCATCCTCCAGGGGAGCGGCGCTGCCGTCGCGGCCGGAGCCCCGGAAGCCGAGGCCATCATCCGCCGGGACCCCGGCAGCTGCGCGGCCGAGAACCTGGATCAGCCGGCCGCCCCGTACACGGTCGACACGCCGCTCGACGACGGGCAGGTCCTCCGGCTCGGGGACGCCGAGTGGGAGGTCGTCCGCACGCCCGGGCACATGCCCGGGCACCTGGGGCTGTGGCAGCCGGACGAGCGGCTCCTCGTGGTCGGGGACGCGCTGTCGGACTACGACGCCGGCTGGGTGAACCTCGCCCTCGAGGGGCTCGACGCGGCCGCCACCGCGCTCGCCTCCCTCAACGTGGTTGGGTGATATGCCGCCATGAATCGTGCGAGTGAGAAGACCGCCGTCTTCTACCAGGCAGCCGTCACCCTCGCATCGCCACAAGTCGCGGGCGTGACATTGCATGCCCGTGGCTAGAACAGCGGTTCGCTCAGCTCGACGGAGCGCAGAGCCGCCGCCAGTGCACGTTCGTCGCCGATGTCGAGGGCCGTGTCGGTCAGCTTGATGACGTGTTCGTCGCCATGCGCCAGGGCCCGTTCGAAGACCTCTTCGGGGGTGAAGGTTCCCGGTGGGGTGTACGTCACCAGGGCGTCGGGTGCGTACATCGCGGTCACCGCCGCAGATGCCGTCCAGGCGGCCCGCAGGCTCGGTACCCACAGGGCATGCGGAAGCGCGGGCAGGGTGCGCAGCACGGCATTGGGGGCCGTGGCCGCGTGGACCAGCATCGTCTCCTCGCCGTGGCCGTGAGTGGCGTATCGGTGGGTGGCGGCCCGCACCAGTTCGGTGAGGCAGTGGTGCGCCTCGTCGGGGTCCGTGATCGCGTCGGCCCACACCGGCAGGCCCGTGACGCGGCCGAGCCGGGCGGCGAAGCCGCCGTCCCGTTCGGGGATCGGCGTCACCGCGTCGAGGGCGGCGGCTGCGCTGTCGGCGCCGGGCAGCGGCGCGAGGTCCGTGACGGGGTGGTAGCGGGCGGCCCAGTAGCCGAGGCCGTGGGCGAGTTCGTCCAGACGCGGCTCGGTGCTCTCGCTGACCAGAAGAGTGCGCACGGCGTGGCCCACCCGGATCACCGGGTGCGTCGAGCCGCCGTACATGCCGGGCAGGAGACGGGGCCACCACTCGGTGAGCACGTCGCGCCAGGGGCGCTCGGCGATCTCGCGGCCGAAGTAGCCGATCCAGTCCGCAGCGCGGCGCGAATCGCCAAGAGCGAAACGCCAGTTGGCCTCCGTGACCGGCTCCACCCCGGACGGGAACTCCTCGAGCTTGCGTGCATACCGGTCGAGCCACCGGTGCACCGAGTTGGCCTGACCACGCGCGGCGAGGGCCTCGACGGCCATCGGTGCGTGATTGGTGAGCCGTCCAAGCCGCTCCGGGCCTGAACTGTGCAGTCGCTGGAGCGCCTCGTCGAGAATGCCCGTCGTATCCATGGCGAGGACGGTAGGCGAGGCGCCACGGCGGCGTAACAGGCTGAAGGCCTAGGACCGGACCTAGGTCCGGTCGTCGAACCGGCGCCCGGCACACCCGCCGTCATGCCGAACGTGACGACTGGTCCCAGTGGAGACTTGGGAACGCCGTGCCATGTCCGGGGCTCGGTACCGGAGGCGGCAGACCAGGCGTCGATACGCCGGGCGCGGAGGCGGCCTGCGCAGTCGTGCGGGCCGGTGCCCGTTCGAGGAATCGGCTGCGCTTCGCTGGAGGACCAGGAACCAGGACTCGTGGTCACAGGACACACCGCACCATCCGCCGTGAGGGTGACGACTGGGCCACCGCTGGGGTGAAGTCGCCTCGCAGTAGGAGGCCCGGACCTCCTCGGCCTCGTAAATCACCCGTTCGGAGCGTTTGAGTGGCCGTCTTGAACGACGTGGGCTTCGCTTTGAGCTGGACCGTAACGGCGTTCGAGTGGAGGTGGCCGATGTACAACATGTGCGCCGAACACGTAGCGACGGAGGCCGGCAGCGGACTCCTGTGGCATGCCCTTGACCGCGACGGCAACGCCTTGTGCGCTCGGATACTGAGCGACAAGGCAGCGCCGGCCCCAGACGGTTCGTGCGATCGCGAGGACTACTGCCGCGGCTGCATGGACGCCCTCGCCAAGGCCGTTCACCCTTCTCCGGCCGCAACGGATTCACTCACTCCGATCGGCGGGGCCGTGGAGCAGAACACTGACATCGTGGCGCCGAACCCGGGTGGTCATTCCCATGGTGAGTGACACCTTCCAGCAGGTGAAGCGGCCCCGGTCGCGCCTCATCGCACGCTTGCGGGAGTCGGCGGACCAGCACCTCACCCCCACGAAAAGATCACTGATCGTGACGTGGATCGCCTTCGGCGTCACGTGGGGAACCGTGCGGATCATCACCCACGGCATTCGCGGTGGATGGCTGCCCTGGGGGAACATCTCCGCCGGCGGCAAGCACCTGCACCACTACAACATCGGTATCGGCACCCTCGCCGGCATCGGGCTCATCGCCGTACGCGGCGACGAACGCGCCGTCGGCCACCCCGGCGTCGCCACCGCCTACGGCGCAGGAACCGCCCTCATCGCCGACGAATTCGCCCTGCTCCTCGATCTGCAAGACGTCTACTGGGCCAAGCAAGGGCGCCTCAGCGTGGATGTCTCCCTCGGCATCCTCTCCGCACTCGGCGCGTACCTGACGGCCATACCGTTCTGGCATGAGTGCGCCCGGGTGACCCGCCACCACGTAGCCTCCGCCGCCAAGCGAGGCCTGACACCCGCCAGGTGAGCCGTGGCCCGGGACCCCGCCACTGCGCCAGTGGTGGGCTTCGCTGTGCGGTAGCCCCGGGGCGGCGCGTGGTGGTGAGCGAGTCTCGGGAAACCACGAGCAGGGGGTGGGGAATTTCAGGGCTCCGAGCGTGCGGGGACTGCCATGGCCTGTCAACGGGTGTGAGTAGGTGAGGTACAGGGAGTCCCGGTTGCGACCCGGGCGCTCCGAGGGCGTCGATGACGAGGAGTAGCCTGCACCGGCCCATGATCCGGCTTCCCTGCACTGGAAGGTGACCCGGCAATGCCCCTACCGAGCCTCCTCGCGGTTTTCGCACACCCGGACGACGAGTCCCTGTCGGCGGGCGGGGTACTCGCACGCCACGCGGCCGCAGGAGCTCGAACCGCGGTCGTCACGGCGACATGGGCAGAGGACAGTCAGCGCGCGGCAGAGCTGGCCGAGGCGCTCCACATCCTCGGCGCCGGCAAGCCGCGGATGCTCGGCTACGCCGATGCTCGTGCACCACAGTCGGCCCCGGGCAGTGTCCGGTTCTGCGATGCGTCGCTCGATGAGTCGGTGGGGCGGCTGGTCATGCACATCCGGGAGTTCCGCCCGGACATCGTCGTCACCCATGACGCCTACGGCGGGCTGACCGGCCATCCGGACCATGTCCACGCCCACAGGGTGACCATGCTCGCAGTCCAGGCCGCCGGGTTGGACCAGCTCTACCCGGATGCCGGCGCCCCCTGGCAGCCGAGCTCCCTCTACCTGGCCACGCATCCGGAATCGGCTGCTCGGGTACTGGGCGGACTCCTGGTCCGGGAAGGCAGCGCGATGTACAGCGTCCCGGACGAGTGGATCACCGCGACTGTGGATGTCGCCCCATGGCTCGAGAAGAAGGTCGGCGCTGTGCTGGCCCACCGCACCGAAGTGGAGCGGGGAGCCCTACCGGGCCGGATTGCCGGCCTCCCGCCGACCGACCAGGAGAGACTGTTGTCCACTGAGTGGTACATCCGCCACGACCCCGTCTCCACGGCGGCTGCCCAAACGGAACTGACCTCCTGAACCGCGCTCCCCTGGTGGTGGGATGGATCTCGATCTCGTCCTCGCGTGGTGCCACGCGCCGTTACTACGTCGTCCACGGCGCCGGGAGCCGCATAGCGGTTGAGCGCAGTGGACCATGCGTACTACTCAAGGATCATCGTCGGGTGATGGTTATCTCCCTGATACCATGCGGCCGTGGTAGCTGATGAGAGCGTGGCCGGTGTCGTGGAGAGCGACCCCTTGGACCGGCTGGGATTCCTGCTGGCCCGGCATGGGGCCATCGCGAACAACCGCGTCCATCACGCCTTCGTGTCCTGCGGACTGGGGCCCAGGCAGGGCACGACGCTGATGCTCCTGGGCAAGTCCGGACACATGGCCCAGCAGGCCCTCGCGGCGGCGCTCGAGGTGGACCCCAGCATCATGGTCGGGATTCTGAACGAGCTGGAATCCGCTCATCTCGTGGAACGTCGCCGCGACCCGTCCGACCGGCGTCGCCACATCGTCGCCATCACGGACGAGGGCAGCAGCATCCTGGCCAAGACTCAGGAGGCCGTGTCCGATGTGGAGCAGGAACTGTTCGCCGACCTGGCTCCCGAGGAGATTGCGGCGCTGCGCACTCTCCTGGCCCGGGTTCGCACGTCTCCTGGCGAGTCCGCCTGCTCCGAGTAATGAACGCGGACGGCTCGTAGCCCGTCACGCATGTCTTCCACGATGACCGCCTCGATGAGGTTGGCTGTCCGTGGGGTGTCGCATCGGCCGTCCGCGGGTGCCGGCAGTCGGCGCGAATGACCTGGATGGCGGCGGCTGGGCGCGGCTCCGGCGGCCGGGCAACCCGTCTCCCGGCCGCCGGTTTCGGCTTCGCGTCTACTTCGCCTGCTTCGCCGTTTCCGCGTTCGTCCCCAAGGCCTCGCTCAGCACCGCGATGGCCTGGGCGACGGCCGCACGGGTGGCGTGCGTGTCGCTGAGCGGGTTGAGCATCATGAAGTCGTGCGTGATCCCGTCGTAGCGGACCGTGGTCACGCCGACGCCCGCGGCGCGGAGCTTGGCCGCGTAGGCCTCGCCCTCGTCGCGCAGCACGTCGGCCTCGTCGACGATGACGAAGGCCGGCGGCAGGTCGGCGAGCTGGTCGAGCTCGGCCTTCAGGGGAGAGGCGGTGATCTCGTTGCGGCGTGAATGGTCCGGCAAGTAGGCCTCCCAGAACCACTCCATGGACTTGGCGGTGAGGAAGTAGCCGGTGGCGAAGTCGGCATAGGACTTGGTGTCCATGCCGGCGTCGGTGACCGGGTAGTACAGGGACTGCTGGACGAAGCGGACGTCGCCTCGCTCCTTGGCCATCAGGGCCAGAGCAGCCGCCATGTTCCCGCCGACCGAATCGCCCGCCACCGCCATACGGTCCGGATCGAGGCCGTTCGCCGCCCCTTCGCTCATGATCCAGCGGGCAGTGGCGTAGCCCTGCTCGATCGCCACGGGGTAGTGCGCCTCGGGCGAGCGGGCGTACTCGACGAACACAACCGCCGCCTGAGTCCCGTCCGCCAGTTCACGCACCAGCCGGTCGTGGGTGTCGGCGTTGCCGAGAACCCAGCCGCCCCCGTGCATGTAGAGCACGACCGGGAGGGGTGATGCGGCACCCTGCGGCCGGACGATGCGGACGCGGACGTCACCGACCTCTGCGCGAACGTGATCCACTCCGAGTCGACGGCAAGCTTGTCGATCGGCTCCGCCTGGATGTCGTCGAGCACCTTACGGGCCTTCTCCGGACCCAGTTCGTACAGGAACGGCGGCTTCGAGGTGGCCTCGGCGATCTGCTGCGAGGCAGGCTCCAGGACGAGGCTGCCGGCGGACTGGACGGTCATGGCGATCTCCTTGGAATTTCGCGATGGCTGCTGACCGTGAGGGACGCTCAGGAATGCGTGCCGGACCGGACCGTCCCGTACCGCGCTGGTGCGCGCGGATGCGCATGAGCAGGGACGGGCCGCGGGACGCGCGATCCGAGAACAGCGTCCCCCGCCGCAGTGGTGATCGCATTCGCCGCCCTGGTGCGGCTCATGGATCTGCTGCCGGAGTCCCTGGCCACAGCCGTTGGACTCCCGCGGCACACAGGCGTGGGGAGGCCGAATCGCAGGGGATTCAGGACGATGGCGTGGTGAGCGAAGGCTCGACGCCCCAGGGCTTCTCCGGCCGGACCGTGAGGAGCGGCGACTCGCGGTCACCGCTGCGGGACTTCCTGCGTACGGAGACCGGCAGCGTCGCTGTGCTCATGGCCGCGGCGCTGGCCGCGCTCGTCTGGGCGAACGCGGCACCCGCGGCGTACGAAGCGCTGTGGCGCACGGAGCTGTCCGTGCGGGTCGGGGGGTACGTCGTCGCCCTCGGGCTGCGGGAGTGGATCAACAGCGGCCTGATGGCACTGTTCTTCTTCGTGGTCGGACTCGAGGCGCGCCGTGAGTTCGACATGGGTGAGCTTCGCGAGCTCAAACGCGTAACGCTGCCGTTGCTCGCCGGGCTCAGCGGCATGCTCGTGCCCGTCGCCCTCTACCTCGCCGTCAACGCGGGAGAGCCCTCGGCGCACGGCTGGGGGGCCGCCATGTCCACCGACACCGCGATCGCGCTCGGCATGCTCGCCTTGATCGGTAGACGCATGCCGCCGGGCCTGCGCGTGTTCACCCTGACCCTGTCCGTCGTCGACGACTTCGTGGCCCTGGCCGTCGTCGCCTTCGTGTACAGCAGTCACCTCTCGGTGCCCGCCCTGCTCTGCGCAGCCGCCGTGTTCGCCGTGGTCCTGCTGGTGCGCGCGGCCGGAGTACGGCAGGGAGCGGTGTACGCGCTGCTCGCGCTGGCGCTCTGGATCGCCTTGCTGGAATCGGGAATCGACCCGGTCGTCACCGGGCTCGCCTTGGGGCTGATCACCAGCGCGTACCCGGCGCCACGCAGCGAACTCGAGCGGGTGAGCGACCTGTTCCGCTTCTTCCGTGAGCAGCCCACGCCCGATCTCGAGCGGCACGTACGGCGCCGACTTGCGTCGGCGATCTCCGCCAACGAACGTCTGCAGCGGCTGTACCACCCCTGGACCAGCTTTGTGGTCGCGCCACTGTTCGCGTTCGCCAATGCCGGCATCGAACTCAGTGGTGACCAGCTCTCACGGGCGTCCACCTCCCCGGTCACACTCGGGATTCTGGTCGGCTTCGTGCTCGGCAAGCCCGTAGGCATCCTGGCAGCGTCGTCGTTGATGACGTTGCTCAGCGGGGGACGGCTGCGGCCGCCCGTGGGCTGGGGCGCCGTTGCAGTCGGGGGCACGGTCGGAGGTGCGGCCTTCACGGTGTCCCTGCTGATCGCGGCGCTCGCCTTCGACGGTCCGCGGCTGGCCGAGGCGAAGATCGGCGTGCTCAGTGCGATCGTCTGCTCGTTCGTGCTCAGCCGGCTGCTGACCCTGCTCATCACGGCCCTTCCGCGGCAACTGCGTCTGAGGGCGCTCCTGGGCCGTGCCGAGACCATCATCGATCTCGCGGCGCCCGTCGATCCGGAGCGCGACCATGTGCGAGGACCCCGGGACGCCCCGGTCACCGTCGTCGAGTACGGCGACTTCGAATGTCCCTATTGCGGGAAGGCCGAGCCGGTCGTCCGCGAGCTGCTCGCCGGCGACGGGGACCTCCGCTACGTATGGCGTCATCTGCCGCTCACCGATGTCCACCCCCATGCGCAGTTCGCCGCGGAGGCCGCCGAGGCGGCTGCCGCGCAGAACCGCTTCTGGGAGATGCACGACCTCCTGCTCGACCACCAGGGCGCCCTGCGGACCTCCGACCTCCTCCGATACGCGGCGGAACTCGACCTGGACACCGGACGGTTCCGTCGGGACCTGCGCGATCACCGGGCCGCCGCGCGTGTCGCGGAGGACGTCGAGTCGGCGGACCTCAGCGGGGTGTCCGGGACGCCGACGTTTTTCGTCAACGGCCGCAGGTACCACGGCGCCTACGACATCGTCGGGCTCAAGGCTGCCGTGCGGGAGGCGCGGGCACGGGTTGCCGTGATCGACTGATGCGGGCACGCGCGGCAGGTCGCGCTGTGCGCCGGGGACCAGGACCAGGTTGCCGCGTGTATCGAGGTCAGGGCGGCATGGGCGCGGATTGGGGGCGGTATCCGCTCCCTGCGCTCCCCATGGCGCCGGGGGATACCGCCCCGTCGGACACGGCGACGGCCGTATCCGGTGGCCGCGACCACGCCGTTGTGTGCGGCCCCCTGCACCGTCAGCCCCTGACTCGGTGCAGGTGTCCGTGAGCCCGGCCGTACCGGCACCTCCCCGGTGCGCGGCCCGCGGCTTTCCGTTCCGTCGCACGCCTGCCTGGCGGTCGCCGGGCTTTCTCCCCGGCGACCGACGCCGAGGCGTCTGTGAGCTTGAATGTACTAGGTGATTTACCAATTTCAATGATTTAGCGAGTGTGACCATAGTCTCGCATGCATGGTTCGGCATGCTCCGAGGGCGGGACGTGCCATGCCGCCCGGGGCTCAACGTCCAACATGCGCGCTTTGTGGGGGTCCACCGAGGGGCGTCGCCTGCGGGGTGGTGGCACAGGGCCACGTGGCGGACTCGTCCTGCAGTCGCCGGCCGGGAGCGTTTCCCGTCGTCCGGCTGTCCCAGGCTGCCCTGGCGATCTCGCCGACCGCATCGCTTCCCCGACGCGGCCCCCAGCGCCCGGACGCTGCGTCCGGGCCTACCGAAATCTGTGGTCGGGAAGTCGGAAAATCAGCCCTACGCGCGATGAATTTTTCTGTGGCAGCAGGCGGAACATGGCTATTTTCCGTGCACATCGGATCGCGCCGTGCTACGGTGGACCCAGTTGCAGTTGTGGTTCCCAATCATTTCCGGTCGGGGCAATCATCGCGGCTATACGAATCCCGCACAGTGCGGAGTTCGGAGCACTGCCCCGAAGGAGATTTGACACATGGCTACTGGCACCGTGAAGTGGTTCAACGCGGAAAAGGGTTTCGGCTTCATCGAGCAGGACGGTGGCGGCGCTGACGTGTTCGCCCACTACTCGAACATTGCCGCCCAGGGCTTCCGCGAGCTGCAGGAAGGCCAGAAGGTGAGCTTCGACATCGCCCAGGGCCAGAAGGGCCCGACGGCCGAGAACATCGTTCCCGCCTGACACTGACCCGCGCAGTTCGCGCGCGTACTTCGCAGCTGGGGCCCGCACCTTGGGGTGCGGGCCCCAGCTCGTTGCACTCCGGGGCGCGGCCCCACCGTCATGCCGTGGCGATTTCGCCCGGCCGTGTGATTCCGTCGGCTCCGCAATCCCACCGTGTGGCGGATGTCCCACTCAGGTGCTCCACTCAGGGCTCCGGACGAAAAGCCGTCAGAGCTACCCGCACCGGACGCCCGGGCCTCTCGGGCCCGGATCGCGCCACCCATTTTCAGCGCCTCGACCCGTGAGATTATCCGCCGGTCGGATCCGCTTTCGCATTTTTCTGGTCCGTTCTTGCGATTCTCTGTGCTGCTCATTGCCGCGGGAATTCCTTGATACGTGCCGCTTCGAGGAAGGTTCTGCATGAACCGCACACGTACGAATGACCGTTTCACCCGCACCCGCACCGGCAGTTCCCGCTCCGGCCAGGGGCAGCGCGGCAGCCGCTCGGGCGCCGCGGGCTTCAACCGCTCCGGTAATCCGAGCCGTTCCGGTGGCTACGGGCGCCGCCCCGCTGCACCGCAGGGGGAGTTCGCCGTGCCGCAAACGATCACTCCCGGGCTTCCCGCAGTCGAGGCGTTCGCCGATCTCGACATGCCCGCGCAGCTGCTGGCCGCGCTCGTCGCCGACGGAGTGACCGTACCGTTCCCGATCCAGGCGGCGACCCTGCCGAACTCCCTCGCGGGTCGTGACGTACTCGGCCGCGGGCGGACCGGATCCGGCAAGACCCTCGCCTTCGGCCTGGCGCTGCTGGCCCGCACGGCCGGCCGGCGAGCCGAGCCCCGGCAGCCTCTGGCCCTGGTGCTGGTACCCACCCGGGAGCTGGCACAGCAGGTCACCGATGCGCTCACTCCGTACGCCCGCTCCCTGCAGCTGCGGCTGGCCACAGTGGTGGGCGGGATGTCGATCGGCAGGCAGGCCGGTGCGCTGCGCGGTGGTGCGGAGGTCGTCGTCGCGACGCCGGGCCGGCTGAAGGACCTCATCGAGCGGGGTGACTGCCGTCTGGACCAGGTCGGCATCACGGTCCTGGACGAGGCCGACCAGATGGCCGACATGGGCTTCATGCCGCAGGTCACGGCGCTGCTGGATCAGGTGCGTCCCGACGGGCAGCGGATGCTGTTCTCGGCCACCCTGGACCGCAACGTCGACCTTCTGGTCCGCCGGTACCTGACCGACCCCGTGGTCCACTCCGTCGACCCGTCCGCGGGTGCGGTCACCACGATGGAGCACCACGTGCTCCATGTGCACGGCGCGGACAAGCACCGGGCGACGACCGAGATCGCGGCGCGCGAGGGCCGGGTGATCATGTTCCTGGACACGAAGCATGCCGTCGACCAGCTCACCCGCCACCTGCTGAACAGCGGTGTACGGGCCGCCGCACTGCATGGCGGAAAGTCGCAGCCGCAGCGCACCCGGACCCTGGCCCACTTCAAGACGGGGCATGTGACGGTGCTGGTGGCGACCAACGTCGCGGCGCGCGGGATCCACGTCGACAACCTCGACCTGGTGGTCAACGTGGACCCGCCCAGCGACCACAAGGACTACCTCCACCGGGGAGGCCGCACGGCCCGCGCCGGTGAGTCCGGCCTCGTCGTCACCCTGGTCACGCCCGACCAGCGCCGCAACATGGTCCGTCTCATGTCGGACGCCGGGATCAGCCCTCAGAACACCCAGGTCCGCTCGGGCGAGGCCGAACTGAGCCGCATCACCGGCGCGCAAGCCCCTTCGGGCATCCCGGTCGTCATCACGGCACCGGTGGCGCAGAGCGCCAAGCGCGGCGCCCCGGCCTCGCGCGGTCGGCGCAGCCGTACCGCCAAGAACCGCCGGCCCGGCCAGGCGGCGCGCCGCACGGCTCAGGGGCAGTCCGCCGTCGCCTCGGCGGCCTAGAACTTTTGTGATCAGGACGCCGACCCCACTTCTGCAGGAGGCACTTTTGACGCTGGTTCAGACGCATCAGACGCATCAGACGCACCGGACGCATCAGACGCAGCCGCGCCCGGCGGATTCCGCCACCAGGACCGTGGCCGACGCCATGGACAAGCCCGGACCGCAGGTCTGGGACGACATGACCGTAGAGGTGGCCCTGTCCGTCATGGCCAGTGCCCGTTCCGGGCACCTGCTCGTCTGTGACGAGGACGGGCGGTGCACGGGTGTGATCACCGAGGCCCAGCTCACCGTCGTCCGCGACGGCTCCGCCTACACGGATCGGGTCCGGCTGCGGGACATCGTCGGCGACGCCGGCCTGTTCACCTCGCCCGCGACCACGATGCTCGAAGCGGAGCACGCGATGCGGTACCGGCGGCTCGGGGCCGTGCCCGTCGTCGACGAGCACGGCTGTGCCGTGGGCGTTCTCACCCTCTCGAGCTGAACCGCCTTCCGCCTGCCGCCCTCCGCCTTCCCCGGTCAGACCTTCTCCCTCCCCCCTGCGAGGCACCATGCGCTGCGTCATCGCCCGTTTCCCGTTCGACCTGTCCAAGAGCGGAGTGCTGGCTTCGATGAAGGGCGTCAAGCCCGAGCCGGTCACCGGTGAGTCCGTGATCATCGGCCGCCGTCAGTACCCCGTGAAGCAAGTGGGCGAAGTCATCACCCGCCAGGACCGTCGCGACTTCACCGCAGGCGAAGTCACCCGAGCCATGACCCGTCTCGGCTTCACGTGCCGTACCGTCCCCGAAGCCTCGCCCGCGCGTGTCCTCACCCCGCTTCAGGAAGCGGCGGCCCTGCTGGGCATCCCCGCGCCCGCATAACCCACTCAGGTCGCGGCCTCGGGCAGGGCCTTGGGGAATTCGGCGGTGGTGAGGACGGCGAGCCGAGTTCCTGGCCGAAGCGGGCGGTGGTGGAGCTGACGTAGGCGTGAGTGGTCATCGCCTGTACCTCGTGCAGCCGGCGGAACCCGTTGCGGATGTCCGCGGAGGTGCGGGCCGGTCCGGGCCGGGCGGGCCGTCCGGATGCCGGAAAGGCGGTTGGTGGCGGCACGTGGCTGCTTAGGGTGCGGGAGGGAGCCGAACGCCCTCTCCGCAGTCCCGTACGCAGCCGAAGGAGCCCCCCTCGTGACCGTCACCGTGTCCGCCACCGCCGCGCCCACGCCCCCGCTCGCCGCGCGGGCCGCCGCGATCGGCGGTTCGCCGGTACGCGACATCCTCGCGGTCACCGCACGCCCGGAGGTGATCAACTTCGCGGGTGGGCTGCCCGCGCCCGAGCTCTTCGACTCCGCGGGCATAGCCGACGCCTACGCCGCGGTGCTCCGCGACCAGGCCCAGCGGGCCTTGCAGTACTCCACCACGGAGGGCGAGCCCGTCCTCCGTACCGCCATCGCCGGACGCATCACCGCGCGCGGACTGGCCACCGGCCCCGACGGCCTGATCGTCACCACGGGATCGCAGCAGGCCCTGTCCCTGCTCGCCACGGCGCTGATCGAGCCCGGCGACACCGTGCTCGTCGAGGACCCCTGCTACCTCGCGGCACTTCAGGCCTTCGCCTTCGCCGGTGCGCGCGTCGTGCCCGTCCCCTGCGACGCCGACGGCCTCGACCCGGCCGCCCTCGACGAGCTGGTGGCGCGGGAGCGGCCCAAGCTGCTGTACACCGTGGCGACCTTCCAGAACCCCACCGGCCGTACCCTCCCCGCCGATCGCCGCGCGGCCGTCGCCGAGGTCGCCGCCCAGCGTGGGCTGTGGATCGTCGAGGACGACCCGTACGGAGAGCTGCGCTTCGAAGGTTCCCGGGTGCCCTGGATCGCCGCCCACCCCGGCGCCGCGGACCGCGCTGTCCTCCTCGGCAGCTTTTCCAAGATCATGGCCCCCGGTATGCGCCTCGGCTGGCTGCGCGCACCGGCCGCCCTGCTGAGGGCCTGCGCCGTCGCCAAACAGGCCGCGGACCTGCACACGCCGACCGTCAACCAGCTCGCCGCGGCACGCTACTTGGCCGACCGTGACCTCGACGCGCATGTGACGAGGGTCGCCGCCGCCTACCGTGAGCGCCGCGACGCCATGCTCGAAGGGCTGCCCGCCGCGCTGCCGGAGGGCTCCACCTGGAACAGGCCGGAAGGCGGCATGTTCCTGTGGGCCCGCCTGCCGGACGGCTGCGACACCACGGCGCTGCTGCCCGCAGCGGTTGCCCACGACGTGGCGTACGTCCCCGGGGCACCCTTCTACGCGGGCACCCCCGATCCGGCGACCGTCCGGCTCTGCTTTGTGACGCAGACGCCGGAAGAGATCGCCGAAGGGTTGCGCCGGCTGGGCACGGCCCTCGTCAACCGGCCGCAGGCGAAGCACTAGTCGGCCGGACCCGTGATGCGGTAACCCACCCCAGGCGTGGTGGTGATGATCGACGGGCGCCCCAGCTTGCGGCGCAGGCGCCCGATGGTCACGGTGACGGTGTTGGTGAACGGGTCGGCGTTCTCGTCCCAGACCTGCTCGAGCAGGTCCTCGGTGCTGAGGAAGGCAGGACTGGCGCGAAGCAGTGCTTCGAGGAGCGCGAACTCCTTCAGCGAGAGGTCGAGTTGCCGGCCTTCGAGGTTCGCCGTGCGCGATGCCGGGTCGAGCTCGATGCCGGCCGCACGCAGCGTGCGGGCGCGTGCCGAGGGCCGGCGGCGGGCCAGGGCCCGGACGCGCAGGACCAGTTCGGGGAAGTGGAAGGGTTTGGCGAGGTAGTCATCGGCGCCCAGGGTCAGGCCGCTGACCCGGTCGCCGGGCGAGCGGGCCGCGGTGAGCATGAGCACCATGGGGCGGCCGTCGCGCTCGGTGATCATCGTGCAGAGCGTGTCGCCGTGGATGCCTGGCAGGTCGCGGTCGAGGACGACCACGTCGTAGGCGTTGAGGTCGAGCTTCGCGGCGGCGGCCAGCCCGTCGTGCGCGACGTCGACGGCCATGCCCTGATCCCGCAGGCCCTCGGCCACGACGGTCGCGAGGGAGCGCGCGTCTTCGACGACCAGGATCCTCACGCCGCGATGCCTTCCGGTGCGACCGCCGGCGGCAGCGAGACGATGACGCACAGGCCGCCTTCGGGGCGGGCCCGGAGGTCGAGGCGGCCGCCGTGTGCGGAGGCGATGGCCGCGACGATCGACAGCCCGAGGCCCGAGCCGTCGTCGGAGCCGGTCCGGTCGGCGCCGAGCCGCTGGAAGGGCTGGGCGAGCCGGGCGACCTGCTCGTGGTCGAGAACGTGTCCACCCGACTCCACGATCAGCCGCGTCCCCGCGTCGTCGGCTGTGGCCGAGGCCCGGATCCAGCCGCCGTCGTGGTTGTGGACGACGGCGTTGTCGATCAGGTTCTGTGCCAGGCGGGCCAGCAGCGCCGGGCTGCCGCGGGTCCAGACGGTGTCCTGGATTCCGCTGTCGTCGAGCGTCAGGTGCTTCGCCGCGATGTCGGCGGCGCGCGCGGTCAGGGCCTCGCCGGCAAGGCGGCCGAGCGAAACCGGAGCACGGCCGGCGATCGCGCCGTGCTGCGCGCGGGCGAGGACGAGAAAGCCCTCCAACAGGCCGTCGATCCGGTCCAGTTCGGGCTGGAGCCGGTCGGCCAGCGCAGCCGTCTGCCGCGGTACCGGACCCGGCTTGGCCATGGCGACGTCGAGCGACGCCCGCATCGTCGTGAGCGGAGTACGCAGCTCGTGCGAGGCGTTGGCGACGAACCGGCGCTGTGCGGCGAAGGCGACCTCCAGGCGCTCCAGCAGGTCGTCGATGGTGTCCGCGAGGTGTTTCACCTCGTCGGCGGGGCCGGGCACGCGCAGCCGTTCGTGCAGGTTCTCGGCGGAGATGCGCCGGGTCGCCGCGGTGATCGTCCGCAGCGGACGGAGCACCCGCCGGGCGATGATCTTGCCGAGCAGCACCGAGACCGCCGCCATCACCGCCAGCGCGATCAGCGAGCCCATCAGGAGCCGGCGAGACTGGGCCGCCTCCACGTCGGCCAGTTGGGCCTCCAGTGCCCGGATGTGTTCTTGAGCGGCGGCGGGGGTGGGCTGCCGGGCGGACGGGTTCTGGCCGGGTGCGACCTGGGTGACCTTGCCTGCGGCCAGCAGGTTGGTCAGCGCCAGCAGAGCAGTCCCGGACGCCACGAACACCGCGGCGTACAGGAGGGTGAACCGCAGTCCCACCGTGCTGCCCGGCAGCGCCAGGCGTTGCAGCTTCCCCATCCGGTGCTCTCCGATCCCTCTGCCCGTGCCGTGACGATCCCCCAGGATGCGGCATCGGACCTAACAAGGAGATGACAGCAGCGGTTCGGGCCCCGTTATGTCCGGATCCGTAGAACCAGGGCATGCATACGATCAACGAAGCCACGACCGGTGGCATGACCGCGCAGTTGAGGGCGGAGTGGAAGAAGTTCCGCGGGAGCCGCGGCCGGATACTGGCCCTGACGGCCGCGACGCTGGTCACCATCCTGCTCGGGCTGCTCTCAGCGATCAGCAACCACGCCTCCTGCAGCCAGGGCTCGGTCGAGGTCGCCTGCCCCGTCGACCCCGTGGGACCGGACGGCCGGGTGGTGAGCGACCAGTTCTTCTTCGCGCACCGGACGTTGGGCGAGAACGGCAGCATCACCGTCCGTATGACCTCGATGACGGGCATCGTCACCTACCCGCCGCCGAACCACGACAAGATCGTCCCGGGGCTCGTGCCCTGGGCGAAGGCCGGGATCATTGTCAAGGACGGCATCGGACGCGGCTCCGCCTACGCGGCGCTGATGATGACGGGCAGCCACGGTGTGCGGATGCAGGACAACTACACCCACGACACCGCCGGCCGGGCGGGCGGCGTCTCCGCCCGGTCGCCACGGTGGCTGCGCCTGACGCGCTCGGGCGCCACCGTCACGGGCTACGAGTCGACCGACGGCGAGCAGTGGACGAAGGTGGCAACGGCCCGCCTCGCCGGGCTTCCCGCCACCGCGCAGGTCGGGCTCTTCGCCACCTCCCCGGGGGATCTGACCCTGCGGCCCACCGGCCTCGGCGCGAGCATCGGCGAATCGCGCTTCACCCAGGCCACCGGAGTGTTCGACCACGTCAGCGTGGGGGGCGCCTCGGCCGGTGGGTGGAGCCGCGATGCCGTGGGGGAGCTGGGCCATACCGACTGGGAGAAGTACCACCGGGCCGCCGGGCTCGTCGAGGCCGACGGCACGCTCACCGTCACCGGATCCGGAGACATCGGGCCGATCGGTACGGAGGGCGGCCGGGACGTGGAGGACACCCTCGTCGGCCTGGTTGCCGGGCTGATCGTGCTGATCGTGGTGGCGGTCCGGTTCGCGACCGCCGAGTACCGCCCCGGCCGGGTCGCTGATGCGGCGTTCAGCGGCCGGGTCCTGGCGGCGAAGGCCATCGTGGTCGGTGCGGTCACGCTCGTGGCCGGCTTGCTCGCCGCGGGGGTCGTCCTGCCGGTCGGTACGGCGATCGTGCGTGCCAACGGCATGACCGTCCTTCCGGTGAGTACGCTCACCGAGCTGCGGGTCGTCGTCGGCGCCGCCGCACTGGTCGCGACGGCGGCCGTCTTCGCGCTCGCGCTCGGCGCACTGCTGCGGCGCACTTGGGCCGCACTCCTCGTCGCCCTGGGAGCAGTGGTCCTCCCGTATCTGCTGGGGGGCCTGCCGCTGTTGCCGGACGGCGTCGCGGAGTGGCTGTTGCGGCTCTCCCCGGCCGCGGGATTCGCGATCCTGCAGACCGTCCGGGAGTATCCGCAGGTGGTCGCCCACTACGTGCCCTCCGCGGGCTACTTCCCGTTGCCGGGGTGGGCAGGGTTTGCCGTGCTCTGCGGCCACACCGCGGCCGCTCTCGGCCTCGCGGTATACCAGCTGCGGCGGCGAGTTGCCGCATCGCCACCGCAAGCGGAATGGAGGTAGTACCTCACCGGGACGACGTCCGGCGGGGCTGTCCCCGCGAGTTTGGATACGGCCTCGCAGGACGTGGATGAGCAGACGGGTTGTCGGGCTGGTCGTTCCTAAGCTGTTCCCATGGCACAAGAGCACTTCAAGGACGGATCGCTTTCGGGGGAGGGCGATTACCGGGACGGCGAGCGGCACGGACCGTGGACGTTCTACTTCAAGAACGGCACGGTGAAGGCACAGGGCGCATACAAGGCAGGGCAGCTCGACGGTGAGCGGATCTGGCGCCGCCAGGGCGGCGGCCTCCTGCAGCAGGGAGCCTTCGCGGACGGTCAGCAGCACGGGCCATGGCGTCGGTGGCGCGACAACGGCAACCTGTTGGACGAAGGGACGTACGACCACGGCAGGAAGACCGGCGAGTGGATCACCTACAACAACGCCGGCGAAGAGGTGAAGCGGAAGGTCCACCGCTGAGTGAGGGCGAGGGAGTGCGTCGGCTTGCGCTCGTACAGGGGCCCCGGCCGGAGGGCGCGGGCGCTGCGCGCTCCGACCTCGCTCCTGCTTAGGGAAGCGGTACCGCGGGAAGGCGCCACACCGTGACCCAACGCATCGAGGACTACGCCCTTATCGGCGATCTGCAGACGGCGGGCCTGGTCGGCAGGGACGGTTCCCTCGACTGGCTCTGTCTGCCGCGCTTCGATTCGGGGGCCTGCTTCGCCGCGCTGCTCGGCGACGAGAACAACGGCCACTGGCGGCTCGCTCCGAAGGGCGCCGGCAACTGCACCAGCCGCGGCTACGTGCCGGGCACGCTCGTCCTCGAGTCCGTCTGGGAGACCAGAACCGGCACGGTCAAGGTCATCGACTTCATGCCGCAGCGCGACGTCGCCCCCGATGTCGTACGGATCGTGGAGGGCGTCGGCGGCAGCGTCGAGATGCTCGCGACACTGCGGCTGCGCTTCGACTACGGGGCGGTCGTGCCGTGGGTGCGCAGGGCCGACGGGCACCGGGTGGCGGTCGCCGGGCCCGACTCCGTATGGCTGCGCATCGAGCATGCGGAGTCCGTGCCGGTCAAGACCTGGGGTCAGGAGCTCAGCACGCGCTCGTCGTTCACGGTCGGCGAGGGCGACAGGGTGGCGTTCGTCCTCACCTGGCACCCCTCGACCCAGCCGCGGCCGAAGCTCATCGACCCGTTCCGGGCGCTGGAGCAGAGCGTGGAGGACTGGCGGGAGTGGTCAGGGAAGTGCCGGTACGAGGGGCCGCACCGCGAGGCCGTGCTGCGCTCGCTGATCACCCTCAAGGCGCTGACGTACGCCCCCACGGGCGGCATCGTCGCCGCGCCCACCACCTCCCTGCCGGAGGACCTCGGCGGCGTACGGAATTGGGACTACCGGTTCTGCTGGCTGCGTGACTCCACGCTCACGCTGGACGCGCTGCTCGCGACGGGTTACGTCGACGAGGCGGCGGCGTGGCGGGACTGGCTGCTGCGGGCGGTGGCCGGCGACCCCGCGGATCTGCAGATCATGTACGGGGTGGCCGGGGAACGGCGGCTGCCCGAGATGGAGCTGCCCTGGCTGCGCGGCTACGAGGGCTCGGCACCGGTGCGGGTCGGCAACGACGC
Organism: Streptomyces sp. NPDC059909; assembly: GCF_042730885.1. NCBI lineage: Bacteria > Bacillati > Actinomycetota > Actinomycetes > Kitasatosporales > Streptomycetaceae > Streptomyces > Streptomyces sp. NPDC059909. The sequence continues at coordinate 114,022 of NZ_JBHWKX010000010.1, forward strand.
CGTCGGTCAGCTGCAGATCGACGTGTACGGCGAGGTCATGGACTCGCTGCGGCTGGCATGCGAGGCAGGACTGAAGTCCCAGGCGCACGCGTGGAACATACAGCTCAGCCTGCTGAGCTTCCTCGAGTCGAAGTGGCGCGAGCCGGACGAGAGCCTGTGGGAGGTGCGCGGGCGGCGGCGGCACTTCGTCTTCGCCAAGGTGATGGCGTGGGTCGCGGCCGACCGTGCCGTACGGGCCCTGGAGAGCGACGGCACGCTGCGCGGCGACGTGGGGCGGTGGCGGGCGCTGCGGGACGAGGTGCACCGGGAGGTGTGCGAGCGGGGGTTCGACCCGGAGCGGAACACCTTCACGCAGTCGTACGGCTCCGAGGAGCTGGACGCGGCGACGCTGCTCATCCCCCGGGTCGGGTTCCTGCCACCGGACGACCCCAGGGTGATCGGGACGGTCGACGCGGTACGGGCCGAACTGAGCCACGACGGGCTGATCCGCCGCTACAGCCAGGGCAACGGCAGCGTGGTGGACGGGCTGCCGGGCCGTGAAGGAACATTCCTGGTCTGCTCGTTCTGGATGGTCGACGCGCTGCGGCTGACGGGGCGGGTGAAGGAGGCCGGAGAGCTCTTCGAGCGGCTGCTCTCGCTGCGCAGCGACCTCGGACTGCTGGCGGAGGAGTACGATCCGGCGACCGGGCGGCAACTCGGCAATTTTCCACAGGCGTTCAGCCACATCGGACTGGTGGGCTCCGCCGTCGGCCTGGCCGCGCACGACGCGGCAGGACGGAACGACGCGGCAGGACGGAACGACGCAGCCCGGGATTAGCACCCCCGCCGATCCGGCGGACACCAAGTCACCGTTTGCCGCCTCGCACTGACGGGGCGGCGGGGCGCGCCCGAGGGGCGCCGGCCGTCGGTCACACCACCACCTGGATGAGACAACAAGGCGAAACGCCCTATGCCGGCGCCCTTGCCGCTGGGCTGTTCAAGGCCGTGGTACCTGCACGACTCCGGCGATGACCGTGGCCACGACCTTGCGGACGGCTCCGGCCTCCGGCGGGGCGCCTTTCCGGTCGGCGAAGAGCATGTGTCCGGTCCCGATCAGCGTGGGGGCAAGGGTGTCGATGTCGGCGTCCGTCGCGATGCGGCCCAGTTCGCGCTCGGTGGTGAGATACGCGGCGATCATGGCCGTGGCTTCCGTCAGGACCGGGATGCCGGTTGGCGTGGTCCGGCGGAGCCGGGCGCGCAGCTCGTCCCGGGAGGTGACGAGGCCGACCATCGCCACGGCGACCGACCCGAACAGGTCCGTCAGGGCGCCGGTGAGGTTGTCGGCGACGGTGCCGGTCCCGGCGGAGCGGCGCAGGGCGGCGGTCCGGTCGTCGATCCGGGCGATGCGGTCCAGCACGAGCTCGGCGAGGAAGGCGTCGAAATCGGCGAAGTGCCGGTGCAGAACGCCCTTCGCGCAGCCTGCGCGGATCGTCGCCGGCAGTCCCGGCCCCGACGTCCTCGACGTCGGATGTGGTACCGGAATCGCCGCTCGGCAGTTCCAGGCGGCCGGCTGCGGCGTGCTCGGGGTCGAGCCCGACGAACGGATGGCCGGCCTGGCGCGGCGGCTCGGGGGCGAGGTCGACGTGGCGACGTTCGAAGCCTGGGACCCGGCCGGCCGGGAGTTCGATGTGGTCGTCGCCGGCCAGGCCTGGCACTGGATCGACCCGGTCGCGGGAGCGGCCAAGGCCGCGCAGGTACTGCGGCCCGGCGGTCGGCTGGCCGCGTTCTGGAACGTGTTCCAGCTTCCGCCCGATGTGGCCGAAGCCTTCGCCGCGGTCCACCGGCGGGTGGTGCCCGACTCGCCGTTCGACCTCCAGGGGATGACGAAGCAGGCCGTCGAGGGGTACCAGGCCCTGTTCACCAGGGCCGCCGACGGGATCGGGGAGGTGGGCCGGTTCAGCGCCCCGGAGCAGTGGCGATTCGACTGGGAGTGGTCCTGCACCCGGGACGCGTGGCTGGACCAGATGCCCACGCTCGGCATCCTCACCCGGTTTCCGTCGGACAAGCTGGCGGAGGTGCTGGAGGCGTCGGCGCCGCCGTCGACGCGATGGGGGGCAGCTTCACGATGCGGTACGCGACGGTGGCCGTCACCGCGGTGCGCACCGACGCCGCCTGATTCGAAAATCCCCCGTCCTGTTTTCCGTAGCCGCTGGTCAGGCAGCTCCTTCTGCTTGGAGGGTCGCTTGGTAGCCGAGTTGGTTGAGCTGGCTGACCAGGCGTCAGGTCTGCCTGGCCCGGCCGGTGCGGCGACACGACGTCCGCCGGACGACCACGCACCGATTTTCACGCACACAGGGTGTCGCCGTCAGGCGACCGGATTACTGACCCGGCTCCACGGTCAGCCGTCCGCCGCGTGACCTCCCTAGGGCTTTGCCGGCTTGTCCTCTCCGTAGAGCCAGACGTCCCACAGCGCGGTGAGGTCCTTGCCCGACTTCTGCTCCACGTACGTCGTGAAGTCGCGCGTGGAGGCGTTGCCGTGACGGTGGGTCTGCGCCCAGCCCTGTAGTATGGCGAAGAACTTGTCGTCGCCGACGGCCTTCCGGACCTTGTGCAGGGCCATCGCGCCGCGCTCGTAGACCGGGTCCCCGAGGAGTTGCTCGGCGTCGGGCTGGTCGGCCGGCGGGAAGGCCCAGTTGTCCTCGGAGCCGAATGCTTCCTCGAAGCTCTCCTGGGCGGGAATGTCCTCGAACTCCTCGAGGTACACCCACTCCGCGTAGGTCGCGAAGCCCTCGCTCAGCCACACGTCCCGCCAGGTCCTGGGCGTGACGGAGTTGCCGTACCACTGGTGGGCGAGCTCGTGGACGACGGTTTCGGGGTTGAAGGCGTCCTCCGTGAAGAAGGCCCGGCTCTGCGTCTCCAGGGCGTAGTCCGCATCGCCCTCGCGCTCGACGATCGCGCCGGTGGAGGAGAAGGGGTACGGGCCGAATCTCTTCACCGCCCATTCCGTGAGCTCGGGGATGCGGTCGAGCAGCTCACCGTTGCGCGCGGTGACGGTCTTGTCCACGGCGATGTAGACGGGTATGCCCGGCGCCCCGGGGCGGGACCTCGTGACGTCGTACGCCCCGATGCCGACGGTGACGACGTAGCTCGCCACGGGCTGTGCGGAGCGCCAGGCGAACGTGGTGCGGCTGCGGTCGGCGGTCGGGCGCTCGGAGCGCAGCTCCCCGTTGGAGACGGCCGTGAGGCCCTTCGGGACGGTGACGTTGATGTCGTACGTCGCCTTGTCCTTGGGGTGGTGGTTGCCCGGGAACCACGTCATGGAGCCCTTCGGCTGACCGACCGCGACCGCACCGTCCGCGGTCCTCAGCCAGCCCTCCCGGGTGCCGTCGGTATCGGTGATGGTGCGAGGTGAACCGTCGTAGCGGACGACGGTGCGGAAGGTGTCGCCCTTGCGGAGGTCGTCGCGCGGGCGCAGGGTCAGCTCGTCGCCGGCGCGGTTGACGGCGGCGGGGGCGCCGTCGACGCTCGCGCCACGGACGGTCAGCCCGTGGAGGTCGAGGTTGAAGGCGCTGAGGTCCTGGGTGGCTCTGGCGGTGATCTCGGCGGTGCCGGTGAGCCTGTGCGACTTCGGGTCGTAGTCGAGCGTGAGCGTGTAGTGCTGGATGTCGTAGCCGCCGTTGCCCAGTTCGGGGAAGTACGGATCGTGCGCACCAACGGCACCCGGGGTGCCGTTGGCTCCGGTGACGAGTCCGTTCGCACTGGTCACGGGCGTGCCGCCGAGGACGATCAGGGCGGCGGCCGGAGCCAGCGTGCGGAGACCGAGCCGCTGATACACAAAAGCGATGATATGCCGGGAAAGTTCAACTTTCCACCTCAGTCGTCGCGCGAGACCGGCCGGAAACGGGGCGAGACCATCCGCAAGGGGCCACTCGCCCCGGGACGCACAGGCCCCCGTCGTGGGCGTCCCGCGCAAGTGGGCCTCGGCGGGCCCGGTTCAGCCGGAGACGCTGGCGGCGCCGGTCTCTATGTGGCCCATGAACCGCTGCGACCAGCCCGCGTCGCTGCTCACAGTGATGGTGAAGTCGTACCAGCCGTTCGCGTAGGCCACGTTGTTGAAGTAGTCCTCGGTGCTGCCGCCCACGGGCACCGTGTAGGACCACGTGCCGGAACGGTAGGCGTTCGACGTGACGGTGAAGGTCACCGCCGAAGTGGAGCTGTTCTTCATGGTGAACCAGATCGCGAGCCGGCCCGTGCCCGCCTCCACCGCGAAGCGGCTGCTGACGAAGGCGTTCCTGCCGGCCGTTGTGGCGTTGCCGACGAAGCGGCGCATGAAGCGGTTCGGGCCGTACATGCTGATGTCGTACGTGCCGTCGCCGTAACCCGCGCCGACGTTGAAGAAGTCCTCCTGCGTGCCGCCCGCGTCGACCGTGTACTGCCACGGGGTGCGGCTGCGGTAGGCGTTGGGGTGGATGGAGAAGTGCGCGGCCCGCTTGGCCGGCGTGCCGACGTTCGCCATCGTGAACCAGGTCTTCATCGTGGTGCCGTTGATCTCCAGGCGGTCCAGATAGCCGTTGGCCTGGTAGGGCAGGGCGCGCGCCGGCCTGGTGCCGGACTCCTGGGCGGGCAGTGCGTTGGTCGTGGGCTTGGGGTCGGGGACTCCGTTGCAGCGACTGCCGATCGTGGCCGTCGCGGGGAGCGAGGGAAGGCCGTTCACCGGTGCGGCGAAGTTGAAGATGCCGGTCAGGTCGCCGCATACCTTGCGCCGCCAGGCGCTGATGTTGGGAGAGTTGGCCGGCTTGCCGATCGCCGCGGTCCACTTCTCCATGAAGAGGATGACGGAGGTGTGGTCGAAGACCTCGGAGTTCACCCAGCCGCCGCGGGTCCATGGGGACACCACGAGCATGGGCACGCGGAAGCCGAGGCCCACCGGCTTGCCGTCGATGACGAGCTCGTCCGCGGTGCCGCTGGGCGGGATCGGCGGCGGGACGTGGTCGAAGAAGCCGTCGTTCTCATCGTAGTTGACGAACAGAACGGTGGAGTTGAACACGGCGGGGTCGGCGTTGAGCGCCTGGAGCAGCATGTTCGTGAAGTGGTGGCCGTCACCGGGTGTGCTGCCGGAGGGGTGCTCGGAGAACGCCTGATTGGTCACGATCCAGGACACCTGGGGCAGGGTCCCGTTGACCACGTCCGTCCTGATCGCGTCGATGATGGCCTGGTGCGTCGGCGTGGACGAGGAGCCGGGGACGTCGGCGACACCGCGGTCGTAGAGGGGGTTGCCCGGCCCGGCGCTCGCGAACTGGGTGAAGTACTCGAGGGCGTTGTCGCCGAAGTTGTCGTCCTTGCGGTTGTAGACCCGCCAGGTCACGCCCGCGTCCTGGAGGTTCTCGGCGTAGGTCTTCCAGGTGCAGCCGTGGAGGTCCCCGCCGTTGTTGTGGCTCGCGTCGATCTTCCCGCTCCACAGGAAGGCCCGGTTCGGGCCGGTGCCGGTGAGCGAGGAGCAGAAGTAGGCGTCGCAGATGGTGTAGGCGTCCGCCAGGGCGTAGTAGAACGGGATGTCGGTACGGTCCAGATAGCCCATGGTGTGGGGGCCGTTGGCGCCGTCCACGAAGTTGTCCATGAGCCCGCCGTGCCAGCAGTCGTGCTGCGTGGTCCAGTCGTGGCCGAGGCCCGGGGCGCAATGGGGCACCAGCGACGTGTCCCCGCCGACGCCCTCGCGCAGAGAGTACGGGTACTGCCGCCCCGAGCCGTTGGGCTGGTTGAAGACCGAGCGGCCGCCGTCGAGCAGCATGGCGCTGCGGTCGGCGAAGCCGCGCACGCCCTTCAGCTTCCCGAAGTAGTGGTCGAAGCTGCGGTTCTCCTGCATGAGGACGACGATGTGCTTGACGTCGGCGATGGTGCCGGTCGCCGCGGCGGCCGCGGGCGCCGCCGCGAGATCGAGCGCGGACCCGGCGACGGCTCCGGCCGTCGCGCCGGCCGCCACTCCCAGGAATTTCCGACGATCCACCGGTCACCTCTCAGGACGGACATGAATGGTATGGCGCAATGCCATTGGACGGGCAGGCAGAGTGTTGAAGATTCGCGTGCTCCACGTCAATGCGGTTGCAGTGAACTGAGGCCGAGCATTCGTGAGTTGTTCAAAGAGTCGGATTCGGATCATTAGGCTGTAGCTGGGCGAGATTCGGCGGCCGGTCCGCCACCGGGGACCGGGATCAGGCCACGGTGATCCGGTGCGTCGGCCGGTGGGCAGCTTGGCCGTCTCCACGGTCAGGACGCGGTGCTGGGCGTCGTGCCGCCACTCGACGGGCCTGCCGTCTATCGTGACCCGCTCGGGCCGGTCGGCGTCTGCCGCCGCTCAACCTCGCCGGTCCGGTGGCCCGTGCCCTCGCCCCGTCCTCGTACAGCCGGAAGAAGCCGCGGCCTACGGGTTAACGGAGTCTGCGCGCCGGTGCGGCCGTCCGACCGGGCTGTCCGACCGGGCTGTCCGACCGGGTGGTCCCGGCCGGCGGGGACATTCTCGGACCGGTCGTGTCGGTCCGCTCGCTGCCGCGCAACCGGGCGGGGGAGGGCCGCCGGCCGAATGCTGCGACAGCGGCCGCAGCGTACGGCGGGTTGGGCGGTGGCCGGAGCCCGGTGGGGCCGGCATCCGGGCGCTGGTGCCGAGCGCGGCACGCGGTCGCTGCGCCTTCCGGCGTCTCGGGACGGGGCCTCACCTCTCCCGGGCGCTGCCGCAGGCTCAGTCCTGGCCGGGCACGGCCAGGCGCGCCCACACCGTCTTCCCCCGTGGCTCCGTCGGCGACCAGGACCAGCTCTCGCTCAGCGCGCCGATCAGTTCGAGGCCCCGGCCGTCGAGCGCCGTGGCGTCGGCGTGGCGGGGGCGGGGCGGCTCGGGGCTCGGATCGGCGACGGAACACACGAGGTGCCCGGGATGCCGGACGAGGCCCAGCCAGAGGGGGTACTCCGTGGCGACCCCCTGAGGCTGGGCGCTGAGCGCATGCCGCACGGCGTTGGTGACGAGTTCGCTGACGACCAGCGCCACGTCGGGGATGAGCAGCTCCAGCTCCCAGCCGTTCAGGGTGAGGGCGACGAAGCGCCGTGCCTGACAGGCGTTCCGCGGTGTGCCGTCGAGCCCGCAGGCGGCGAACCCGCCGAGGGCGGGAAGCCCGTCCCCCAGGGCATGGGCCTGCCACGTCTCACGAGAACTCTCGGGCGACGGTTTCGGGCCGAATTGCGCGGACGCGTGCCGACTACCGGGCCCGGCCTTCGTGCTCGAAATGGTTGACATGTGAATCGTCACTGCTCATGTCCCCCTGCAGGCCTGGGTGTTCGACGCTGCGGCAGCCGGTGGGCAACGAGTATTGTCGAGCCGGCACTGGAAACGCAATTGCATCTGGGATTGCACTGACCAGATCCGGAACGAACGAACGTGCGAACACAGAGGGATTGGTGGGCATGGAGTTCTCCAACGGCATGCGGGCGGATGCACTGAACGCTGTGACGTGGATCAAGAGCAGCCGCAGCAACGCCACAGGCAACTGCGTGGAGTTGGCGGCACTGCCCGATGGCCAGGTGGCCGTGCGCAACTCCCGCGATCCGCAGGGGCCGGCGCTCGTCTATACGCGCGACGAGGTCGAGGCCTTTGTCGCGGGGGCCCGCGGTGGCGATTTCGACGCCGTGATTGGCTGAAAGTCACCACCCCGCAGACCAGTTCCCCATGGCTCACGCATAGATGTACGGGATAGTGTCGTCGTCTTCTCAATAGTCCGCAGGAGCGCGCGATGGCTGCAGTCGAACCGAGCCCGTCGTTGTTCGCAGGGCCCCTGGGAGCGGTCGAGAGCAATCCGACCGCCTTGAAGGTGATCCTGGGCGGCAAGTTGCGCGAACTGCGCGTGGCCGCCGGGCTCGACCCCTCCGCCGTCGACGTCCGGCTCGGCTTCTCCCGGTCCAAGACCAGTCGGATCGAACTGGGCAGGCACGGCTGCAAGCCGGCCGACGCCCTCGCCCTGCTGGATCTCTACGGGGTGGACGGGGAGGAGCGCGTCGCGGAGTTCCTGCGGTTGGTGCAGCAGTCCCGCCGGAGCGACTGGTGGCGCAGCTTCAGCGACGTCCTGTCGGACTTCTTCGCCCCGCTGGTCGCCCTGGAGGGTGCGGCGGCGACCATCCGCACGTACGAACCGTTCTATGTGCCCGGTCTGTTGCAGACCTCCGCCTACGCCCGCGCGGTGATCCAGTCCGGGCCCGCCCGCCTCTACGGCCACGATGTGCAGCGCCGCGTCGACCTCCGGCAGGAGCGGCAGCGCCAGCTCGACCAGGAGGACGGTCCGCGCCTGTGGGCGGTGATCGACGAGTCCGTACTGCTGCGCACGGTCGGCAGTGCGCAGGTGATGCGCGGGCAGTTGGAGCACCTCGTCACGATGATGCAGCAGCCGCGGATCACGCTGCAGATCGCTCCCCTCGACCTGACGGCCTCGGTCGGCGTCGGCACCGGAGTCACCTATCTGCGCTTCGCACTGAACGACCTGAAGGACGCCGTCTACATCGAGCATCTGACCGACAGCACCTTCAGCCAGAAGCCCCAGGTCGTCGAGCAGTACCGAGACATGCTGGACCGGCTCGGCGCCTGTGCCCTCACCCCAAGGGGCTCCCTGACTCTCATACAGAAGCGCCTGTCCAGCCTCTGAGCACGGCGGAGCACCGCGGAACATGGCGGAACACCAGGGAACACGGCCGCGGGGGGAGGGGGGGGGGGGGCGGGGGGGCGGGGGGAGGGGGGGAGCAGAGGGGGAGGAGCGGTAAGAGCGAACACCAAGCGCACGAC
>NZ_JBHWKX010000010.1:122825-148679 GCF_042730885.1 Streptomyces sp. NPDC059909
ACAAAGGGGAAGGCTTCTTCGTTTCCTGGGACGGACCCCCCCCCCCCCCGCGGCGCGTACGGCGACGAACGGCACGCCGCCGGCCGGCCGCTCACACGAGCCGGCCGACGCCTCCCCATTCGATCCACTCGTCGGTCTGCTGCACGGGAGCGAGGTCGGTGTCCGGCCGCCAGGTGGACACCTCCACCAGACCCGGCTCCAGAATCTCCAGACCCCTGAGGTACTCGGTGACTTCGTGCTCCTCGCGAACCCGGCCCCAGTGACCGCCGGTGGCCTCCGCCATGAAGTCCGTGACGAACTTACGGATCTCGGGCCGATCGCTGACCAGCTGACAGACCACCAGGAAGCTGCCGGGTACGAGACGTTCGGCGACGCGCCGGACGAGGCCGGCCGGATCGGCCTCGTCCGGAATGCAATGCAGTACGGAGACGAACAGTGCGGCGACCGGACGGGTGAAGTCGATCAGCCGGCTCGTCTCCTCATGGCCGAAGATACCTTCGGTGTCCCGCATGTCGGCCTGGATGACAGCGGTGCGGTCGTTCTCCTCCAGCAGCGCCCGGCCGTGCGCCAGCACGATGGGGTCGTTGTCGACGTACACCACGCGCGAAGCCGGGTCGACGGCCTGGGCGACCTGGTGGACGTTGTTCTGCGTCGGCAGACCCGACCCGTGGTCGATGAACTGACGGATTCCGTAGTCGGCGGCCAGCGTGCGCACCACACGCTGCAGGAAGCGGCGGTTGTTGACGGCCAGCACCTTGGTGCTGGGCACCTGCTGCAGCAACTGCTCGCAGGCATCGCGGTCGGACTGGTAGTTGTCGTTGCCCCCCAGGAAGAAGTCGTACATGCGCGCCACACTGGGGATCTTGGTGTCGATGGCGTCCGGGCTCCACGACTCGCTCTGCATCCAGTCCTCAATCGCGTCAATGGGAATTCTGGTCGGGTAGGACGCACATGCTAGGGAGCACCGGGGAGGCGGTGCAGGCGGTTGGAACAGCACGCCTGCGGGAGGGCCTTCTTTCGGCCAACTGGCAAGGACAGCGGGCCAGGGAGCGGCCCCAGGGAAACCCGCGTGGCGCAGGAAAGACGCGAGTCCCCGGCCGTGGAACCCAGGGCCCATGTGGACCGTCGTGCAGTGTGTCGACGAACTGCACGTCCGGGCCCGGGCAGTGGGAGGAGCCACATCGCTGCCGAGTCCGCCGACCTCTCGGCAGATCCCGCACATGGACTCCAAGGACCACTCGTGCCCGGCAGTCCCCGGCGTCAGGCACGTGTCACGGACGCCAGTACAGCGCGGGGTCGGGGTGGTCGACGAAGCCGAGTGCACGGTAGAGCGGTTCGCCGTCGGGGGAGGCGTACAGATCCACCCGGGCGACGTCACGTTCCCGGAACCAGTCGAGCAGCCCCTGCATGATCGCGCGGCTGTGTCCGCGGCGTCGATGGGCCGGATCGGTGACCACCCCGATCACGTGTCCGATCCTGCCGTTGAGCAGGTGCGGGCCGGGCAGCCGTTGCTCGATGGTGCCGATGCCACAGGAGGCGAGAGCCTTGTCGCCGTCCACGACGAGGATCCGCACGCCGTCCGCTGTCAACTGCTCCTTCAGCACTGCGGCAAGGGCGTCCTGCCAGTCGCCGTCTGTGGATGAGGGGTTGAAGAAGTCGCCGCCGAGGGTCTCGAACAGCAACGTCCGCAGGCGCACGAGATCCGGGACGTCGTCCTCCATTGCCTTCCGCACACGCAACATGTAATGACCCTATGGCAGTTGCGTCACTTACGGAAGTGGGTTCGAAGGATGATGACTTTCTCATGATCGGCGGAACTGCAGGCCCGGAATCAGGGCCCGTTGCCGCGCCGCGCGTCGAGGGCTTCGCGTTCGTCGGCGCTGCACCGGCGGACCTCCATGTCGGTCGTTGCAACCTCGGCGGTACAGCGGGCACCTCAGAAGTGGTGCTCGACCTTCGTATCGCAGGTGTCGTGCACGAAAAGCGCCGTGCCGGTGCAGATCCCCCGGACGCCCCACCGTGCGAGGGCGACGACGACCGGGAACCGCGTGTGGTGGCGGAACATCAAGTGGCGAGAGCTAGCATCACGCCAACAGGGACGCAGGAGGCACCGGCATGCTGCTCGACGGCAAGGTGGCGATGATCTTCGGCGCCGGCGGGGCCGTCGGTGGGGCGGTCGCCCGCCGTTTCGCCGCCGAGGGTGCCGTCGTCCACCTCAGTGGCCGGACCGTCGCCGGTGTCGAGGCGGTCGCCGAGGACATCAACGCCGCCGGCGGGGTGGCGTATGCCGCCCGGGTCGACGCGTCCGTCGAGGCGGAGGTGGCCGACCATGTCGCCGACGTCGCCCAGCGCTCGGGCGGTATCGACGTCGTACTCAACGCGGTCGGTGTGGACGCCGTGCAGGGGGTGGCGCTGTTGGACCTGCCGGTCGCCGACGTCCTGGCGCCGGTGTCGGCGTGGACCTCCTCCCAACTGATCACATCGGTCGCGGCCGCCCGCCACATGGTCCGGCGTGGACGCGGCACGGTCATCACGCTGTCCGCCTCGACCGCACGGCTGGCCGTCGCCGGCACCGGCGGGTTCGGCGTGGCATGCGCCGCGGTCGAGGCCCTCAGCCGCACGCTCGCCGCCGAACTCGGCGCGCAGGGCGTACGCGTCGTGTGCCTGCGCTCGCACCGTATCGACGACACCCTCGACGCGCACGATCTACCGATGCCGCTGGACGACTTCCGCGGCTTCCTCAAGGACATGACCGTCCTGAAGCGCCTGCCGACGCTCGCGGAGGTCGCCGGCGCGGCGGCGTTCGTGGCGTCGGACGACGCGGCCGCGATGTCCGCGACCGTGCTCAACCTGACAGCGGGCGCGAACGTCGACTGACGTCGGACAGAGGCGCAACGCTGCAGGGACGGCCGCTCTCAGGCCGTGAAGGATCGGAGCAAGGCGCAGGGTCCTGGCTTCGGCGTCGGGTCATGGCCAGGCGTTTTGAGAGCTCTGGAACCGGCGCCTCTGTGTAGGAGGGGTCCAAGTCTCGGGCCTGGTGTGTGGAGGCAGGCCCCGCACTCCGTCCCCGCACCGCACTTCGCGGGGACGCAGCCGGGATTGCGGGACCTGCCGCTGGAGGGGCCGGTTCGGGGTCGGCCGGTTCTCGGTCGGTCAGACGGCAGTGGCGTTGATGGTGACGGGGATATTGCCGCGCGTGGCCTTCGAGTAGGGGCAGAGCTGGTGGGCGGCGTTGGCGAGCTCGGTGGCCTTGTCCTGGTCGACGCCGCCGAGTTCGAGGTTGAGGACGGCGGCGAGGGAGAACTCACCATCGTTGTGGTTGAGGGTGATCTCAGCGTTGATCTCGGTGCTGGTCAGCTTGACCTTGCGGTCGGCGGCGGCGCGACGGACGGCGCCGAGGAAGCAGGAGGCCCAGCCCGCGGCGAAAAGCTGCTCGGGGTTCGTGGCCGTGCCGGCCCCGCCGAGCTCCTTGGGGAGGGAAAGGGTGGTCTCCAGCAGGCGGTCGTCGGACTGTACGCGGCCACCGTTGCGGCCTTCACCGGTGACGTTCACAACGGCGGTGTAGCTGTTCGGCATTGCTTGTCCTTATAGGTAAGTCGGAACGTTACGAGTCTCGTAAGTCGAGAAAGCACCTCGGCGTGGGACCTCGGCGTGGGAACCTCGCTGGGTCACCTGTTCAGGAGGTGACTGGATACTCGCAGTCCGATCATCACCTGTCAAGATGGTGACGACGGGAACGGGGTGGGGGCAGTGAGCAAGCGGCCTGGGTGACGTACGGTCGGCCGCCGCGGGCTCCTCGTCCTCCCGTGTGGGGTCGCGGTCAGGCGGCGGCTGCGGTGCGACGCCGCATCAGGCGAGGGTGCAGGCCGAGCAGGAGCGCAGCGATGGCGGCCCACAGGGCGAGCGTGATCACAGGGCCCGCTGCGTGCGCGCCGTTGAAGTAGCTCAGGTCGGTGGTGGCGCGTACGGCAGCGCCCGGCGGCAGTAGTGCGGAGATGGCTCGGGCCGAGGCGGGCAGCAGATCGGCGCCAATGGTGGCGCCGCTGGTGGCGTTGCCGACGGTGAGGAGCAAAAGGGTGGCGACCGGGACTCCGACCGGGCCGATGTAGGTGCCGAGAAGTTTGGTGGTGAAGGCTGCCGCGGCTGCCAGGAGGGTGAGGGTGAGGATCAGCGGGGCGAGCGGGGCCGGGACCGCTTCCAGGACGGGGCCTGCGATGATCGCTGCGACGGTGCCGATGGCCACGGAGGCGCCGGCCAGCAGCCGGAACCGGTGACGCAGGTGCAGGACACCGGCCAGGCCGAGAGCGTTCGAGCCGAGGACGAAACCGGCCAGTGTCACGCCGAAGGCCATGTAGAACCCGGCCAGTCCCCGGGCGTCGAAGCGGGCCAGGGGGACGACGTCCTCGGTGGTGACGTGCTTGCCCGCACCGTGGGCGTAGGCGCTGACGAGGTTGTTCACGGCCGATGTCGTGGACGTGCCGGCCGCTCCTGCGATCTGCAGGTGCAGTCGGCCCGTGCTGTCGGTGCTGAGCGCGGCCACGACATCGTGGCGCTCCAGCGCGTGGCGCGCTGTCTCGGCGTCGGCGGCCGGCTGGACCTCGACGGCGTCGCCGAGAGCCTGGTGTATCTCGCCCGGCAGGTCCGGTCCGGTGACGGCGATGGGGACCTGATGGGGCTGGGGGTCGCGCTGCAGGCCGACGTAGCAGCCGATGAAGGCCGCGACGACGATCAGGGCGATCAGAGTCGGCTGGAGCCAGGCCCTCACCGGCGGCCGGCGGTCGCCCTGGCTGAGCCTGGAGGATGGCTCGGCCGCGGCGGAGGGCGACTGCTCACGCACGGAAATGGATCCGGTCGGTGTTGTCATGGCGAGGCTTTCTGATCGGGATATGACGCACGAAGGGCCAAGAGGGGGCAGCACGCCGCCACCGGGAGATAAGAGCATATGCTCCTATCTGACAGGATGGCAAGGCTGGGTCCAGGGTTTGCCGCGGCTCCGGTCCTGTCGCTCCGCTGCTGGGGACGGATGTCCTTCCGTGTTTAGGAGCATATACTCTCATTGCTTCCGGGAAGTTCTGGAGGAGATCATGACCCCTGCGCCGACGAACCTCGCCGACACCTGCAACAACCTTGCACTGCGCAAAGCGGCCCGGTACCTCAGTGCGACGTACGACAAGGCCCTGGCCCCGGCCGGTCTTCGCATGACGCAGTTCAGCATCCTGCAGCACCTCGGCGCCCACGGAGAAATGACCATCACCGCCCTCGCCGACATGATTGCCATGGACCGCACGACGCTGGCCACGAACCTCAAGCCGCTCGCGCGGGAGGGCCTGGTGGCCGTCGAGCCATCGGCAGCCGACCGCCGCGCGCGGATCGTCACGATCACGCCGGACGGCCTCTCCCGGATGAAGGCGGCGCTACCGCTGTGGAAAGCCGTGCAAGCCCAGTTCGAGGAGGGCTTCGGAGTCGACAAGGCAGCCCAACTACGGGCATGCCTCGAAAGCGTCCTCCATGCCGGCTTCCAGCCATGGGCCGAGTAGGGCGGTTGCTGGTTGGGGCGACGGGCTGGGGCGGGGGAGTGGAGGGGCTCGCGGCCGAACCGGGGCTTACTCGCAGGCGGCACCAGACTCCGTTCGGCCGCGCGAACTGCGCAGTCACCCGCTGAGTAGGATCTCGAACGCGGTGTGAGGCATGCGTCTCCGCATGGACAGCATTGCTCGCGAAATCGTCGGCCCCGCGCACGGGATGGAGCAGGGTAATCGGGATGCTGGGCGGGTGAGGCGTGATGCACACTCCCCGGGTGATCGTTCTGCAGCCCGTCCTGGAGGTTCAGGCCCGCGACGGCTTCACCCTCTGGCCGGTTGCCGAGCTGAGGCCGTACAGCTTCCTGGCGCTCGGCGGCGCGCTCGGCCCGGCGGAGGTGGGCACGGCGGTTCTGTCCATCGCCGCATGCAACGACTTCGACCCCGATGACGACGACCGATCTGCGCGGCCTGCCGACCCACTGGGGGTGCTCCTGCACGGGCTGCTCACCAGGACTGTCCCCTTCGCGTCCGGGGGCCTGCGGATGGCTGACACCGCCACCGGCATCACCCTGCTGCCGGGTTGCTGCAACGGCTTGGAGGAGTGGCGCGACTGGGATGAGGTCGTCGACGGCGATGGTTGGGCTACCTTCGGTCATGACCCGTCCCCACTGGCCGAACGCCTCGGCAGCACGGTCCGATCGACCGTGGACGCTGAGCAGGACGGCAGTCCCGTGATCGAGCTGTCTGTCACCGAGCTGCGTCGTCTGCTCTCCGATGCGGAGCGTGACATGACCGACTTCATCCAGGTGGCCGGCGCCTGGGCGGCCCGGCACCTGCCCGATCACGCCGCTCCGGTCACCGCCGCCCTCGCGCGCGCCTTGGCCCTACCGGTGTCGGCCGCCGCACCGAAGTCGTAAGCGTGCTGACCAGTGATCGGACGCGGAGCGTCACCTTTGCGAGCGGCGGCCGCGGAGGATCTTGCGGCTCTTCATACGGACGAAGACGTGCTCGACGCGGGTGCGTACCTCGGTGGGGCGAGGTGTGCGGGTTCCTTCGGGCGATCGGGCGGCGCCGGGGCAAAGTCAGCGCCGGCGCGGCGGAACAGGCCTCGGTGTGGGTGCTGGGCGAAGGCTCGTGTCACAGGCACACGCGAACGAGCCACTCGTCGTAGTTGTACGCGTCTCTGTCCGGATCCGGCACCGTGGCCGCGTGCCCTTCGACCGTGTCCTCCAGGCGGATTCGCTTCGGCAGTCTGCCGAAGCGGGCGCGTCGTGCCGCCTCGGCGGCGCTCGAAGCAGTGTCCTTGTGCGACATGGGGTCGCTCCTTCGCTTGATCGAGCAGAAGTTAGGCGACGTTCGCTTGCCATACGTCACTACTTCAACTGGTGATGAAGGTTGCATATTTGTTCGTCACCTGTCAAGCTGGTGACATGGAACACGCCTTCCCTTGCGGCACACCGGCGCTCGACTTCGTAGGAACGCTGCGCGCACGGCGCCGCTCCGCGCCCCGGGAAATGCTCGGGTCGCCGGAGAGTCTCGACTCCTGGTTCCGCGAATGCGGAATCACCGACGAGGACGCGAACTGTCAGCCGTTCGACGTCGAGGCGGCGATTGCTCTTCGGGAGGCGATCTATGCGCTCGTCATTGCGCGGATGGCGGACGGGAGCTACGACGAGCATGCGCTCGCGCTCGTGAATCGTGCAGCACGCACGCCCTCCGTAACCCCGCAGCTCACCCCGGAGGGGCGACGGATCGAAGCCACCCCCGAGCAGGCGCTCTCCTGTGTGGCCCGGGATGCCATCGACATCGTGAGCGGACCGGAAGCGCGGCTGCTCAAGGAGTGCGCGAATCCCGAGTGCGCGCAGGTCTTCATCGATCGTTCACGTGGATCGCGCCGAGAGTGGTGTGCCATGGACCCGTGCGGCAACAAGATCAAGGCTGCGGCCTACCGCGCCCGCAAGCGCGCCGGCCAGGCGGTTTAAGGGGCCGGGCGCCCGCGGGAGAGGACGAGGTCGACGAGTTCGACCCTCGTGGCGGCGAGCCGGCCACGACCTCGTGCGCCCTTGGTCACCCAATCCCGCGCTGATCGACTTCGACTCCAAACCGGGTCGCCCCGGATCTCCGACTGGGTGAGCGCCGTAACACCGGTGCCCGGCCGCCCGTCGTCATCGATCCGATCGGCGTGCGCTGCGCTCGCGCGCCTGGGCGACTCGTGGCGGGGTCGCTGTCTATCGTGTCGTTGCCGCACTTTTGTGAGCGTTCAGCGGGCTATGAGCCGCGCGGCAACGAGCGGCAACCATCGGTGCGCCGGCGCGCCCTGTGGGCTCGGCGGTGCATCGCCTCGCCCTCGCTCGCCAGGCAGTCCACAAGCCGACATCCGATTGACGAGTGACAGGCAGGTGAGTCCGATGCGATCAGCGATCGGGGCAATCCGCAGTCGGGCGCCGGGTACGCCGGCTTGGCCGCAGCGCCGGTCGTCTCCGCGTACGTGAGCGGCTGGACGCGCGAAGGACTGGACGCCTGAGGGGGCGGCCCTGGGCCGTCACCCGCGAAGATTCTTCTGCCGTGCCGCGGGCGTCCACAGCCCTGACGCTTGGAGGTGCCCTGGCCTTGCGGACCTTCGCCTCGTCGTGCAACGACGCCCGCCTGTGTGCGGCGGCCTCGTTGAACCCGCCGCCGCCGCCGCCGCCGCCGACAGGACGGGACGAGGTCGCCGCGCCCAGTTCATTCGTCACCTACTTGAAGGTGACGCTCGGCAATGCCATGCTCGTCACCGGTCAAACAGGTGACTCGGTTCACCCGAAAATTCATGGAAGGCGATGACGACAATGGACCTGAAGCTCGAAGTCCTCGTACTGCCGGTCTCCGACGTCGACCGCGCCAAGCGCTTCTACGAGGGCCTGGGCTTCCGGCTGGATGTCGACTACTCCGGCCCCGACGACTTCCGGGTGGTGCACCTGACGCCCCCCGGATCACAGTGCTCGATCCTCTTCGGTGACGGCGTGACAACCGCCGCGCCGGGCTCGGTCCAGGGTCTGCATCTGATCGTCACCGACATCGAGGCGGCCCGAGCCGACCTCGTCGAGCGAGGCGTCGACGTGGGCGAGGTGTTCCACGACGCCGGCGGTGTCTTCCATCGCGCCGGGAAAGAGGGGCGGGTCGGCGGCCCCCAGCCGGAGCGCCAGAGCTACGGCTCGTTCGCCGCGTTCAGTGACCCGGACGGCAACGAGTGGGTGCTCCAGGAAGTGACGACCCGGCTTCCCGGACGGTGACCCGACGGCCGCCCTGCCCGTCGATCCGCCGTCACCGGGTGAGGCGGTAGCCCCCGCCACCCCCGTGACACAAGCCCGCCGAACCTGAAAGAGACGTAGGAGCAGTAGTGAACGACACCTCCCGCCCGTACGACGTCGTCGTCATCGGCGCGGGCCCCGTCGGCGAGAACGTGGCCGACAGGACCAGCGCCGCGGGGCTCAGCACGGTGATCGTGGAGAGCGAGCTGCTCGGTGGCGAGTGTTCGTTCTGGGCGTGCGAGCCCAGCAAGGCGCTGCTCCGGCCGGTTCTGGCACGCGCCGACGCGCGCCGCGTGCCGGGACTCAGGCAGGCGGTGGCCGGGCCGCTGGACGTGGCCGCGGTCCTTGCGCACCGCGACGACATCGTCAATCACTGGCAGGACGACGACCAGGTCGACTGGCTGAACTCGGTATCCGTCGACCTCGTACGCGGCCATGGCCGCCTCGACGGTCCCCGCCAGGTCGTGGTGAGCACCCCCGACGGCGGGACCGTACGACTCAGCGCCCGGCACGCTGTCGCCGTCTGCACCGGCACCGGTGCGGCGCTGCCCGACCTGCCGCATCTCGACGACGTTCGTCATTGGACCAGCCGTGAGGCCACCAGTGCCGATGCGGTGCCCGGTCGCCTCGCCGTGGTAGGCGGGGGCGTCGTGGCCGTCGAAATGGCCACCGCCTGGCGTGCGCTCGGCGCCGAGGTGACCATGCTGGTCCGGGGCAGCGGTCTGCTTCCGCGGATGGAGCCGTTCGCCGGGGAGATGGTCGCGGACGCGTTGCGCGAGGCGGGCGTCGACGTGCGCTTCGGGACCTCCGTCACGTCTGTGGCGCGGGAGGACGGGCCCGACGGCGAGGTGCGCATCACGCTGTCGGACGGCGAGCAACTGGCCGCCGACGAGATCCTGTTCGCGATCGGACGGGCGCCGCGTACCGGAGACATCGGCCTGGAGACCATCGGGCTCACCCCGGGCGACTGGCTGACCGTCGACGATACCTTCCGCGTCGGCGCCGCCGAGGACGGATGGCTCTACGCCGTCGGCGATGTCAATCACCGCGTCCTGATGACGCATCAGGGCAAGTACCAGGCCCGGATCGCGGGTGCCGTGATCGGAGCTCGCGTCAACGGCGAACCGGTCGACGAAAGCAGGTGGGGCGCACACGTCGCGACCGCCGACAGCGAGGCTGTGCCGCAGGTGGTCTTCACCGACCCCGAGGTCGCGTCCGTCGGCCTGACCGTGCGGGAGGCGGAACGGGCCGGGCGCCGGGTCAAGGTGGTGGACTACGACATCGGCCGCGTGGCCGGTGCGGTCCAGTACGCGGAGGGATATCGCGGGAAGGCCCGCATGGTGGTCGACCTGGACCGCGGTACCGTGGCCGGCGTCACCTTCGTCGGTCCCGGCGTCGGAGAGCTTCTGCACTCCGCAACCATTGCGGTCATCAGCGAGGTGCCCGTCGAACGGCTGTGGCACGCCGTCCCCGCTTTCCCGACGGTCAGCGAAGTCTGGCTGCGACTGCTCGAGACCCACCGCGGGTAGGCGAGGGCGGCAGGGCAGGAAGGGCAGCGGGACAGCAAGGGCAGCAGGGCGGGCCGGACTCGCCTCCGCGCCGGCTGCCGCGGCAGCCGGCCGAGTGGGCCGACAGGTGCCTAGGCGCGTCCTTCCAGGGCCTCCCGCACGACCCGCAGTATCTCGTCCGACACATGGTCGTCCGCAGTCGCCCGCGCCATGGCGAGGGCGCCCACCAAGGCGGCGAGATCCTCGATCGCGCGCCGCCGCCCTTCCTCCTGCCCCTGGCCGGAGGGTCCTCCGTGAGCCGTTCGAGGGTCTCGCGCACCCCTGGCCGCAACGGACTCTCGGCCGACGCGCGGGCGGCGTCGGCGGCGAGACCCGTGTTTGCCGTCACCACTTCCTCGCGGTGCTTCGCCGCGTCGGCGCGTGACGCCCTGCTCAGCAGCGTGCTCCCTTCCTCCGGCCGTGCTCGTAGCACCCGGACGTCCCTTTACATCGTGCCAGTCATCCAATTCACGCTTTCCCGGCCACTTAGATTATGTTCATAATCCTCCAGGGCTGGAGGGCTTTCATGAGCACCTACCTGATCAACCACCTGCGCCCCGGGCGGCGTGCCGAACGAGGAGGGCTCGTCCTCCGTCGTTCCCGCGGTGGAAGTTCCCCTGCCCAGCGGGAATGGTGCGCCGGTCCGCGTTGTCGAAACACCCGGGGGTGAGTGAGGATGTGCGCCGATGTGTCGGCGCGGAGATGGGAGAAGGGCAGCATGCTGGAGACGGTGGGTCTTTCTGCTGCGGAGACCGACGTGTACCGCGCGCTCCTTGCTGCCGTCACGGCGGCGGCGCGGGAGGTGTCCGCCACG
Source organism: Streptomyces sp. NPDC059909 (assembly GCF_042730885.1). Taxonomy (NCBI): domain Bacteria; kingdom Bacillati; phylum Actinomycetota; class Actinomycetes; order Kitasatosporales; family Streptomycetaceae; genus Streptomyces; species Streptomyces sp. NPDC059909. The sequence continues at coordinate 133,999 of NZ_JBHWKX010000010.1, forward strand.
ACGGGCCTGGAGGAGGCGACCACGCAGCGCCTGCTCGTCGCCCTGGAGGAGAAGGGCCTGGCCCGCGGTGTGGAGGGATCGCCGGGACGCTTCGCGGCCAACCCGCCCTATGTGACCCTTCTCCCGCGGCTCGAACGCCGCGCCGACGACCTCGACAAGGCCCGCGCCGCCGTCGCCGACCTCATGGAGACCTACCGCCGCAGCGCCTGGACCCGCGGTGCGGGCGAGGTGATCGAGCTGGTCACCGGCGCCGCGGCGCTGCGGCAGCGGCTTGAGCAGGTCCAGGAAGGCGCCCGCCACGAACTCCTGTGGTTCTGCAAGGCGCAGTACGTCGCGATGCCGTCGGGGACGAACCAGGCCGAGTTCGATGCCCTGGCCCGCGGAGTCGGCTACCGCGTCCTGTACGAGCAGGCGTTCTTCAACGACTCCGGCGCCGTGGACAACGTAGTCAGGGCCGTGCGGGATGGGGAGATCGCCCGCGCCGTGCCGACGCTGCCGCTGCGGATGGCGATCGCCGACCGTCGCCTGGCCATCTGCCCGCTCGCACCCGCCGGCCCGGCGGGCAACCCGCACGAAGTGACGGCGGCCGTCATTCGCGGCAGCAGCCTCGTGGAGGCGCTCGTCGCCCTCTTCGAGCGCTACTGGGAGGTCGGGGTGCCGCTGCGGGTGACCGAGGAGGGCCGGATCGGCGAGACCGGTCTGCGGGCCGACTCCGCCTCGCTCACTCCCGAGGACCAGCATCTGCTGTCGCTGATGGTCGCGGGCCTCACCGATGAATCGATCGCCGGGCAGCTCGGCGTCAGCAAGCGCACCGTCCAGCGGCGCATCCAGGGCATGATGAACCTCGCCGGCGTCGCGACCCGGATGCAGCTCGGCTGGCAGGCCGCGCGGCGCAACTGGATCTGACCGGGAGGACCTGACGGCGAACGTGCGAAGGTGCGGCCGGTGCTCCACCGGCCGCACCTCCTTCCGGACGGTGCCGCGATCCCCACCCCCACGCGGGTGATCGCGTCACCACACACCGTCCGGGTCCCTCGGCTAGCGCACGCCGAACGCGCGGACCACCGTCTGCTCGACCGCGTTGCCAGCGCCGTCCCAGGCCTCGACGCGCAGGGACACGAAGTCCGCGTGACGCATCAGGGCACGGTCCAGCCGCACCTCGTACGTGCCGTTCCCGCTCGGGGAGACGCGCACGGACGACCAGTGCGCACCGTCGTCCACCGACGCCCGGACGCGCATGCCCGTGATACGCGCACCCGTCCAGCCGTCCTGGTGACGCGCCGTCACCATCAGCGTGGGCGACGACGAACCGTCCACCTGGTTGAGGGTGTTCACCGGGACGTCGTAGTCGAGCAGCACCAGCGGCAGCAGCGCCTCCTGGCCGGCCGCAGGCGGGGCGGACCGGAAGGACCACGACGTGTCGGTCCTCGTCGAGAAGGTCCAGGCGGGCGAGTTCCGGGCCGTCTCCAGGTGCAGCCGGTAGGAGCCCTCGCCCGGCGCGGCCGGGAAGTTGCCCCACGGCCTGGACTGGTCCGCGACCTGCGTGCCGTCGCGGTACAGGCGGGTGCGCACCTGATCGGTCGGGTCGTCACCGGCGAAGCCGTAGTGCCGCCCGTCGCCGTCGGTCACCTCCGCGAGCCGCACGGCGAAGGTGTCGCCGTTGCGGACCGAGCGGAAGCCGGGGTTCCCGACCGGTGCGGTCGGGCGGACCACCGACCCGTACCAGTCCTCGCTCAGCTGCTGACCGGCGGTGTACTGGTGCACACCGCCCGTCATCCCGCCACTGAGGGAGAACATGGTGTTCCACGGGGACGTGTGCGTGACCCTTTCCTGCCACAGCGTGTCGCCTGCGGTGACCGTCTCGACCCGGGTGGACGCGAGCTTCACGAAGGACTGGTGGTCCAGCACGAACGACGTCCCCTGCCAAGGGCGCCAGGCGAAACGCTGCTCGCTGGACCACGCCTCGGCTCCGGGGCGGTGATAGCGGGACTCCACCGTCGCCGTTGCGGACGTGTCCACAGCGTAGGACAGTCGGTTCCGCACGGCGTCCTTCTCGACCAGCACCAGGTCGTAGAGATAAGGGCTGGACGAGGTGCCCGAGAGCTCGAGCGTCACCGTCGGCCGGCCCTTCAGCCATGCCACGAGCGCCTCACCCTGCTCCTGCGGCACGTGCATGGTGATCATCGGGTCGCGTTCGCCCGTCGGGTTCCACGGCTTCCACACCGGCCCCGCGAACTCGTTGATGATCAGCAGTGCCGCGGCCCCGGTCTTCGCCACGGCCGCCACCTGGTCGGGGAACCCCCCGGAGGTGCGCATCAGCACGGCCTTGCCGCGCAGGTCCTTGCCGGGCAGCGACTCCGGGTCGGCGAAGACGACCGGGAGTTTGCGTGTGCCGTCCACGGCGGGGGAGTTGTTGAACAGCACGGGGTTAAGCTCGGGGGCCTCGGACCCCTGTATCCGGGCCGTCAGCCGGGGCGCGACCATCCGCCACCGGGAGTAGAACTCGAAGCTTCCCTTCGCGGGCTTGGTGGTCGGCGTGGCGAACACCGTGCGGACCGAGTCGAAATCGATGGTCGTACTGGCGATCTTCCGGGACCCGAAGGCCCGGTACGCGCCGAAGTGGATCATCCCCTGCTGCTCGGTCGCCTTGGGCGTACGGACCTGGATGGGCTTCGCCGTACGGGCGTCGAAGGTCAGCTCCATGTCGGAGTCGAGCTTCAGCTCGGGTCGCATCACGTTGGTGAGCTGCCAGCCCTTGACGTCGTCCCCCGGCACCAGGGCCTTGAGGAAGTACGTGTCCTCGGGGAGCGTCACCCGGGCCATGCCCTTCATCCACGGAGCGATGAAGCCCAGCACGTCGTAGCGCTGGTCGGAGCCGTACATCTCCAGCGCCGGCACGACAGCGGGGCGCCCTTCGCGGTCGACGAAGTGCATCGTCAGCGTGCGCATGATGCCCCGGACCGTCGTGGCGACGGTGGTGTGCACGGCGGCCGTACCGTCATCCGGCACCGCCGTCAGATAGCCGGACCAGCGGCCCTTGGCCGTGTCCGCCGTACGCGCCGAAACCGGGACCCGCACGGTCTCGCCCGCGGCGACGGTGACCGACGACGAGCCGGCCGTGAAGACGCCGGCGGGCGCCGGCGAGCCGTCGGCGTCCTTCATCTCCAGCGACAGCGCCAGCCGGACCGGCTGCGTGGAGACGTTGGTGTACGCGACGTCCTTCGTCGCACTGTCGCCATCGGGTCCGAGCACGCCGAGGTCCACGTTCCCGGAGGCGACGACGCTGCGTCCGAACGCCGCGGCCACGTCCATCCGGCCGCCGCCCTGCTCGTCCACGCCCTGACCCGCGACCACCTTCGCCGAGCCGACGAGCGCGTTCTTGACGGCCTGGGGAGTCCAGTCCGGGTGGCGCTGCACCAGCAGCGCGGCCGCGCCGGCGACATGCGGGGTGGCCATCGATGTCCCGGACGCGGCGGTGTAGAGGTCGTTCTCCGGGTTCCCCATCGCCGTGCCCGCCGCTCGCGCCGCGAGGATGCCGACGCCCGGCGCCGTCAGATCGGGCTTGACCGCGTCGTTCGCACCGACGGGGCCGCGGCTGGAGAAGTCGGCGAGCGAGTCGTCCCGGTCGACGGCGCCGACGGTCAGGGCGCTCGGGGCCGTGCCCGGCGAGCCGACCGTCTGCGTGCCGGGACCCTCGTTGCCCGCCGCGACGACGAACAGGGCTCCGGTCTCCGCCGTCAGCTCCTCCACCGCGGTGACCAGCGGATCGTCGTCCGCCGCCGGACCGCCGAGGCTCATGTTGACGACCCGGGCGCCCGAGTGGGCCGCCCACTCCATGCCGGCCAGGACGTCGGAGTACGAACCGGAACCGGAGTCGTCCAGCACCTTGCCGATGACCAGCTCGGCGTCGGGCGCGACGCCCTTGCGGGTGCCGTTCGCCGCGGCGCCCGACCCCGCGATCGTCGCCGCCACGTGCGTTCCGTGGCCGACGAGGTCGCGGGTGCTGTCGCTCGCGCTGAAGTTGCGCGTCTCGCCCAGCCGGCCCGCGAGATCGGGGTGGGTGGCGTCGACGCCGGTGTCCAGCACCGCGACCTTGACGCCCTTGCCGGTCACCCCGGTCTTCCAGACCTCCGGGGCGCCCACCTGCGGCACGCTGCGGTCCAGCGAGACGCGCACCCGCCGGTCGAGCCAGATCTTCTTGAGGCCACCGGCCAGGCTCGGTGCGGTCGGGACGGTCTGCGCCTCCTGCGCGACGCGGGCACCCGCGCTCCGCGAGGCCTTGTCCGCAGCGCCGCTGACGGTGTCCCAGAAGTGGTCCAGCTCGCCCTTCGCGGCGTCGACCGCCATGCCGTCGACGCTGTTGAGCACCCGTCGGCGCTCCACGCCCGCCGGGGCCTGACGCGCGGACGGACGGGCCGACGCGCTGTAACGCAGCAGCAGCGGCAGCTTCTTGGTGTGGGAGTCGTCGTAGCCCTGCTCGATCAGGCCCGTGACGTCGAAGAGCGCGGCGTCCAACTGCCCGGACGAGACGTACGGGACGGCGCGGAGCGGCGTGACGTGGATCCGGCCGTCGATCTCACGGGTGCTGAAGCCGCCGCCCTCCCGTCCATGGGCCGGATGGACACTGGCCACCTGGCGGCCGTCCGCGTAGCGGCTCACCGTGACACGGTCTCCCGTGATCAGCGTGACCGTGTGGACGGACGGTCGCGATGCACCCGAGGCTTTGACCGGTTCGGGCTGCTGGGCGACGCCGGGTACGGCCATGCCCACCAGGACGGCCGCGAAGGAGGCGACGGCCACCGAGCGGTGGAGCGGTGCGGAGGTCACCGGCCGCCACCGTCTGTTCGATGATCTCATGGAGCGAAAGCGTGGCGCCGACGGCGCGGCCCGTCAGCACCTGCGCCTGTCCAGCCTGCGCCAAGTCACCTTTACGACACGCCCATTGATCGCCGGTCCAGGAGGCGAACGGCGCGCGACGGCGTCGCCCCGTCGGCCCGGCCGTGCCGGTGCGGTCGCGGGGGTGAAGAGGTCATGCCTCCTCGGGCACCGCTTCTGCGGCCTGCTCAGCCGGATCGTCGGGGGCGCGGCCGGTTCGCGCAGGGCGGCGCGGCTCCGCGCCGCCCCAGGGGATGCCAGGACGATACGGAGCCGCGCCCGTTGCCGCGTCCGGCTCAGGCCACCGGCTGTGCCGGGGCGATCACCCGGCCGGCGTCACCGCCACGGACCCTGTCCAGGACACCGGCGTTCACCTCGTGCGGCACGCCGAGCGGCACCGCGCTGACCTCGGACAGCCGCGTGAACTGCTCCGGGGTGAGTGCGACGTCGAGGGCGCCGAGGTAGTCGTCGAGCTGGGCGACGTTGCGCGGCCCGATGATGGGGACGAACGAGGTCGCGGCGCGGGCGGCGCGCTCGCGGACCCAGGCCACCGAGACCTGTGCCGGAGTCGCGCCGGTCTCCTTCGCGATCGCCAGGACGGTGTCGACGACCGCGGTCTTCCGCTCGTCGGACTCGGTGTGCACGAGCGTCTTCAGGTCGCTGAGCCGGCCGGCGGCGCTGCCCCGGTACTTGCCGGTCAGCAGGCCGCCGCCGAGCGGGGACCACAGGGCGGCGCCCAGCCCGAGGCTCTCGGCCATCGGCAGCAGCTCGCGGTCGGCCGTGCGTTCCACGAGGCTGTACTCGATCTGGATGCCGGCGACCGGTGCCCAGTTCTTGAGGTCCGCCAGGGTGGCGGCCCGGGAGACGCGCCAGGCGGGGAAGTTGGACAGCGCGGCGTGCAGGATCTTGCCCGAGCTCACCAGGTCGTCGATGCCCCGCAGGATCTCCTCCATCGGGGTCAGGTCGTCGGGGAAGTGGATCCAGTACAGGTCGATGTAGTCGGTGCCGAGGCGCTCGAGGCTCGCCTCCAGCGAGTGGATCATGTTCTTCCGGCTGTTGCCGGTCTTGGAGATGTCCGGCTGCGGCGTGGCGGAGTTGGTGAACTTGCTCGCCAGGACGAAGTGGTCCCGGTCCGCGGCGAGGAACTGTCCCAGGAGCTTCTCCGACTCGCCGAACTGGTAGTTGTCCGCGGTGTCGACGAAGGTGCCACCGGCTTCGGCGAACGTGTCGAACATACGGCGCGACTCGTCCGGGTCGGCGCCGGCACCCCAGGCGGTGCCGAAGTTGCCGGTGCCGAGGGCGTACTCGGAGACACGCAGTCCCGTCCGCCGGCCGAAGGTCGTGTAACGCATCAGTACTCCTAGATCTTGCTGCTTCGCTGACGTTGCTGTTTCGCTTGGTGAGGGGATCCATGTCGTGGTCGTCGGCCTGGTGCGTCGTTGGGCCCTCCGAGTGGTCGTGGACGGGGCTTCCGGCGCCCGCCGCCGCCCGGTGGCGGTGGGGTGATGCCCAGCGCGGCGAGCGCGCTGAGGGCCACCACGCCGGCGGAGATCCACCAGGCCAGGGAGAACGCCTGGCGGTCCTTGGGGGACACGCCCGCTGCGAGGACGACGACCAGGCCGCTGACGCCGATCACCGCGCCGACCTGGCCGGCCATGGTGACGATCGCGCTGCCGGTGGCGGCCCTGTCCTTGGGGAGGCCGTCGGTGGCCGAGGAGATCATCGTCGGCAGCGCCAGTCCGACACCGACGCCGCCGGCCGGCCGGGCAGGACGTCCGTCGCGTAGTCCATGGTCCCTCCCGCGGCGAGGGGGGACCGGGCGCGCGAGTGGGGACAGGGGTGGGTGCCGCGGCCGCGGGCGAGCGGCCGGGGACCGCACCCAGGGTGATGGGGTCATGAAGGGGTCTCCAGCAGGTCATGGGGGGCGTGCCCGTCGAGGGCTCGAGTCGTGAGCGGCACGGAGCCTGCTCGGTCCGGCTCTTCCGGTGAGGGCATCGGCGGCCTCACCCACGGAGAAAACCGATCGGTGTACTTAAGCGGGACCGTAACAGGGATTTCCGCTTAAGTAAAACGATCGGTACCATTCACTGCATGACCGAGCCATCCCCCGTACGGCGGCGCCGCGGTCGCGGTGCCCGGGAGCGGATCCTCGAGACCGCGACCGAGCTGTTCACCGCCCAGGGCATCAACGCGACCGGTATGGAACAGCTGACGACGACCGCCGGGGTGTCCAAGCGCACGCTGTACCTGCACTTCGCCGGAAAGGACGATCTCGTCCACGCCTACCTGCAGCAACTGGGGGACGGGCTCCTGCCCCCCGAGATCTCCCCGGACCTCACCGCGTCGGACGCACGCGACCAACTGCTCGCCGTGTTCGAGTGGTCGCCGAAGGACCCGTCCGTCCCGCTGCGCGGATGCCCCTTCCTGAACGCCTCGGTGGAGGTCCCCGACCCCGACCACCCGGTCCACCGGCTGGCCGCCGCGCACAAGACCGAATTCGCCCGCCGCCTCACCGGCCTCGCCCGGCAGGCCGGCGCCCGCGACCCCGAAGCGCTCGGCGAACAGCTCGCCCTCGTCCACGACGGCGCCGTCGCCCGCAGCACCGCGCTCAACAACGCCGACGCCGGCCGCTGCGCCCGGGCCCTCGCTGTCCAGCTGGTCGACGCCGCCACGGCCTGACCTCGACAGGTGCCCCGCGAGGAGCCTGGCCGTATCCCCGGCGGGCCATGGCCGGGAAGGTCGCCGAGGGCTGGTCCGCCACCTCGGCCTTTCGGAGGCCGGACCCGGCACGCCCGCCGCGCCCATGCGGTGCACCCGCTCGCCGGGTGCAGATGGAGTACGCGCTGTGGGCCCGTGACCCGGAGGAGGAGATCCTGCCGGTGATCCGGGAGCCGGCCGACGGCTTCGTGCCGTGGGGCGCCCCTCGGCCACGGCTTCCTGGCCGGCGGCTTCTGCTGGAGGACGTGCCGGAGGGCTACCGCGCGATGGCCGGCCGTGAGGCACTGAAGGTGTTCATCCAGCCGTAGGCCCTGTCCGGCCGATCTTGCCGGGCCTGATCGACCGGACAGGGCCTGGGGGAGGCCGGCGCCGGGGACTCCTCCTGCGCGGCCATGTCGAGCAGGACCATCGCGTCGTCACCGTGCCGCGCCTCGCCCTGCTCGCCCGCAATCGCGCCACCGTCGTCGGACTCCGTGACGAACGCCGCGTCGACGACACCGTGCTGCGCCGGGTACAGGCCCAACTCGGCACCGAGGCGGTGCGCCTGTCCCGGCGCGACGGTCGACTGACCCCGCACGCGATCGTCGTCCGACGCCCGGGATGCATCCGACGCCCGGGACGGCACCGCCCGGGATGCACTCGACCGGGCGGTGCCGTCCCGGGCAACCGGGCGCGGCTGTCCTGATCACCTAGACTCGCCGGATGGCGAAGTATTTCGACGTGCACCCCGAGAATCCTCAGCGGCGCATCATCAGCAGCGTGGCCGACAGCATCCGGTCCGGAGGGCTCGTCGTGTACCCGACGGACTCCTGTTTCGCGCTGGGTTGCCAGCTGGGCAGCCGCGACGGCATCGACCGGATCCGGACCATCCGGAACCTCGACGATCGTCACCACTTCACGCTGGTGTGTCAGAACTTCGCGCAGCTGGGACAGTTCGTGTACGTCGACAACGACGTGTTCCGCGCGATCAAGGCGGCAACGCCCGGCAGTTACACCTTCATCCTCCCCGCGACGAAGGAAGTGCCCCGCCAGCTGCTGCACCCGAAGAAGAAGACCGTCGGCGTCAGGATTCCCGACCATGTGGTCGCCCAGGCCCTGGTCGCCGAGCTCGGCGAGCCGCTGCTCTCCAGCACCCTGCTGCTGCCCGGCGACGACGAGCCGATGACGCAGGGCTGGGAGATCAAGGACCGGCTCGAACACGTGGTGGACGTGGTGGTCGACTCGGGCGACTGCGGCACCGAGCCGACCACGGTCATCGACTTCTCCGGCGGCGAACCGGAGATCGTACGCCGGGGGGCGGGCGACACCACGCGGTTCGAGTAGCCGCGGCGGTTCGACGGCGGGAGGCTGGGTTTACGACGGCGTTGGGCGGGCACCCGGAGCATTCGTCCCGTTTTTCGCATGTCCCTGCCACACGGGAGGCGATTCGTCGTGCAGGCCGAAGACATGGCACGGAAGCCGCACCAGGACTCCGTGCGCCGGGTCGTCATCGCGGGAGGCGGGTTTGCCGGCCACCGGGCCGCGCGGACCCTCTCCCGGATGCTTGCCCGGGAACGGGTGGAGCGGGTGGAGATCGTCCTGCTCAACCCGACCGACTACTTTCTGTATCTGCCCCTGCTGCCTCAGGTGTCCGCCGGAATCCTGGAGCCACGAAGGGTGACCGTGTCGCTGGTGCACACCCTCCCTCGGGTGCGGCTCGTACTCGGCGAGGCGACACACGTCGATCTGCCGGGGCGCCGAGTGCACTACACGGACGCGGAGGGCCGCCGTGAGGAGCTGACGTACGACCGGCTCGTGCTCGCGGTCGGCAGCGTGAACAAGCTCCTGCCCGTGCCCGGCGTGAGCGAGTACGCCCACGGCTTCCGCGGGCTGCCCGAAGCGCTGTACCTGCGCGACCACATCATCCGGCAGACCGAACTGGCGGCGTCCGCGGGCGACCCGGGCGAGTGCGCGGCACAGTGCACGTTCGTGGTGGTGGGCGCGGGATACACGGGGACCGAGGTCGCCGCCCAGGGCAAATTGTTCACGGACGCGCTCCACGCCCAGATGGCCCGGCCGGCAGCGTCCCACGGCACGGTCTGGCGCTCACCGGCCACGCGACCGCGGTGGCTGCTTCTCGACGTCGCGCCCCGCGTGCTTCCCGGACTCGACCGACGGCTGTCCGAGACCGCTGACCGGGTACTGCGCAGCCGCGGCGTGGAGGTGCGCACCGGTACGTCCGTCAAGGAAGCCACTCCGGACGGAGTGCTGCTGGACGACGGCGAGTTCGTCGCCACCAGGACGCTGGTCTGGTGCGTCGGCGTGCGGCCCGATCCGCTCGTCGCCGAGCTCGGCCTGCCCGTCGAACGCGGCCGGCTGCGTGTCACGCCACGGCTCGATGTGCCGGGTCACCCCGAGGTGTTCGCCTGCGGGGACGCCGCCGCCGTGCCGGACCTGACCCGGCCCCTCGCCGCGAACGGCGACCACGGAGATCAGGGCCACGACGGCGGCGACGGCTTCGAACTGACCCCCATGACCGCGCAGCACGCCACCCGTCAGGGCGACGTCGCCGCCCGCAACGTCGCCGCGTCCCTCGGACACGGCGAGGCACGTCCGTACCGGCACCACGACCTGGGATTCGCCGTGGACCTCGGTGGCGTGCAGGCGGCGGCGAACCCGCTGGGCGTACCGCTGTCCGGGCCGCTCGCCGGTGCAGTCACCCGCGGCTACCACCTCGCGGCGATGCCGGGCAACCGCGTGCGGGTGGCGGCCGACTGGCTGCTCGACGCGGCACTGCCGCGCCAGGCCGTGCAGCTCGGTCTGGTCCGCTCCTGGTCCGTGCCGCTGGACACGGCCTCGCCCGAACTCGCCCGGACCCCGGGCCCGGCGCCCAAGGAGTGACATGCGATACGAAGAACTGGCGGAACTGGGACAGCAATTGCGGGTGGACTCGGTCCGTGCCGCCGACGCGGCGGGCTCGGGGCACCCGACGTCGTCCATGTCGGCCGCCGACCTCGCGGCCGTGCTGCTCGCCCACCACCTGCGCTATGACTTCGACGATCCCGGCAACCCCGCGAACGACCACCTCATCTTCTCCAAGGGACACGCGTCGCCGCTGCTGTACGCGCTGTACAAGGCCGCGGGCGCCATCGACGACGAGGAGCTGCTGACGTTCCGCCGGCTCGGCAGCCGTCTCGAAGGGCATCCCACGCCGACGCTGCCCTGGGTGGACGTCGCGACCGGCTCGCTCGGCCAGGGGCTGCCGGTCGGCGTCGGCATGGCGCTCGCCGGCAAGCGCCTCGACCGGATCCCGTACCGGGTGTGGGTGCTGTCCGGCGACAGCGAGATGGCCGAGGGATCGGTCTGGGAGGCCGTCGAGCACGCCGCGTTCGAGCAACTGGACCATCTGACGCTGGTCATCGACGTCAACAGGCTCGGGCAGCGCGGGCCCACCCGGCACGGCCACGATCTCGACGCGTACGCACGGCGTCTGCGGGCGTTCGGCTGGCACACGCTCGAGGTCGACGGCCACGACGTCGAGGCCGTGGACAAGGCGTTCACCGAGGCGGCCCAGGTGCAGGACCGGCCGACCGCGGTCATCGCGGCCACCTTCAAGGGCCGGGGCGTGGCCGCCGTGGAGGACCAGGAGGGCAAGCACGGCAAACCGCTGCCGGACGCGGACGCGGCGATCGAGGAGCTCGGCGGCCCCCGGTTCGTCCGGACCGAGGTGCAGTCACCGCCGACCGTGCGGGCACAGCGCGCCGAGGGCACGGGCCGGCTCGAGCTGCCGCGTTACGACACCGGCACGGAGGAGGCCACCCGCAACGCCTACGGGCACGCCCTCGCGGCGCTCGGCTCGGCACGCGGCGACGTGGTCGCGCTCGACGGCGAGGTCAGCGACTCCACCCGGACGGAGTACTTCAAGAAGGAACACCCGGACCGGTTCTTCGAGTGCTACATCGCCGAGCAGCAGCTCGTCGCCGCGGCGGTCGGCCTCCAGGCATGCGGCTGGGTCCCGTACGCGTCGAGCTTCGCCGCGTTCCTCACCCGGGCCCATGACTTCATCCGCATGGCGTCGGTGAGCCGGGCCGGGATCAATCTCGTGGGCTCGCACGCGGGCGTTTCGATCGGCCAGGACGGCCCTTCCCAGATGGGCCTGGAGGATCTGGCCATGTTCCGCGCCGTCCACGGGTCGACGGTCCTGTACCCGTGCGACGCCAACCAGACGGCACGGCTGGTCGCGGCCATGGCGGATCTGGACGGTGTGCGGTACCTGCGGACGACCCGCGGCGAGGCACCCGTCATCTACGGCCCCGACGAGGCGTTCCCGGTCGGCGGCAGCAAGGTGCTGCTCCGCAGCGACCACGACCGGGCGACGGTCGTGGCGGCCGGTATCACGGTCCACGAGGCGCTGCGCGCCGCGGACGCGCTCGCCGCGGACGGGATCCCGGTCCGGGTCGTCGACCTGTACTCGGTGAAGCCGGTGGACGTGGACACGCTCAACGACGCGGCCGGGGCGACGGGATGCATCCTCACGGTGGAGGACCACCATCCGGAGGGCGGCATCGGCGACGCCGTGGCGGACGCGTTCTCGGACGGCCGTCCCATGCCGCGGCTCGCCCGGCTGGCCGTGCGCAGCATGCCGGCATCGGCGACGCCGGGAGAGCAGTTGCACGCCTCCGGCATCGACGCCGAGGCGATCGCGGCGGCGGTGAAGCTGCTCGTGGAGAGGGTCGTGCACTGATGGACCCGCTGTACCCGCCCCGCCCGGCGGTGTCTACCGGACGACGGCTCGGGTAGTCGCGAGCCATGAGCACCACAACCGTGCGGGCCGGTCGCCGCACCGTCGAGGTCCACCGGCCCGAAAAGGTCCTGTTCCCCGCCGACGGCCTCACCAAGGCCGACCTCGTCGACTACTACCGTGCGATCGCACCGCACATGCTGCCGCACCTGCGCGGCCGGCCGCTCATGCTCGAGCGGCTCCCCGACGGCCTCGACGGGGCCGGCTTCATGCAGAAGGACACGCCCGACAGCTACCCCGACTGGGTGCACCGCGCCGAGGTGGCCAAGGAGGGCGGCACGGTCACGCACACGGTCTGCGACGACACGGCGACACTCGTCCACCTCGCCGACCAGGCGTGCATCACCCTGCACCGCTGGCTGTCGAAGGCCGACCGGCCGGACCTGCCGGACCGGATGGTCTTCGACCTGGATCCCCCGGAGGACGACTTCGAGCCGGTACGGGAGGCCGCCCGGCACCTCGGGGAACTGCTCGGGGAACTGAGGCTGCCGTCCGTGCTGCTGACGACCGGTTCGAAGGGCCTGCACGTCATCGTGCCGCTCAGCAGGCGCAGTTCGTTCGACGAGGTCCGGGACTTCGCGAAGGACACGGCCGAGTTGCTCGCCGCCGCCCATCCCGACCGGCTGACCACCGAGGTACGGAAGGCGGCGCGCGGCGACCGCCTCTACCTGGACGTTCAGCGCAACGGGTATGCGCAGACGGCCGTGGCGCCGTACTCCGTGCGGACACGCGCCGGCGCGCCGGTCGCCACGCCGATCGCCTGGGACCAGCTGGACGATCCGAAGGTCACGGCACGCCGGTGGAGCATCGCCGACGCGGCCGAACAGGCGGATGCGGACCCCTGGGAAGGGGTGCTGCGGCGGGGCAGGGAGCTGGGGCCCGCCAGGCGACGGCTTGACGCGATGCGGTGAGGCGGCCGCGACGGGTGGGCGCCGGGCACGGGTGCACGAGCGGACAGGAGGGGGACGCACCGGCGGGGCGGGCGTGACCGTGCCCCTCGAGGCCCTGTCGTGCGCATACGGTGATGCGTCGTGAATCGTGACACGAGCGCGCACAGGACGCGATCCGACAGGAAGACCCGGCTGACCGTCCTCGTCGCGCTGGCCGCGAATCTCGTCATCGCCGTCGCCAAGACCGTGGGGGGCCTCCTGGCGGCGTCCCCCGCGCTGCTGTCGGAGGCGGCGCACTCCGTCGCCGACAGCCTCAACGAGATCTTCCTGCTCGCCGCTCTGCGCCGCAGCCGCCGCCCCGCCGACCGCCGCCATCCCTTCGGCTACGGCAAGGAACGGTGGTTCTGGTCGCTGCTGGCCGCCGTCGGCATCTTCGTGATGGGCGGCTGCTTCTCGTTCTTCCAGGCGTTCGAGGCGTTGCGCGAGGGCGACAGGCCCGTCTCCCGGGAGCACTACGCCGCCGGGCTCGCGGTCCTCGGGGTCGCGCTGCTCGCAGAGGGAACGTCCCTGGTGCGCGCGCTCTACCAGTACCGCAAGCAGGGCGGCGCGGCACACGATCCCGCACATCGCACGGTGATCGCCGAGGACAGCACGGCCGTGGTCGGGGTGTTGTTCGCGATGGCGGGCATGGGGCTGCATCTGGCCACGGGGAGGGCGGTGTGGGAGGCGGCCGCCTCGCTGGCGATCGGTCTGCTCCTGGTGTACGTCGCCTACCGGCTGGGCCGCGAGTCACGCGATCTGCTCGTCGGCGCCGCCGTCGACCCCGCGATGCACGAGGCCATCCGCGCGATGCTGGACGACCAGGCGGAGATCGACAACGTGGCGGCCCTGCTGACGATGCGTCTGGGGCTCGACTCGGCGCTCGTCGCGGCCAGGATCGATCTGGCGCCGGGGCTGGACAGCGAGGAGGTCGAAGAGGTCTCCGAGCGGATCAAACGGGCTGTCGAGGACCGCTGGCCCGAGGCCGACCAGGTCTTCCTCGACCCCGAAGACCTCCTCCACCGCCCAGCACCTGGCCCAATCCTCCACCCGCACCAACGGTGCGGGCGCGGTCAGCCGGTTGGCCACCAGCGCCTCGATGACCTGCCCGTGCGTCACATGCGCACTCGCGCCACCGGGGCACACCGCATCGACGATCCCGGCCAGATCCAGCCGACGAGTGAACTCGGAAACGACAGGCAGAGCGCCCAGACGCTTCTCCACCACGGACGTCACCGCTACTTCAAAACGCTGACGCACAGACCGTGGCCGCGGGGACCGGGAAGACTTCGACACACCCCACCCAACGCCACACCCCGGCCCAGGGACACCCCTGGACCGGTCACACCATACGAATCAACGACCCGCGAAGTACGGGT
>NZ_JBHWKX010000011.1:0-32254 GCF_042730885.1 Streptomyces sp. NPDC059909
TAGGTAAGGCGGGTAGTCCAGAGGCTTCTCCTTCCGAACCTCTACTCTCTGCGAGAGTGATCCAACGCCGAGTTAGACGGCGCAACTTCGCCCTGTGGACGGCTTTCCCGTCCTCCTTGGCAGGTCGTTACTTCTGCGACTACTACGGGGCCTCCGTCACCTTGGGGCTCGCGCCCTTTAGGTGATCCCATGTTCGTCTCTGTTGTACGTATCTAGCGCGACTTAGGCGCCCCACTCATCCCCTTGAATTCCCTCACTGGGAATCATTCCGCGACCCGAAGGGTGCGATGGATACGCAATTACTCCATCGCAGGGTGCGGCACCGGTGTCACGTGCAGATTTCCGGCGGATGCAGTCCATTTCATCGCTTGGAGATTGGGGTTCAGGCAGTACAGCTTTCGCCATATCGCACGGGTCCCTCAGCGCCTCGCTTCCACACGTGAACACGAGCACTGATTTCCTGGCATGCTGCTGTCCCCTTCACCTTTCGGATCCAGGTAAGCCATCAGACCCAGGAACCTCCCTTCAGTTCCTCCCGGCTGGACCGGGGATACAACAGAGCGCCTCATGGCGCACAGGCGTTGGTGGCGAGTTCGGATACACAGAGGCGTACTTCTTCCTGCCGGGCGGTGATGCCCCATTGCGTGAGTACTTGGACAGCGAACGCGCGGGCCGCGCCGACCGACCGGGCGGACCTGGGGAATGGCCGTTGCTGTGACAGGGGCACCGTGAACCACCGCCTTGAGTGGGCAAGGTTGTACGATCAGCAGGACCGTACTGCTATTCACAAAAAGCAGCAAGGTTGGGCCAGAGGTGGCGACTTAGAGTAAGTCGCCTACGGTACGGAGCAG
Source organism: Streptomyces sp. NPDC059909 (assembly GCF_042730885.1). Lineage (NCBI taxonomy): Bacteria > Bacillati > Actinomycetota > Actinomycetes > Kitasatosporales > Streptomycetaceae > Streptomyces > Streptomyces sp. NPDC059909. The sequence goes on from NZ_JBHWKX010000011.1 coordinate 852, forward strand.
CAGACAGCCCGGAGTTCGTCGGCCGTACGGGAGGACGCCATGAGCAGCAGCGACTGGGTCAGCACTTCGCTGCCCTATCTCACGCCGCGCGTGCGGGGGCGGGCCGACGCCTGGAGCGACGAGGCGGGCGCTCGCGGACACACCGGAACTCAGCACATCGTTCTTGCGGGAGAAGTGCCGGCCCCGCCTGAGGTGGCGGAGCTGCTCGGCGTGGCTCAGGGTGAGCCCGTGGTCGTGCGGCGCCGAGTGATCGAACTCGACGGCAGCCCATGTGAGTTGACGGATACGTACTACCCGGCCGAGGTGGCCCGCGGCACCCGGCTCGCGGGAACCGCCAAGATCCGGGGCGGGGCGGTGACGCTGCTCGCCGAACTCGGGTACGTCGGCGTGCGCGTATGCGAGGACGTCACGGCCCGGGTGCCCAGCGCCGAGGAGCGCGAGACGTTGCGCATGGGCCCGGACGAGCCCGTACTGCGACTCGCCCGGCTCACCCTCGACGGCGAGGATCGTCCGATCCAGGCCGACCTGATGACCATGCCTGCCCACCGCCAGCGCCTGCGCTACGAGATCAGGATCGGATGACCGTGCCCCGCACCGATGCCGACGCGTTCGACCGCCGCCCCCTGCACGAGCGGATCGCCGCCGATCTGCGGGACGAGATCATGAGCGGGGACCTGGCGCAGGGTGCCAGCCTTCCGTCCACGGCGCAGCTCAAGGACCGTTTCGACGCATCCAGCGCTACCGTGCAGAAGGCGCTCCAACTGCTCAAGGATGAACGGCTGGTCGTCGGACGGGCCGGGGCGGCCGTGACCGTCCGCGAGCACCGGCAGCGCACGATGCGCCCGGCCGCGTACATGGCTCCCGCGCGCGCCGGTGAGCCGTACCGATGGCTCACCGAATCCGAGCGGAACGGCGCACGGGCGCGCAGTACTCTGCTGGAAGTGGCGGAGGTCGTCCCTCCGGCTGATGTGTCCGCCGCCTTGGGGCTTGCCGAGGGGGCGGTTGCAGTGGTGCGCCGCCAGCTCCTCGCGATCGACGACGAGCCGGCTGAACTTGTCGCGTCGTACTACCCGACGGACATCGCCCACGGCACTCCCGTCACGGAGCACCGCAAGATCCAGGGCGGAACGCCCGTGCTGCTGGCCGAACTCGGCTTTCCTCCGCGCCTCAGTGTGGACCATGTCTCCGCCAGGGTGCCGACGCAGGAACAGTGCACAGCGCTGCTCCTTCCCGGAAACCTGCCGGTGCTCCGCACCCTGCGTGTCGTCTACAGCGACCGGGAGCGCCCGATCGAGGCCACGGTGATGGTCAAGGCCGGTCATCTCTACGAGCTGCGGTACGAGTTCACGCCTGACTGACGCGCTGTTCCGGCATCTCGCGTGCTGGCAGCTCTGCTGCTCCTCCCCACTTGGTTCCTGCTCTTCGGGAACTTCGTGGAGATGCTCTTGTTCCCGGTGGCGGGGCAGATCGTCTTCGCCCTCTGCGTCATGAGGGTCCCTTTGGCCCGACTCCCGTCCGGCGAGATGGACGACACGACGGCCGAGTCCGTCCACCGGGGGCGCACCCGCACCTCGTCCTGACGGCCCTGACGGCCCTGACGGCCCGCCGAGCCGCGCCGCGCGCCGTCGTCCTCAGGCGGCGGCGCCCGGCGCACACCCCGTGCGGCAAGAGTCCGCCGGAGCCGTACAACCAAGTGCACCGTGCATGGGTCATCTTCACGCCAACCCCCGGCGAACCACTACGGAGACCACCAGTGCACATCCCCCTTCGGCGCGCTCTGGCCTGCGCCGCCACGGCCGCACTCGCCGTCGGCGGCGTCGTCGTGAGCACAGCCCACGCGACGAACACCGTCGCGTACGCCGGAAGCGCCGCGACGGCCCCCGCGAAGCAGCTCGTGGACGACTTCAACGGTGACGGCTACCGCGATGTCGTCCTCAATCTGCGCCTGCGCTCGACGTCGTCGCTCAACAAGAGCGGTGCCGTCATGGTCCTCAACGGCTCCGCGAGCGGCCTCAGCAGCACCAACCGGAAGTTGATCACCGAGGCCACCTCGGGCGTCCCCGGCACCGCCGAGTCCACGGACTGGTTCGGCACGGCCACCACGACCGGCGACTTCGACGGCGACGGCTACGCCGACCTGGCGGTCTCGGCACCCGGCGAGGACTACGTCTCCGGCGGCACCTCCTGGACCGACGTCGGCAGGGTCACGCTGATCTGGGGAGGTCCGGAGGGCCTGACCCGCCACGGCGGAGCGTACGTCGCGCTCGGCACTCCCTCGGTCCAGGGCCGGCTGGCCGGTATGGACCTCGCCTCCGGCGACTTCGACGGCGACGGCAAGCAGGACCTCGCCGTGGCCGACGGCAGGGGCGGCAAGGCCGGAACGGTGCTCCTCGGCCCCTTCACGCGTACCGGAACGCCCGCTGCCGGCCGGCCGATGGGCGTCGACACCGGCGCCCCGTTCACCTACACCCAGCTTGCCGCGGGCGACATCACCGGCGACGGCGTCAGCGACCTGCTGGTGTCGTACGCCACCAGAGTCCTGGGCAGCACGGGCAAGATCCACGTGCTGCGCGGGGGCGCTGCCGGTCCGACCGACGCCGGACACCTCAAGGACGCCATCGGCAACCCGCTGATCCATCGCGAGGGCGAGCCCCTGGCCATCGCCGACGTCGACCGTGACGGCCGTGGGGACACGATCGTCCCCGAGCCGTTCGCCAATGGCTACAAGGGCCGGTTCACGGTCGTCCACGGCGGTACGAACGGCCAGGACCCGGCCCGTAAGCCGGTGTCCTTCGACCAGGACACGCCCGGCGTGCCGGACACGAACTCCGACAGCGGCACCGACCACTTCGGCGGCCAGGTCGCCGTCGGTGACGTCAACGGGGACGGCTACGCGGACGTCATCGCCACCAGCCGGGCCGAGAACCACAGCGACCTGACCAACCCCGGCAAGATCACCGTCCTGCGCGGCGGCCCGGGCGGGCTGACCGGAAGCGGTTCCACCGCGTTCACCCAGAACACGTCGGGCGTGCCGGGCGTCGCGATCGCGGAGGGCGCGTTCGGAGAGGGTGCCAAGGCCGTCGACACCAACGGCGACGGCCGCGCCGAGGCGCTCATCGGCGTCCTGGGCACCACCGCCGCGGGTGTGGGCAGCCACGACGGGGGCCTGTGGGTGCTGCCGGGCAGCGCAACCGGCACCACCGCGACCGGCTCCAGGGCATTCGCCCCCGCTGCTCTCGGCCTGCCCGACAGCAGTGGACTGAGGGTGGGTTCCTGGTTCAACCGCTGACACGACGGACGCCCGGCCGGGCGTCCTGCATGTGCGGCTGTCGAGCCTGAGCGGCCGTTGGGCTCGTGCGGCTGTCGAGCTCACGCCCGGAGACCACCCGATGGGCCGAGCCGGTCCGGTCCCCGGCGTCGCGAGCGCCGGCCCGGGCTCACTCCCGGCCGCTGAGTTCGCGGGCCAGTGCCGCCAGGGCCTTCAGTGCCGGGTGCGGTGCCGTCGTACGCCAGGCGAGCAGGACCGGGACCGGCGGGGCGTCGGTGAGGGGGCGGTAGGTGACGCCCGGGTGGGAGTGCATCTCGGCGGTGGAGGCGGCCGAGACGCCCGCGCCGCGGCCCGCCGCGACGGCCGTGAGCCAGTCGTCGGTGTTGGCGACCGTGAGGGTCGAGGCGGGCCGGGAGGGCGCGGGCCACAGGGCGAGGGTGGTGGTGCCGGAGACGGTGTTCAGGACGATCGTCTCGGGAGCCAGGTCGGCGAGCGTCAGCACGGGGCGGGCGGCCAGCGGGGCGTCGGCGGCTACGGCCGCGATGCGGGGCTCCGTGAAGAGGAGTTCGGTGACGAGGCCGGGGGTGTCGACCGGGCCGCGCAGGACCGCGGCGTCGACCTCGCCACGGGCCAGGCCCGCCGTCCGGTCGTCGACGCGGAGGAGTTCGAGGGGGAGGTCCGGGTGCTCCTGCTGCCAGCGGCGGAGCAGCGGGGTGGTGTATGGGCCGAGGGCGGACCAGGCGTGGCCGAGGCGCAGGGGGCGGTGGTGCAGACGGTCCGCGTCGAGGGCCTCGTCGAAGGCGGTGACGGCCAGCGCGGCCTTGTCCCGGAAGGCCCGCCCCTCGGGGGTGAGGTCGAGGTGGTGGGTGGAGCGGTCGACGAGTCGGACACCCAGGTGGCGTTCGAGCGCGGCGAGGGTACGGGAGACGGCCGGCTGGCCCAGATGCAGTGCGGCGGCCGCCCTGGTCAGGCTTCGTTCCTCCGCGATGGCGAGGAAGCAGCGGAGATGACGCAGCTCGATGCTCATGCGTGCGGAGCATAACCGCAGCCCATCAGGCATTTCACGGACGGCGCGGGGTTCCGTAGCGTGAGGAGGAGGAAAGTGGACCAGAATCCTCCAGTGCAGTATTTTGGACCAGAAGTTTAGTCGGATGAACGAAGGTGGAGCGGTGAGCGGGTCCCGGAGTGCGAGTGCCGGCGCGATCTCCGGTGCCGGTGCCGGCGCGGACGCCGGCGCGGAGCAGGTCGCCGCCTCCGCCGTCGCGCTGCCCGAAGCGGCCGGTGCCCTCGGGAACGGCGGACGGCGCGGAGGGCGCGGGCGCGCGCTCGGCCCCGTCGCGCTTGTCGTCGCGGGCGGCCTCTCGGTGCAGTTCGGTGCCGCCGTCGCCGTGCTGCTGATGCCCCGCGCGGGCGCGCTCGGCGTCGTCACGCTGCGACTCGTGCTCGCCGCGATCGTCCTGATGCTGGTCTGCCGGCCCCGGCTGCGCGGGCACTCCCGTGCCGACTGGAGCACGGTCGTCGCCTTCGGTATCGCCATGGCGGCCATGAACATGCTGTTCTACCAAGCCGCGGACCGTATCCCGCTGGGCGCCGCCGTCACCCTGGAGGTGCTCGGACCGCTCGCGCTCTCGGTCGTCGTGTCGCGGCGGCTGATCAATCTGCTGTGGGCCGGCCTCGCGCTCGGCGGCGTCGTCCTGCTCAGCGGCGGCGGCTTCGACCGCCTCGACCCGGCCGGTGCGGCCTTCGCCCTCGGAGCGGGCGCGATGTGGGCCGCGTACATCGTCTTCAGCGCCCGCACCGGACGCCGCTTCCCGCAGGCCGACGGGCTCGCCCTCGCCATGGCGGTCGGCGCGGTGCTCAGCCTGCCGTTCGGCATCGCCGAGGCGGGGAGCGCACTGGTCGTGCCGTCCACGATCGGGCTCGGGCTCGCGGTCGCGCTGATGTCGTCCGTGCTGCCGTACACGCTCGAACTCCTCGCCCTGCGCCGGCTGCCCGCGCCGACCTTCGCCGTGCTGATGAGCCTGGAGCCCGCCATCGCGGCGACCGCCGGGTTCCTGGTGCTCCACCAGGCCCTGTCCGCCGCCGACGCGCTGGCGATCGCCCTGGTCGTCGCGGCGAGCATGGGGGCGGTACGGACACAGGTACAGCGCGCCGCCGGCTGACCCTCGCCGGCCGACCCCGCCAGGTTCCCTCACGGGAGACGGACATGATGATCCATCCGAGAACCGTTCCCGCCGACGAGGACCCTTCGGTCCCCGAAGGGCGCCCCGAGGACCTGGTCAGGGCCGCCCGCGCCGCCGGTGTGCGCGACGAGCGCCTGCTCCGGGTCATGCGCCGCACCCCGCGCTCGGCCTTCGTCCCCGCCTCCCACCGCGCCTCGGCGTACGTGGACATCCCGATCCCGATCAGCCACGGCCAGGTGACGACGCAACCCTCCCTCGTGGCCATGATGGTCGCCGCGCTCGGCCTCACCGGGAGCGAGCGCGTGCTGGAGATCGGCACCGGCCACGGCTTCCAGACCGCCCTGCTGGCCCGCCTCGCCGCGTACGTCGTGAGTGTCGAGCGATGGCCGGACATGGCGGCCCAGGCCCAGGCCCATCTCACGGCCCAGGGCGTCGAGAACGTCGAGATCGTCGTCGGTGACGGCACCCTCGGCATGCCCGCCCGCGCCCCCTACGACGCCGTCGTCGTCTGCGCCGCCTTCCCGGAGGTGCCGCCGCCGCTGGTCCGGCAGCTGCGGATCGGCGGCCGTCTGGTCCAGCCGATCGGCCCGGGCGGCCAGGAGGAGGTCGAGCTGTACGAGCGGGGGACCCACGGCCTCGTCCGCCGCGGGAGCATCGTCGCGGCCCGCTTCGTCCGGCTGTACGGGGACTACGGATATCCGGCGACCGCCCCCTTCGGAGATGCGGGCTGACATGGTGACGGTCCTCGGCGTCGACGCGTGCACGGACGGGTGGGTGGCGGTCGAACTCCGCGACGGCCGATTCGCCGGGGCGCGCCTCGTCACCGATCTGCGCTCCCTGCTGCGTGAGGCGGACGAGGCCAGGAGCGGCGCAGGCGTCGAGGTCGTGGGCGTGGACATGCCGCTGGGGCTCCTGGACGAGGGGTGGCGGCGCGCGGACGCGGAAGCGGCGGCCCTGCTGGGCCGGCTGCGGAGCAGTGTCTTCCGGGTGCCGCCGCGCGCGGTGTGGCAGGAGGAGCAGTACGAGGCCGCGAGCCGCCGGTGCCGGGAACTCACCGGAGCCGGGCTCAGCCGCCAGAGCTGGGCGCTCGCCGCCGGACTCCGCGAGGCGAACGGCTGCTTGACGGAGGCGGGCGGCGATCGCCTCTTCGAGGTGCACCCCGAGGTGTCGTTCTGGGCACTGGCCGGGGAGACCCCGCTCCCGTACCGCAAGAAGAGCTGGGCGGGACAGATGGCCCGGCGCTCGCTCCTCGGGGCCGCCGGCGTCGTCGTCCCCGACGAGCTCGGGGAGGCGGGACGCGTCGCGCCGGACGACGTGCTGGACGCGGCGGCCGCGGCGTGGAGCGCACACCGGATCGCCGCGGGCCGCGCGCGCTCCCTCCCGGACCCGCCGCAGTACGACAGCCGGGGCAGACCGATCGCGATCTGGTACTGACGCCTGTGGAGGCGCGGCACGACCCTCGCACGAAAAAAGTAAAGCAAGCACGCTTGCTTGTTTCTGCTCGCGCTGCCATGCTCCGGACACCACGCCGTGTCCCGGAGGGAGCGCACCGTGTCCGACCCCGCAGTCGTCCTCGACGACCTGCGCGCAGAGAGCGAGGAACTCGACCGGCTCGTGGCCGAGTTGAGCGAGGAACGGTGGGCCGCCCCGACGCCCGCCGCCGGCTGGACCGTCGCCCACCAGATCGCCCACCTCGCCTGGACCGACGAGGTGGCGCTGCTCGCCGTCACGGACGCCGAAGCCTTCGGCGCCGAGGTGAAGAAGGCCCTCGCCGCGCCCGGCACCTTCGTCGACCAGGCCGCGGAGGCGGGCGCCGCACAGCCGCCGGCCGAGCTGCTGGGCCGGTGGCGCGCCGGCCGCGAGCGGCTCCACCAGGCCCTGCGCAGTGCGCCCGCCGGGGGCCGTTTCCCCTGGTACGGGCCGCCGATGAGCGCCACGTCGATGGCGACCGCCCGGCTCATGGAGACCTGGGCGCACGGCCAGGACGTCGCCGACGCGCTCGGCGTCGTACGCGAACCGACCGCGCGGCTGCGGCATGTCGCCCACATCGGCGTACGGGCCCGGGACTACGCCTACTTCGTGCGCGGGACCGAGGCGCCGAAGGAAGCGTTCCGGATCGAGCTGACCGCTCCGGACGGGGCGCTGTGGACGTACGGGCCCGAGGGCGCCGCCCAGCGCGTGACCGGCCCCGCGCTGGACTTCTGCCTGCTGGTCACGCAGCGCGCCCACCGCGACGACCTCGCCCTACGGGCCGAGGGCGAAGACGCCGACCGGTGGCTGGACATCGCCCAGGCCTTCGCGGGCCCGGCGGGTGCGGGCCGTGCGCCCAAGGGGGGGTGACATGGACGCCTTGCGGATCGGCAACGCCTCCGGCTTCTACGGCGACCGCTTCGACGCCGTACGCGAGATGCTCACCGGCGGTGAACTCGACGTCCTGACCGGCGACTACCTGGCCGAGCTGACCATGCTCATCCTCGGCCGCGACCGGGCCAAGGATCCGCGCCTCGGCTACGCCAAGACGTTTCTGCGGCAACTGGAGGAGGGCCTCGGGCTCGCCCACGAGCGCGGGGTGCGGATCGTCGCCAACGCCGGCGGGCTCAACCCGGCGGGCCTCGCGGACGCGGTGCGCGAGCTCGCGGACCGGGTGGGCGTGCCCGTGCGGGTCGCCCATGTCGAGGGCGACGACCTCACCGCCCGCTTCCCGGACGCGCTCGCGGCGAACGCGTATCTCGGCGGGGGCGGGATCGCCGCGTGCCTCGCCGCCGGCGCCGACGTCGTCGTCACCGGGCGGGTCACGGACGCGGCGCTGGTCACCGGGCCCGCGCAGTGGCGGTTCGGCTGGGGGCCGGAGGCGTACGACCAGCTGGCGGGCGCGGTGGTCGCCGGGCACGTGCTGGAGTGCGGGACGCAGGCGACCGGCGGCAACTACTCCTTCTTCACGGGCCATGACGTGCGGCGGCCCGGCTTCCCCGTCGCCGAGCTGTACGCCGACGGCAGCTGCGTCGTCACCAAACACCCCGGCACCGGCGGGTTCGTGGACACCGGCACGGTCACCGCCCAGCTGCTGTACGAGACGGGCGGCGCCCGGTACGCAGGTCCCGACGTCACCGCCCGCCTCGACTCCGTACGGCTCACCCAGGACGGGCCCGACCGGGTCCGTGTCACGGACGTGCGCGGCGAGGCCCCGCCTCCCGCCCTCAAGACCGGGCTGTGCAGGCTCGGTGGCCGGCGCAACGAAGTCGTCTTCGTCCTGACGGGACTGGACGTGGAGGCGAAGGCGGAGCTGGTGCGGGGACAGATCGAGGACGCCTTCGCGCGGGCCAAGTCCCGGCCGGAGGAGGTCCGCTGGGAACTCGCCCGCACCGACCGCCCCGACGCGGACACGGAGGAGACGGCGAGCGCGCTGCTGCGGCTGGTGGTCCGGGACCGGGACGCGGACGCCGTGGGCCGGGTCGTCAGCGGCGCGGCGATCGAGCTGGCGCTCGGCAGCTACCCCGGCTTCCATGTGACGGCCCCGCCGGGGAAGGGCGCGCCGTACGGGGTGTTCGAGGCGGTGTACGTGGACGCGGCGTCGGTGGAGCACGTCGCCGTGCTGCCGGACGGGGAGCGCGTTCCGGTCCCGGCGGCGGCGCGAACGCGACCGCTCGAGCCCGTCGCCGAGCCGCCGCTGCCCGAGCCGCTTCCGGCCGGCGGTCCGGTGCGCCGCGTACCGCTCGGCCTCGTCGCGGGCGCCCGCAGCGGCGACAAGGGCGGGGACGCGAACGTCGGGGTGTGGGTCCGGACGGACGAGGCGTGGCGGTGGCTGGCCCACGAGCTCACGGTGGACCGCTTCCGTGAACTCATCCCGGAGACGGCCGGGTTGCCGGTCGTACGGCACGTGCTGCCGAACCTGCGCGCGCTGAACTTCGTGGTGCAGGGCCTGCTCGGCGAGGGCGTCGCCGCGCAGGCCCGCTTCGACCCCCAGGCGAAGGGTCTGGGGGAGTGGCTCCGCGCGCGGTACGCCGATGTGCCGGAGGTGCTGCTGTGACGCCGACGTGCCTGCGCGGCACCGACGGGGCGGCCCGCGTGTCCGTCCTCGAACGCCGGACGGGCTCCGAAGGAGCCCCACCCCCACCGGAGGTGACCCCATGACCATCCTCGCCAGCACGCTCGACACGACGTCACCCGAATACGCCGCACACCGCGCCGCCATGCTCGCCAAGCTCGACGCGCTCGACGCCGAGCACGCGAAGGCCCTGGCCGGCGGCGGCGAGAAGTACGTCGCCCGGCACCGCAAGCGCGGCAAGCTGCTCGCCCGCGAGCGGATCGAGCTCCTCCTCGATCCGGACACACCGTTCCTGGAGCTGTCGCCGCTCGCCGCCTGGGGCAGCGACCACCCCGTCGGCGCCTCCCTCGTCACCGGCATCGGCACGGTCGTGGGCGTCGAGTGCCTCATCACGGCGAACGACCCGACCGTACGCGGCGGTGCCAGCAACCCCTGGACCCTGAAGAAGGCCCTCCGTGCGAACGAGATCGCGTTCGCCAACCGCCTCCCCGTCATCAGCCTCGTCGAGTCGGGCGGCGCAGATCTCCCCTCCCAGAAGGAGATCTTCATCCCCGGCGGGGGGCTCTTCCGCGACCTCACCCGGCTCTCCGCCGCAGGCATCCCGACCGTCGCCGTCGTCTTCGGCAACTCCACCGCCGGCGGGGCGTACGTACCCGGGATGTCCGACCACACCGTCATGATCAAGGAGCAGTCGAAGGTCTTCCTCGGCGGCCCGCCGCTCGTCAAGATGGCCACCGGCGAGGAGAGCGACGACGAGTCCCTCGGGGGCGCCGAGATGCACGCCCGCACCTCCGGCCTCGCCGACCACTACGCGCACGACGAGCACGACGCCATCCGCCACGCCCGCCGGATCGTCGCCCGCCTCAACCACCGCAAGGCACACCCCGCACCGGTGTTCCCCGCGGCGGAACCGAAGTACGACGAGGACGAGCTGCTCGGCATCGTCCCCGAGGACCTCAAGACCCCCTTCGACCCGCGCGAGGTCATCGCCCGGATCGTCGACGGCTCCGACTTCGACGAGTTCAAGCCGCTGTACGGGACGAGCCTGGTCACCGGCTGGGCACGGCTGCACGGCTACCCTGTCGGCGTCCTGGCCAATGCACAGGGCGTGCTGTTCAGCGCCGAGTCGCAGAAGGCCGCCCAGTTCATCCAGCTCGCCAACCAGCGTGACATCCCGCTCCTCTTCCTCCACAACACCACCGGCTACATGGTCGGCAAGGAGTACGAGCAGGGCGGCATCATCAAGCACGGCGCGATGATGATCAACGCGGTGTCGAACTCGAAGGTCCCGCACCTGTCCGTCCTCATGGGCGCCTCGTACGGCGCCGGGCACTACGGCATGTGCGGACGGGCCTACGACCCGCGCTTCCTCTTCGCCTGGCCCAGTGCCAAGTCCGCCGTGATGGGCCCCCAGCAGCTCGCCGGAGTCCTCTCGATCGTCGCCCGCGCGTCCGCCGCCGCGAAGGGGCAGCCGTACGACGACGAGGCGGACGCCGCCCTGCGCGCGATGGTGGAGCAGCAGATCGAGACGGAGTCGCTGCCGATGTTCCTGTCCGGGCGGCTGTACGACGACGGCGTCATCGACCCGCGCGACACCCGCACGGTCCTCGGCATGTGCCTGTCCGCCATCCACACGGCCCCGGTCGAAGGCGCGCGCGGCGGCTTCGGCGTCTTCAGGATGTGAGCCCTGATGATCCACACTCTTCTTGTCGCCAACCGGGGCGAGATCGCCTGCCGGGTCTTCCGCACCTGCCGTGAGCTGGGCATCGCGACCGTCGCGGTGCACTCGGACGCCGATGCCGGCGCGCTGCACGTACGGGAGGCCGACGCGGCCGTACGCCTCCCCGGTGCCACCCCCGCCGAGACCTATCTGCGCGGCGACCTGATCGTGAAGGCGGCGCTCGCGGCGGGCGCGGACGCGGTGCACCCCGGATACGGGTTCCTCTCCGAGAACGCCGGCTTCGCACGCGCCGTCATCGACGCGGGGCTGGTGTGGATCGGCCCGCCGCCGGAGGCCATCGAGGCGATGGCGTCCAAGACGCGGGCCAAGGAGCTGATGGGCATCGCGCCCCTCGCGGAGGGCGACGTCACCGAGGACGACCTGCCGGTGCTGGTCAAGGCGGCCGCGGGCGGCGGCGGGCGCGGGATGCGGGTCGTACGCGAACTCTCCTCGCTCAAGGACGAACTGGAGGCGGCGCGGGCCGAGGCGCTCAGCGCCTTCGGGGACGGCGAGGTCTTCGTCGAGCCGTACATCGAGAACGGCCGCCACGTCGAGGTACAGATCCTGGCCGACGCACACGGCACGGTCTGGGCGCTCGGCACCCGCGACTGCTCCCTGCAGCGCCGCCACCAGAAGGTGATCGAGGAGGCCCCGGCGCCCGGGCTGGGCCCGGAACTCACCTCCACCGTGCACGAGTCGGCCGTGCGCGCCGCCCGCGCGACGGACTACCGGGGCGCGGGAACGGTGGAGTTCCTGGTCGCCGACGGCAAGGCGCACTTCCTGGAGATGAACACCCGCCTCCAGGTCGAACACCCGGTGACCGAGGCGGTGTTCGGCGTCGACCTCGTCGCCCTCCAGATCAAAGTCGCGGAGGGCGCGCCACTCCCGCCCGCCCCGCCGCCGCCTTCGGGCCACGCGATCGAGGCCCGCCTCTACGCGGAGGACCCGGCCCGCGACTGGGCCCCGCAGACGGGCACGCTGCATGCGCTGTCCTTCCCCACGGGCCTCCCCGCCCCCCGGCCCTCGGCGCTGCGCGCGGGCGAGGTGGACGGCGGCCCGGCGGCCGGTACGGGCGTGGCCCACGACGGCCCGGTGGCCGGCGCCGGCAGCGGTCGGACGCCCTGGACCCGGGTCGACAGCGGGTACGGACCCGGGGATCGCATCGGGGTGCACTACGACCCGATGCTCGCCAAGGTCATCGCCTGGGCGCCCACCCGGGCGGCGGCCGTGCGAAAGCTGGCCGGGGTGCTGGAGCGGGTCCGGGTGCACGGGCCGGTCACCAATCGCGAGCTGCTCGTACGGTCCCTGCGGCACCCCGAGTTCACAACGGCCGGGATGGACACCGGGTTCTACGAGCGGCATCTGCCGGAGCTGACCGCCGCCGAGGACGGCGAGGAGATCGCCGCGCTCGCGGCCGCCCTCGCGGACGCGGCCGCGCGGCAAGCCGCCGGGGGCACGACCGCGCGCCTCGGCGGCTGGCGCAACCTCCCCTCGCAGCCGCAGGTCAAGCGCTATCTGGGCCGCAACGGCGAGCACGAAGTGCGCTACCGCCGCACCCGCCGCGGCACGGAAGCCGAAAACCTCCCCGGCGTGCGGATCCTCGACACGGCCCCCCACGCCGTACGGCTGGAAGTCGACGGCGTACAAAGGGAGTTCCGGGTCGCCCGCTACGACGACCGCGTCCATGTCGACACGGCCGCACGCGCCTACACGCTCACCGCGGCGCCCCGCTTCCCCGACCCCACCGACCGGCACGAGCCCGGATCGCTGCTCGCGCCCATGCCCGGGATCGTCGTCCGGGTCGCCGAGGGCCTTGCCCCGGGGGCGGCGGTCACCGCCGGGCAACCCCTCGTCTGGCTGGAGGCGATGAAGATGGAGCACAGGATCTCCGCTCCCGCCTCCGGCACGCTCACCGCGCTCCACGCCGCCCCCGGCCGCCAGGTCGAGGTCGGCGCCCTTCTCGCCGTCGTACAAGCAGCCGTACCGGAGGAGCCCGCATCATGACCACGATCATCGAGAGCGAAGAGCACACCGCACTGCGCGCCGCCGTCTCCGCGCTCGGACACCGCCACGGCCGCGGCCACGACCGCGAGGCGCTGTGGTCCGAGGCCGCCAAGCTCGGCTACCTCGGCGTGAACCTGCCCGAGGAGCACGGCGGCGGAGGCGGCGGCATGGCCGAACTGTCCATCGTCCTGGAGGAACTGGGCGCGGCGGGCTGCCCGCTGCTGATGATGGTGGTCTCGCCCGCCATCTGCGGCACCGTCATCGCCCGCTTCGGCACCGAGGAGCAGAAGCGCGCCTGGCTCCCCGGACTCGCCGACGGCACCCGCACCATGGCCTTCGGCATCACCGAGCCCGACGCCGGGTCGAACTCCCACCGCATCACCACCACGGCCCGCAGGACCGAGGACGGCGGCTGGCTGCTCACCGGCCGCAAGGTCTTCATCTCCGGCGTCGACATCGCCGACGCCACGCTCGTCGTCGGACGGACGGAGGACGCACGCACCGGCCGCCTCAAGCCGTGCCTGTTCATCGTCCCGCGCGACGCCCCCGGCTTCACCCGCTCGCAGATCGACATGGAACTCCACGCCCACGAGAAGCAGTTCGAGCTCGTCCTCGACGACGTGGCCCTGCCCGCCGACGCCCTCGTCGGCGACGAGGACGCGGGCCTCCTCCAGCTCTTCGCCGGACTCAACCCCGAGCGGATCATGACCGCCGCGTTCGCCATCGGCATGGGGCGGTACGCCCTCGCGCAGGCCGTCGACTACGCGCGGACCCGGCAGGTCTGGAGGGACCCCATCGGCGCCCACCAGGCCATCGCCCACCCCCTCGCCCAGGCCCACATCGAGCTGGAGCTCGCCCGCCTGATGATGCAGAAGGCCGCCGCCCTGTACGACGCGGGCGACGACGCCGGAGCGGGCGAGGCGGCGAACATGGCCAAGTACGCGGCCGCAGAGGCCTGTGTGAAGGCCGTCGACCAGTCCGTGCACACCCTCGGCGGCAACGGCCTCACCCGCGAGTACGGCCTCGCCTCGCTGATCACGGCCTCCCGCGTCGCCCGGATCGCCCCGGTCAGCCGGGAGATGATCCTCAACTACGTATCCCATCAGTCCCTGGGTCTCCCCAAGTCGTACTGAAAGACGCGATTCTGGCGACCACCACTCCATCGCCGAAGGGGCTGCAGCTGCCATGGTGATCAACAGCGAGTACGCGGACGTCCCGGCCGTCTCCCTCCCCATCCACGACGCCGTCCTGGGCCGTGCGGCCGAGTACGGGGACACCGTCGCGCTGATCGACGGGGCGGGCGACATGACGATCACGTACGCACAGCTCGACACGTTCCACCGACGCATCGCCGCCGCGCTCGCCGACGCCGGCGTGCGCAAGGGCGACGTCCTCGCCCTGCACAGCCCCAACACGGTCGCCTACCCGACGGTCTTCTACGCCGCGACACGCGCCGGGGCGTCCGTCACCACCGTCCACCCGCTCGCCACGGCGGAGGAGTTCGCGAAGCAGCTGCGCGACTCCTCCGCCCGCTGGATCGTCACCGTCTCCCCGCTCCTCGAAGCGGCCCGCCGCGCCGCCGAACTCGTCGGCGGCATCGAGGAGATCTTCGTCTGCGACCAGGCGGAAGGGCACCGCTCGGTCCTCGGCATGCTCGGCTCCACCGCGCCGGAGCCCGACATCGCCATCGACCCGGCCGAGGACATCGCCGCCCTCCCGTACTCCTCCGGCACCACCGGCGTCCCCAAGGGCGTCATGCTCACCCACCGGTCCATCGCCACCAACCTGGCCCAGCTGGAGCCGTTCATCCCGATGAAGCCCGGCGACCGGATCCTCGCCGTGCTGCCGTTCTTCCACATCTACGGCCTCACCGCGCTGATGAACGCGCCGCTGCGCAGCGGCGCCACCGTCGTCGTCCTGCCCCGCTTCGACCTCGAACAGTTCCTCGCCGCGATAGAGAAGCACCGCATCAACGGGCTGTACGTCGCCCCGCCGATCGTCCTCGCCCTCGCCAAGCACCCCGCGGTCGCCCAGTACGACCTGACCTCGCTCGAGTACATCGTCAGCGCCGCGGCCCCGCTCGACGCCCAGCTCGCGCAGGCCTGCTCCGCACGGCTGAAGCTGCCTCCCGTGCGACAGGCGTACGGCATGACCGAGCTGTCGCCCGGCACCCATGTCGTGCCGCTGTCCGCCGCGACCCCGCCGCCCGGCACCGTCGGGAAGCTGCTGCCGAACACCGAGATGCGGATCCTGTCGCTCGACGACCCGGGCCGGGACGCGGCCGCCGGCGAGGAGGGCGAGATCGCGATCCGCGGCCCGCAGGTGATGAAGGGCTACCTCGGCCGCCCCGAGGCCACCGCCGACATGATCGACGCCGACGGATGGGTGCACACCGGCGACATCGGGCGCGTCGACGAGGACGGCTGGCTGTACGTCGTCGACCGCGTCAAGGAACTCATCAAGTACAAGGGCTTCCAGGTCGCCCCGGCCGAGCTGGAAGCCCTGCTCCTCACCCACGAGGGCATCGCCGACGCGGCGGTGATCGGCGTGTACGACGCCGACGGCAACGAGATCCCGAAGGCGTACGTCGTGCGGCAGCCGACCGGGAACGGCCTCTCGGCGGACGACGTCATGGCATACGTCGCCGAGCGCGTCGCACCGTACAAGAAGATCCGCCGCGTCGAGTTCATCGGCGGGGTGCCGCGGGCGGCGTCGGGGAAGATCCTCCGGCGCGAGCTGCGCGACCGCGAGACGTCACAGGCGCGGCGCGAGCCGGAGAAGGAGAACACGTGACACTGATCAGCACGTCGTCCGAGCGTGGCATCACGACGCTGACGCTGGACTCGCCGGCGAACCGCAACGCCCTGTCCGCGCGGCTCGTCGGCGAGCTCGCCGACGCGCTGACCGCGTGCGGCAAGGACCCGGCCGTACGGGCGGTCGTGCTCACCCACACCGGGAGCACGTTCAGCGCGGGCGCCGATCTGAAGGAGCCGCCGAACCCGTACACGTTCGTCGCGCTGCTCCGCAAGATCGTCGACCTGCCGAAGCCGGTGGTGGCCCGGGTGGCGGGCCACGTACGCGCCGGCGGGCTCGGCCTCGTCGGCGCCTGCGACGTCGCGGCCGCGACGTCGGGGTCGGACTTCGCGTTCACCGAGGTACGCATCGGGGTCGCCCCCGCGGTCATCTCGCTGCCGCTGCTGCCACGCCTGGAGCCGCGCGCGGCCGCCCGCTACTACCTCGCCGGCGAGCGCTTCGGCGCCGCCGAGGCGGCCCGCATCGGACTGGTGACGGCCGTCGGCGAGGACGTGGACGAGGTCCTCGCCCCCGTGCTCGACGGCTTCCGCAAGGCCTCACCACAAGCCCTGGACGCGACGAAACAGCTGCTCACGGCTAAGGTGCGGGAGACCTTCGACCGCGACGCGGAGGATCTCGTCCAGCGCTCGGCGTCGCTCTTCGCCTCGGCGGAGGCGCGCGAAGGGATGACCGCCTTCCTCGAACGACGGGACCCCGCATGGGTGTGGTGACCACTCCGAAGCAGGACCGCAGCCGGGTCACCCGGCAGCGCCTGCTGGAGGCGGCCGTCGCCTGCCTGGCCGAGCACGGCTGGGCAGGCTCGACCGTCTCCGTGGTCGCCGAGCGCGCCGGCGTCTCGCGGGGCGCGGCACAGCACCACTTCCCGACCCGGGAGGACCTCTTCACGGCCGCGGTCGAGTACGTCGCGGAGGAGCGGTCGTCCGCCCTGCGGGCGCTCCCGGTGCAGAACCGGGCGGCCGTGGTCGAGGCCCTCGTCGACCTCTACACCGGACCGCTGTTCCGCGCCGCCCTGCACCTGTGGGTCGCGGCGTCCAACGAGGAACAGCTGCGCGGCCGCGTCACCGAACTGGAGGCCAGGGTAGGCCGCGAGACCCACCGCATAGCCGTCGAGCTGCTGGGCGCCGACGAGTCGGTGCCCGGGGTGCGGGAGACCGTGCAGGGCCTGCTGGACATGGCACGCGGGCTGGGCCTCGCGAACCTGCTGACGGACGACGTGGCGCGGCGCCGCAGGGTGGTGGCGCAGTGGGGGCGCCTGGTGGAGGAGGCGCTGGGCTGAAGGCCCTGGGGAGGCGTGGCTGAGGCCCCGGCCCACCCTGTGTGACCTGGGTCATCCGCGAACGACGCGCCCCCGGCGTACCCTTTCCGCATGCTTCCGCTCGTACGACGCCGCCACGTGGACTTCCTCCGCGTCACGAGCATGGGCTGTCGGACCTCCCGCTGACCTCCGACGCAGGCCCCCACTCCACCCCACCCGGCCCACCGGCCCCGCCCCACCGAGGCGGACACCGGCGGTACGCGTTCCCGGTCATCGCCGGGACCGGCGGCCGGGACCAGACACAGCGGACGCACCCATGTCTCACTCGTCTCACTCGTCCTCCTCCCACCCGCAGGACTACTCGCGGCTCCCGGTCATCGACCTCTCCGCGGCCGACCGCGGCCCCGCCGCCCGCGCCGAGCTGCACGCCCGGCTCCACAGCGCCGCCCATGACGTCGGCTTCTTCCAGCTGACCGGCCACGGCGTGACCGGCGCCGAGACGGACGCCCTGATGAGCGCCATGCGGGCCTTCTTCGCGCTGCCCGAGGCGGAGCGGCACGCCATCGACAACGTCAACTCACCGCACTTCCGCGGCTACACGCGCATCGGCGACGAACGCACCGGCGGCAGCCAGGACTGGCGGGACCAGCTCGACATCGGCGCCGAACGGCCCGCACACATACCGGGACCGGGCGAGCCCGCCTACTGGTGGCTGGAGGGCCCCAACCAGTGGCCGGCCGCGCTGCCCGGACTGCGCACCGCCGCGCTCGCCTGGATCGACCGGCTCAGCACGGTCGCCGACAAGCTCCTGCACGAGCTGCTCGCGGCGATCGGCGCGCCCCCGGACTTCTACGACGACATCTTCGGCGACCGTGCGCACCTGCACCTGAAGCTGGTGCGGTACCCCGGAAGCGCCCCCGGCGCCCCTGGCGGCGCCGGGGACGAGCCGGGCCAGGGCGTAGGCGCCCACAAGGACTACGGTTTCCTCACCCTGCTGCACCAGGACACCGTCGGCGGACTCCAGGTGCAGCGCGCGGACGGCGCCTTCCACGACGTACCGCCGCTGCCCGGCGCGTTCGTCGTCAACCTCGGCGAGCTGCTCGAAGTCGCCACCAACGGCTACCTGCTCGCCACCAACCACCGCGTGGTCAGCCCGCCCGGCGCCACCGAGCGCTATTCCGTGCCGTTCTTCTACAACCCGCGCCTGGACGCCCGGATCGCGCCGCTGCCGTTCCCGTACGTGGCGGACGCGCCCGGAGTGACGGCCGACCCGGCCAATCCGCTGTTCGCGGAGTACGGCCGCAACGAGCTCAAGGGCAAGCTGCGGGCGCACCCGCTGGTCGCCGCCCGCCACCATGCGGCGCTGGTGGAGCGGGCGGCGTGACCGGGCGGCTCTAGGCCTTGGCGGCGATGTCGGCGTAGCCCTCGATGTCGCGCGGGTCGCGGGTGCCCGGACCGACGTAGCGGGCGGACGGGCGCACCAGGCGCCCCGTCCGCTTCTGCTCCAGGATGTGGGCCGACCAGCCGGCCGTACGGGCACACGTGAACATCGACGTGAACATGTGCGCCGGGACCTCGGCGAAGTCCAGCATGATCGCCGCCCAGAACTCCACGTTCGTCGCCAGGACCCGGTCGGGGCGGCGGTTGTGCAGCTCCTCCAGCGCGGCCTTCTCCAGCGCCTCCGCGATCTCGAAACGCGGCGCACCCAGCTCCTTCGCCGTGCGCCGCAGCACGCGGGCGCGCGGGTCCTCGGCCCGGTACACGCGGTGGCCGAAGCCCATCAGCCGCTCGCCGTTGTCCAGGGCCCGCTTGACGTACGCCGTAGCGTCGCCGGTGCGCTCGATCTCCTCGATCATGCCGAGCACACGGGACGGCGCACCGCCGTGCAGCGGGCCGGACATGGCGCCGACCGCGCCGGACAGGGCGGCCGCCACATCGGCGCCGGTCGAGGCGATGACGCGGGCGGTGAAGGTCGAGGCGTTCATGCCGTGCTCGGCGGCGGACGTCCAGTACGCGTCGACGGCCTTGACGTGCTTCGGGTCCGGCTCGCCGCGCCAGCGGATCATGAACCGCTCGACGACCGACTGCGCCTTGTCGATCTCCCGCTGCGGCACCATCGGCAGACCCTGCCCGCGGGCACTCTGTGCCACGTACGACAGCGCCATCACGGCGGCGCGCGCGAGGTCGTCGCGGGCCTGCGCCTCGTCGATGTCGAGGAGCGGCTTGAGACCCCACACGGGCGCGAGCATCGCGAGCGCCGACTGGACGTCGACGCGGATGTCACCGGAGTGGACCGGGATCGGGAACGGCTCGGCGGCCGGCAGACCGGGGTTGAACGCGCCGTCGACCAGCAGACCCCACACGTTCCCGAACGAGACGTGACCGACGAGATCCTCGATGTCGACGCCGCGGTACCGGAGCGCGCCGCCTTCCTTATCCGGTTCGGCGATCTCCGTCTCGAACGCGACGACTCCTTCGAGTCCGGGTACGAAGTCGGACATCAGGCGGCTCCTCGTGAGTTCGGTTCGGGTCCCACCGGTGGTCGAACCGGATCGGTCACACCGGTGATGCCCCGTGCGGGGGGTGGTCACCCTATCCGGGTCGTAGGGAGGCCACAGTGGCCCAGCGCATGATTTTGGCGGGTTCCGACGATGCGCGGAAGCGTGACATCCGGCACAGTGCGCCGATCCGGTTCAGGAGGATTACCGGCACTCAGTGCCGGGCAAACTGCGCCGCGCGGAAGGGCGTAGTCCGGTACCGGGCGGGGCCGGGGTGTCCGTGTTCAGTACCACTGCCTGCGCTCGCGCGTTCGAGATTGCCTCGGAATCACGCATATGTGCGGATTGACGATCTGATCGCGCTCAGCGCGGATCTCACGCGGCTAGCGTCACCTGCACATCGGGAAAGGAAAGGAGATCACTCGCTCCCGCTCGCCCCTTCTGAGACGAGCCGAGTGAACAGCCCCAGTCATCACGATCAACCGATCAGAGGGAGGTGCCCTTCGATGACTACGTCTCCCGCAGGCGAGCAGACCCACCGGGTTGTGCTTCCTCAGCAGCCTGCTCTGGAATCCGTGGGAGCAGACACCCCTGGGAGCAGGGACGAAACGGCTCACGGACACCCCGCCACCGCGCGGGGCACCGGCGGGGCACATGGGCGAGGGGAGACCGGCGGGAACAACACCACGTCCCGCCGGCGTCACGCCGTACAGGCAGCGACCGGGGACGGTGACGTCCCCACACAGGGCAATACCTACAAGGGCGGAACAGGCGCAGGCAGGGTCTTCGTGCTCGACAAGCACGGACATCCGCTCATGCCGTGCCACCCCGCTCGCGCACGCGAGCTCCTCACCAAAGGCCGCGCCGTCGTCGCGCGCCATGCCCCGTTCACCGTCCGCATCAAGGACCGCACACACGCCGCATCGGAAATCGAAGGCGTACAGTTACGGATCGACCCGGGCTCCAGGGGCACAGGCATCGCCGTCACCGATACGAAGGAGGAAACCGCCCAAGACGGCACGACCGTGACCGTGCGACGCGGGCTGATCTCCCTGGAACTCCAGCACCGAGGCGACCAGATCCACCGGGCGATGGCACAACGTGCCGGGTATCGCCGCAGGCGGAGGTCGGCCAACTGCCGCTATCGCGCACCAAGATCCGCCAACCGGACCCGCCCGAAGGGCTGGCTTCCCCCGTCACTCCGGCATCGGGTCGACACCACACTCTCGGTCGCCCGCCGCCTCTGCCAGTATGCGCCGGTCACTGAGATCCACATCGAACGAGTCGCCTTCGACACGCACGCCGTGAGCGCAGGCAAGAACCTCACCGCAGCCGAACGCCAGAACGGCACCCTGGCCGGGACGGAGATCCGCGAGTACCTGCTCACGAAGTGGGGGCGAGCCTGCGCCTACTGCGGGGTCACCGGCGTACCGCTGAACATCGAGCACATCCGACCGTGCAGCCACGGCGGATCCAACCGCATCTCGAACCTCACCCTGGCCTGCATCCCCTGAGGCCAAGGGCTCGACTCCCGTCGACGAATTCCTGGCCCGCGACCCGGCGCGCCTCGCAGCGATCCGCCAGCAGGCCAAGACACCCCTCCACGATGCCGCCGCCATGAACGCGACCCGCTGGCAGCTCGCGGACGCCCTCAAAACCCTCGGGAGACCCGTGCACGCGTGGTCGGGCGGGCGGACGAAGTGGAACCGCACCGCCATGGGGCTGAACAAGACACACACCCTTGACGCCCTCTCCATCGGAGAGCTGGACCATGAGAACCGGGACGCCATCGTCCGGGTTCCCCAACAGGTCTGCGTCGTGAGAGCAACCGGACGTGGGGCTTACTCGCGCACCACCCCCAATCGCTACGGCTTCCCAAGGCTTCGGCGCCCGCGCCGCAAGCAGCACTACGGGTATGCCACCGGCGACCTCGTCCGCGCCACCGTGCCCAGGGGCAAGTGGCAGGGGGTGTGGACCGGTCGGATCTCCGTGCGGGCGCGGGGGCAGCACGGCCTCACGACCGCGATGGGCCGCTTCAACGTTTCCCACGTAAACCTGCAGTTGCTCCAGCGGGCAGACGGCTATTCGTACACCCGCCGCGAAGAGGGTCATAAAAAGGGGTTGAGCCCCGCCGGTAGAGGTTCCTAGTGTGTGACTTACGTCGAAAGGAGGTGATCCGGAAGTGATTTCTTGCCGGACGAACGAGGTGGCTGCGGGCTAGCGGCCCGTCGTCGCACATCGTGCACCTCGGCAGGCCGCCTGCCGAAATCCAAGCAGTCACCGACCCGCGGGCTCGCCGGTACGTCCGGCCGGCTTCCTCTTCGGAGGAGACGAGAGCCCGCGGGTTTCTGCGTTCCCGGGCGCTTACGCGCGAGGCCCGGCTACGCGAGGCTCAGGCTGCCCGTGCGCTGGGCGCGCGCCTCGCCGGTACGCAGGACGACCGCGGCCGCTGCCAGGAGCAGGGCGCTCAGAGCGGCCAGGCCGGTGAGGGTCGGGGCCAGGTCGGCGAGCGTGCGACTCTCCAGCAGCGCGCCGCGGACCGCGATCAGACTGCCGGTAAGGGGGAAGACCGCGCCCACGACCTGCACGAGTGCCGGGAGAGCGAAGTTCGGCAGGCGTACAGCGCTGACGAACCAGAGGGGCTCGTCGAGGATCGTGTAGAGGAACGCCGAGTCCCGGGAGAAGACGAGCAGGCTGTTGAGGAAGGCTCCCCAGGCGACCGCCGGGACGAGCAGGGCCAGGAGGACGACGCCGTACATCCACCAGGCGGACACGGACAGGGCTCCGAAGCCCGTCAGCGCGGCGACGGTGAAGCAGGTGAGCAGCCAGGCGTTCTGGAGGAGTGCTCCGGCGCCGTTGGCGATCATCAGGGTGAGACGGCCGGCCGGGGTGAGGAAGAGGAGTTCCAGGGTGCCGGTGGCGCGTTCGAAGGAGAAGTGCCAGGCGGACTGGACGAGGGAGAAGAAGAAGGCGTAGGCCAGGGTGCCGGTGGCCAGGAAGGCGAGCAGGCGGTCGGGGTCGGCGGCGAGCGGCCAGTTCGCCGCGGCGGGGGACGCGGTCGCGACCGGGCGCAGGGTGTAGTAGGTCGTGGCGAGCTGGAGGACCGGCCACGCCAGCATCGAGAAGACGACGAGCGGCTGGCCGAAGAGGCGGCGGTGCTGTTTCAGCGCCTCTGCCGCGAAGATCCTCAGGGCGTGGGTCATGCCGGGACCGCCTCGGGAGCCTCGGCGAGCGTGAGGATCGCGTCCTCCAGGCTGGCCTCCGCGATCTCCAGGCCGCCGATGGAGCCGCCCGCGCCGACGATGGCGGCGGCGAGCGGGCCCGCGATGTCGTCGGGGTGGCGGAGGGTGATGAGCTCCGTGCCGTCGGCGTTCGGTTCGCGGTGTGCGCCGAAGGACTCGGCGACCGCGGCCACCTGCTCGTTCGGGTTGGTGATGGTGATGCGGACCGTACGGTGGCTGCCCGTCGCCGCCTTGAGCTCCGCGGGGCTGCCTTCGGCGAGGTGCCGGCCGCCGGAGATGACGTACACATGGCCGCACAGCTCCTCGACCTCGGCGAGGTAGTGGGAGGTGAGCAGGACGCCGGTGCCGGCGGATGCCGCGAGGTCGGCGACGACGCGGCGCAGGTCGCGGGCGATGGGGGCGTCGAGGCCGAGGGTGGGCTCGTCGAGGAGCAGGTAGTCGGGCTCGTTGATGAGACCGCGGGCGATGGCGAGCCGCTGCGTCATGCCCTTCGAATAGCGCTCGGCCGTGGTGTCGGCGGCGTCCGTGAGGCCCACGAGGGCGAGGAGTTCGTCGATGCGCCGGCGCAGCCGTGCCTTCGGTACGTCGTAGAGCTGGCCGAAGTACCAGAGGTTCTCGCGGCCGGTGAGCCGGGTGTAGACCATGCGCTCGCCGCCCGCGATGAGGTTGATGCGGCGGCGCACGGCGCGGGCATCGGCGACGGTGTCGAGGCCGTCGACGTGCACGGTGCCCGAGGTGGGGCGCAGCAGTGTGGCGAGGATCTTGATGGTGGTGGTCTTGCCCGCGCCGTTGAGGCCGAGGAGTCCGGTGATGCGGCCGGGCGGGATGTCGAGGTCGAGCCCGTCGACGGCGGTCTTGACCGTGCGGGGGCGGAAGGGGCCGAGGAGGCCGGTTTCGCGTACGGGGAAGTCCTTGCGCAGGGCGCGGACCTGGATGCCGCTCATCGGCTAGTACGTCCTTTCGACGGCGCGGGCCTCGGCTCGGGGCAGGAACCACAGTCCGGCCAGCAAGTACGCGACGGTCAGGACCGCGCACACCGCGAGCCGCGGGGCGAGCTCGCCGAGGGGCTGTCCACCGGTGAGCGAGCCGTGCAGGACGTCCATGGCGGCGGTGGTGGGGAAGGCCTCGGCGAGCCACTGCGCGGGCTGCGGCAGGTAGTCGCGGGGGAAGGTGAAGCCGCTGAGCAGGCCGAGCACGATGAAGACGGTGTTCTGGGAGATGTGGGCCTCGCCCGCGGCGATCATCAGTCCGCCGAGTCCGACGGAGAGGGCGAAGACGGCGCCGATGAGGGCGAGCACGCCCAGCGCCGCGGCGGCGGGTGAGGCGACGGGGATCGTGATGCCGAGCAGCGCGACGACCATCCCGAGGGTCAGGAATTCGACGAGGCTGCTGACCACGGCGAAGCCGGTGAAGCCGACGAGGTACGGGAGGCGGCCTGCGGGCGCGATGAGCAGGGCGCCGAGTGTGCCCTGGCGCTGTTCGGTGATGAGCGCCTTGGCCGACCAGAGGATGAGGCGGACGGTGAACTGGAAGGCCGTCGCGCCGACCGCGACGTAGGCGAGGTAGGCGGTGGTGCCCGAGCCTTCGCCGAAGTCGTCGCCGACCTGGCCGCCGCCGATGGCGTGATAGCCGAGGTAGGCGAGCGAGATGGTGAGCGCGGCGGGCAGTACGGTCCCGACGGCGTACGTCCATGGATAGGCGCGCCTGGTCATCTGCCAGGTGCGCCAGGCGGTGGCCCGGGCTATGGGCACGGCCTGCACAATGTCCTCCCCCTGTGGATCCGTGGATCGCGGATGCGAGCGAACCGCAAGTGAGTTCCCTTTGGGAACCTACACTGAGTTTCTATCGGGAACTCACGCGGTGACGCAAGATGGAGCCCTGACAGGAAGGAGTCCGCCGATGGGACGGGCCGTGCCCGAGCGTGACGCCGCCTGCGCCATCGCGCAGGCGGCCGCCGTGATCGGCGACTGGTGGAGCATGCTGCTCGTCCGCGAGACGGCACGCGGCCGCCACCGCTTCGACGAGCTCCAGCGCGAGCTCGACATCTCCCGCAAGGTGCTCACCGAGCGGCTGACCCACCTCGTCGACTCCGGGGTCCTGGAGAAGGTCCCGTACCAGGAGGGACCGGTGCGGTACGAGTACCGGCTGACGGCCACCGGCCGTGCCCTGCTCCCGGTGCTGGTGTCCATGCAGGACTGGGCCGACCGCTGGCTCCTCGGCGACGGCAGCCTCACCGCCACGGCCGACGACGACAGCGCCGAGGCGCACCGGGTCCACGCGCTGCCCGGCACCCGGCTGCCGCGGCTCGCCCTCCCCGCGCACACGGGCGGGGAGACCGACCCCGTGGACACCGGCGGGCGGGCCGCGGCCACGGTGCTGTTCTGCTATCCGGCGACCGGGTATCCGGCGACCGGGCGCCCGAGCCCGCTGCCGGAGGGCTGGTCCGGCGTCCCCGGCACCGTCGGCTGCACGCTGGAGAACCGGCTGTTCCGGGACGCGTACGCACACTTCACGGCGGCCGGAATCGCGGTGCGCGGGGTCAGCACGCAGCGCCCGGACGAGCAGCGGGCGTTCGCGGCGGCGGAGGACATCCCCTTCCCGCTGCTGTCGGACATGGACACGCGGCTGGCCGCGGCGCTGCGGCTGCCGACGTTCCGGGCCGGGCAGTCACTGCGGCTGAAGCGGGCGGTGCTGGTGGTGGACCGGGAGCGTACGGTCCGGCACGTGCAGTTCCCGGTCACGGACATTCCGGCGGCCGTGGAGACGGCGCTGGAGCGGGGGCGCGAGGTGGCTGCGGCCTCGGGGTGACGGGGTCGCGGGTGACGGCCGTCAGGGTGACAGACGCTCCACCCGCCACCCCGCGGGCTCGTCCTCCGTCCGTACGTACCGCAGCCGGTCGTGCAGCCGGTTCTCGTGCCCCTGCCAGAACTCGACCGTCTCCGGCGTGACCCGGTAGCCGCCCCACTCCGGCGGCACCGGGACCTGCTGCCCCGCCGGGTAGCGGGCCTCGAGCTCCTCGTAGCGGCGCAGCAGCTCCTGCCGGGAGGGGATCACCGAGGACTGGGGGCTGGCCCAGGCGCCGAGCTGGGAGCCGTGCGGGCGGGTGCGGAAATAGGCGGCGGTCTCGTCGCGGCCGACGCGAGCCACGGTGCCGGCGACGATGACCTGGCGGGCGAGCGGGTGCCAGGGGAAGAGCAGCGAGACGTAGGGGTTGGCGTCGAGTTCGCGGCCCTTGCGGGAGGTGTAGTTGGTGTAGAAGACGAAGCCGCGGTCGTCGAAGTGCTTGAGCAGCACCGTCCGTGAGGAGGGTCGGCCGTCGGGGGTGGCCGTGGAGACGACCATGGCGTTCGGCTCGTGGAGGTGGCCGGCGGCGGCGTCCTTGAACCAGTGGACGAACTGTTCCATCGGCTCGGCGGGCAGGTCCGTTTCGTGGAGCGGGGTCGAGCGGTACTGCTCGCGCATGGCGGCGGGGTCGAGAGCGTCGGTCACGGAGTCATCCTGCCCTAGGGCTGTCCGGCGGATCTTTCCCCTGCCTGCCTCTGCGGTGCAGATCTCGGCGGTGACGCCAGGCACGGCAGGTTTTCCGAGGAGCAACGATTTCCGGGAAATTCATGTGTCCTGTGTCACGTTCCAGTTGAATGGCCGAGCGTGCGTCTGCACGTGAGTACACGTCCTGCAGGGGGTGCCGGGATGAGTGCGTCCAGGAGTGAGACGGCCCATGCCCTCGGGCCTGACGAGCCGGAACGGGAGCCGGAGCGGGTCGGCCCCGGGTCGGATCTGCTCGCCGCGTTGCTGGACGGGATGGACGCGGCGCTGTGCGCGTTCGACGCCGACGGCGTGATCACGCACTGGAACCGGGAGGCCGAGCGGATCCTCGGCTGGTCGGCCGAGGAGGCCGTGGGGCGGCGCGGGTTCGCGGGATGGGCGGTGCGGTCCGCGGACGCGGACGAGGTGCAGGCGCGGCTGATGGGCGCGATGCACGCGCCCGGGCGCCAGGTGCACGAGTTCGCACTGCTCCGCAAGGACGGCGGACGGGTGCTCGTACGGACGCAGTCGGCGGGGGTGCGTGGGGCGGACGGGAAGCCCGCGGGGGTGTACTGCGCCTTCAGCGAGGTGCACGCGCAGATCGACCTGGAGCGGTCGATCGCGCTGAGCGAGGCGCTGTTCGAGGACGCCTCCTGGGGTGTCGTCCTGGTGGACGTGGATCTCCGGCCGACCATCGTCAACGGGCACGCGGCCCGGATGCTCGGCTCCGGTGCGCGGACGACGCTGCTGGGGCGGCCGCTCGGTGAGCTGATCGTGCAGGGCGTGGAGGAGCTGGAGGGCGCGCTGCACCATGTGCTCGCGGAGGGGGCACCGGGGGCGCTCGCCGAGCTGTGGGTGACGGTGCGGACGGACGAGGGGGAGCGGAGGCGCTGCTGGCGCAGCGGGTTCCTGCGGCTGGCGTCGCCGCTGGCGGAGGAGCCGGTGCCGCTGGGGGTCGGCTGGCTGTTCCAGGACGTGACGGAGGCGAAGCTCGCGGAGCAGGACGCGGACCGGATGCGGTTCCGGTTCAGTCAGCTGCACCGGGCGGCGCGGGCGGCCGCGGAGTGCGAGGACCCGATGGAGGCGGCGACGGCGCAGATGGACTTCGCGCTGGCCGGTTTCGCGGATCACGCGCTCGTGGACGTGGTGGCGCCCGGCGGCAACGGAGGCGAACGGCTCGTACGGGCCGCGGCGACGCCTTCGGGCGCGCCGGGACCGGTCGCGCGCGTGGCCGGGGCCGGGATCCCGGTGCGTTACGCGCAGGGGCATCCGGCGCTGCAGGCGATGGACCGGATCGGTTCGGTGCGGGCGAGCGCCGGGGGTGGCAGGGGCGGTGCGGAGTCGTGGGCGGCGGAGCGCCAGTGGCCCCGCGACGCGGTGCACGCCCTGTGCACGGTGCTGCGCAGTCGCGGTCGGACGCTGGGCGTGCTGACGTTCCTGCGCGCGGCGAACCGACCTGCCTTCGAACGCGCGGACGCCGTGTACGCGGAGAGCGTGGCGACGCGGGTGGCGGCGGCGCTGGATCTGTCCGCGGCGCAGGGGGAGTGAGGCCGCGGGCGGGGCCGGGCGGGGCCGGGCGGCGCCGCAGGAGCCGGGTGCCAGGTGTGCGGAGGTGCCGCGAGCCGGGTGTGCGGAGGTGGCTCAGTGCCGGAAGAAGATCCGGTCCGCGTACTCGCTCATCACGCGCCCGTTCCACTCATGACCGCCGTCGACGTTGCCGGACCGCAGCAGCGGCGGCTCGATGCCGCGCGCGACGAGCTCGCCCGCCGCGGCCGCCATCGTCGCCTGCATCAGCGCGCTGGTGACGACCGTGGAGGCGGGGGCGAAGGGGGCCGCGATGCCCTCGGCGGTCAGCTCCGCGTCCCCCACCGCGATCTTGGAGTCGAGGACGATGTCGCAGTGGTCCTTGAGGTACGTCCCGGAGACGTGCCGGGAGCGGGTGTCCGTCGCGTACGCCACCGACGTCACACCGATCACCGTGAGGCCGAGGGCACGCGCGTTCATGGCCATCTCGACCGGGAGGGCGTTGCGGCCCGAGAGGGAGATGATGATCAGCAGATCGCCGGAGCGGGCGGGGCTGGAGTCGAGGACCGCGCCCGCGAGGCCGTCCACGCGCTCCAGCGCGGAGCCCAGCGTGGCGGGCATGACGTCGACGCCGACGACGCCGGGCACGGCGAGCAGGTTCATCAGGGCGAGGCCACCCGCGCGGTAGACGACGTCCTGGGCGGCGAGCGAGGAGTGGCCGGCGCCGAACGCGAAGAGCCGCCCGCCCGCCGCGACCGTGTCCGCGATGGCGGTGCCGGCGGCCGCGATGCCGGCGGCTTCCTCGTCCCGCACCCGCTCCAGCAGGCCGATCGCGGCGTCGAAGAACTGACCCGCCAGTTTGTTCTCGCCCATTGCGGTCGCCCCTTCTCGTTGTGTCGCGGATCACGTTGCGGTCTGGACCATTGCTCTGTCAATACGGGCTTCCCCGCGGTGGGCCCGGTTGTCAGTGCTATGCGTCAGAATTGAGCCAGGGCCATCGCACGATTCTTTTGTCACAGCATCGAGGGGCACGTATGTCCGGACTGATTGACACAACGGAGATGTACCTCCGCACCATCCTCGAGCTCGAAGAGGAAGGCGTGGTCCCCATGCGCGCCCGGATCGCGGAGCGGCTCGACCAGAGTGGCCCGACGGTCAGCCAGACCGTGGCGCGGATGGAGCGCGACGGCCTGGTCATGGTCGCGGGCGACCGGCACCTGGAGCTCACCGACGAGGGCCGGCGGCTGGCGACGCGCGTGATGCGCAAGCACCGGCTCGCCGAGTGCCTCCTGGTCGACGTGATCGGCCTGGAGTGGGAGCAGGTGCACGCCGAGGCGTGCCGCTGGGAGCACGTGATGAGCGAGGCCGTGGAGCGGCGCGTGCTGGAGCTGCTGCGCCACCCGACGGAGTCTCCGTACGGCAACCCGATCCCGGGTCTGGAGGAGCTGGGCGAGAAGGCGGAGGCCGATCCGTTCCTGGACGACTCCATGGTCAGCCTGGCCGAGCTGGACGCGGGCGCGGAGGGCAAGACGGTCGTGGTCCGGCGGATCGGCGAGCCGATCCAGACGGACGCCCAGCTGATGTACACGCTGCGGCGGGCGGGCGTGCAGCCCGGGTCCGTGGTGAGCGTGACGGAGTCGGCGGGCGGCGTGCTCGTGGGCAGCAGCGGCGAGGCGGCGGAGCTGCAGGCGGACGTGGCCTCGCACGTGTTCGTGGCGAAGCGCTGACGTCGTAGGCTCCCACGGCCACGGCCACGGCCACGGCCACGGCCCCGGAGCCGACCCGGCCCGAGGCCCTTCCTGGCGTTCCCGACGCGCCCGTACCGTATGCGCGGTGCGGGCGCGTCGTCGTGCTCGTACGCCTTCGTGCCCGCTCCGCGCGCCGCGGCGGCACCCGGTGGAGCCTCCGGGAACGCGCTTTCCGGCCGGAATGGCAGCGCCCGGGGCGATTCGCGTGCCACGCTGAGCTGAGGCATATGACCTGGGGGTGGCACATGCCGAACCGCATGCCGTACGGACACATGGAGGGCCCCGGCGCCAGGCGGCGCCGGGGCCTGTCCTCCCCTGTGCGACCCGGAGCCCCGAGCTCTCAGGGTCGCTCCCCTCGGACCGTTTTCCCCGAGCGGTCCGCCTCCCGCAGAAGATCTCCCCTCGGCGACGAGCGTCAATCCTTGAGCATGGTCACTCGAACGAGGGGTGTTGGGCGCGGGGCCCCGGTTTTCGAATGGAAGTTCGATAGTCTGGCGTGACTCGATCGCTTGTCGATCACTTCTTCATCGCTACGGAGATCCGCGGGGGACAGAAGGGGGTGCCAGGACCATGGTGCGGCGCATCGACGTGACGGGAGCGGGCGGCGTACGCCTCGCTGCCTGGGAGTTCGCCGATCCGCCCAAGGGACGCGGTGAGACGGACCGCGCCCAGGGCGTGTTATTGCTGCACGGGCTGATGGGCCGCGCCTCGCACTGGGCCTCCACGGCCCGCTGGCTCGCCGAGCGGCATCGCGCGGTGGCGCTCGACCAGCGGGGCCACGGACGCAGCGAGAAGCCGTCGGACGGCTCGTTCACGCGCGAGGCGTACGTGTCGGACGCCGCGGCCGCCGTCGAGCAGCTGGGCCTCGCCCCGGTCACGCTCATCGGCCACGCCATGGGCGCCCTCACCGCCTGGCAACTGGCCGCCGAGCGCCCGGACCTCGTCCAGGCCCTGGTCATCTGCGACATGCGCGCCTCCGCGCTGGGTGCGGCCTCCCAGCGGGAGTGGGAGGACTGGTTCCGCAGCTGGCCCGTCCCCTTCGCCACCCTCGCGGACGTCCGGAAGTGGTTCGGCGAGGACGACCCCTGGGTGGAGCGCCCGAGTCCGGCCCGCGGTGAGTTCTTCGCCGAGGTGATGGCCGAGCGTGCGGACGGCTGGCGACCGGTCTTCTCGCGCCGACAGATGCTCACCTCCCGCGAGACCTGGGTCCACGACGCCCACTGGGACTCCCTCGCCCAGGTCCAGTGCCCCACCCTCGTCGTCCGCGGCCTCGACGGCGAGCTGGGCCGCGCCGAGGCCCAGGAGATGGTCCGGGTCCTGCCCCGCGGCCAGTACGCCGAGGTCCCGGACGCCGGCCACCTCGTCCACTACGACCAGCCGGCCGCCTGGCGCAGCGCGATCGAGCCGTTCCTGGACGGCGTGCTGACGCCGTGACCTGACGGCACGACATGACGCCATGACACGAGGTGCGGGGGGGGGGGGGATGAGGGCTTTGCGAGGAGTTATGCTGGAAAGGGGGGGGGGGAGGGGGGAGACGGAGGAAGAAAGCCAGGTCGGCTCCCGACTCCCTCCCCCCC
>NZ_JBHWKX010000011.1:32264-39457 GCF_042730885.1 Streptomyces sp. NPDC059909
TTCGGCTGTTTGGGAGTGGGGTGGAGGGACGAGGGAAGGAAAAGAAGAAAGAAAAAGGAAGGAGGGGGGGCCCCCCCCCCCCCCCCCTTCCCCCCCCCCCCCCCCCCCCGCCGCGGGGAGGTGGCCGGCTCAGAAGGCGAAGACCGCCGCCTTGGTCAGACTCGACCGCATCTCGCACGCGTTGCCGTACGTGGCCGACCAGCTGACCCGCTTGCCCTGCCAGACGCCGTCCGCGGTGATCGTGATCGGGTCCCACTGACGGGTGCACGGGCCGCCGACCGCTCTGGACAGCAGACCGAACTCGCCGTCCACCGCGGTCAGCTCCTTGCACGCCGCCCTGGGCGACGGGTGGCTGCCGGTCGGTGTCGGTGCACAGCTCAGAGTCACCGCCCGCGCGACGGTGGCCGTCGCGGTGCCGTCGCCCTGGCCGACCGTGAGCACCAGTGCCGACGGCGGGTAGAGCCCGGTCGGCTGGGCGGGCGGTGCCGCGTGTGCGGCGCTGCCCACGGTCAGGAGGAGGGCGGCCGCGGAGGCCGTCGCGCCGAGTGTGCTGAGGATGTAACGCATAGGTGAATCCCCTTCGTCGGTGAGTGCGATTGCGCTCGGGAGTCTTGCTGATGCATACAGTGATCGCACATCCATCGCGCGTTTCCGGCCGCATACGTTCCGGAACGGAGACCGAATGGTCGTTCGGGCAGTTCGCACAGGGTGCTGGGCGCGCGCGAAGGGCTGTCCAGCATATGGACAACCACCAGTGGTGCAAGCTGAAACAATCCCCTGAGCTGCTCGTTCACGGAATTGGTTTCACCTTGGAGCAACGCCCCGCGCGCCCCTTCGACCGGAAAGCGTCGGGCGGCCGGCTCAGCCGATCGGCTTCCTGATTTCCTCGCGCACCTTCAGCGTGTTCGCGGCCGCGGCGTCGAGGTCGATCGATTCGGGGCGCCGCGTCGCGCTCTCCGGGGGTGATCCCGCCGACCGGGGCGCGTCCGCTCACGCACACATGGGGAACGAAATCTCCACACTCCCGGCCCTGTGCTCCGGGCAGGGCCCCTGCTGCGCAGGGGCCGCAGACCGCCGCTCAGCCCTTGCTGACCGCCGTCAGGATCTCCGGCAGCCGCTGCGCCGTCTGCGGCGCCGCCACCCGCAGCCCGCCCCACGCCACGGCCCCGCCGTAGGCGAGCCCCAGCGGCAGCAGACTCCACAGCGCCGACTCCGCGTTGGCGGCATTCAGCCAGATCGTGAGCGCGATCACCGGGGCGCACAACAGGGCCGAGGCGATCATTCCGCCGAAGATGGAGATCCAGGCCAGCCCGCCCTGCCCCGGCGCGACGTTCTTGTACGCGCTGTCCTGCGGGATGGAGTAGGGGAAGCGTGCCGACGCCACCGCGCCCGTCGCCAGCATCGCGCCCAGCAGCGCGAGCGCGAGCCCGAGGGCCTCCGGGAGCGCCTTCCAGTTGCCCAGGATCGCCGCCGTGACGACGGTGACCAGGACCGTGTACGGGAGTGTGATCAGCAGCAACGCCAGTGCGCGGGCGCGCAGTTCGAGGTAGGCGTCGCGGGGTGTCGAGATCGTCTGGGCCACCATCCAGAACGCGGAGGTGTCCTGCCCGAACTGGTTGTACATCTGGATGCCGAGCATCCCCGCGGCGAAGCACGAGAAGTAGATCGAGCCCGTGCCCTGCAGGGCGTTGAAGACCGGCACGATCAGGCCGATGACCAGCGCCGTCACCCACGCCGTCTTCGTCTTCGGATCGCGCCAGACGTAGCGCAGGCTGCGCTGCATGACCGTGCCCGTACGCCCGCCGGGCAGCAGCCGGTGCAGCCCGCCGGACGACGCCCTGCGGCTCGGCTCCGACGCGGCCGCGAGCGTCGAGCCGTCCGGGGTCGTCATCAGCCGCGTGAGGCTGTGCTGCCAGGCGTACAGCAGCACGCCCAGCGCGGCCACGGAGAGCCCGAGTTGCGCGAGCGCCGTACCGTACGAACCCGAGGCCGCCGAGTCGATCGCGCCGGCCGCCGACGCCGGCGGGATCCAGCGCACGATCGCCGCCACCGGCTCCAGCGACGAGAGGCCTCCCGCCGCGCCGATGCGCTGGGCGCCGAAGTTCGCGAACTGGATGCCCACCGCGATCACCAGACCGCTCAGCACCGCCAGGTCGCGGCCCTTGCGCGAGGTCAGCAGCCGGATGCTGGCCGCCGCGACCGCGCGCGCCAGCGCCACGCACACCAGCAGCGTCAGCGGAACGGCCACCACCGCGACCAGCACCGCCCCGGCGCCGTGCACCAGCGCCAGTGCGCCGCCCACGGCCAGGCAGAGCGTGAACAGCGGGCCGATCCCCACCAGCGAGGCCACCAGCAGCGCGGAGACCAGCGGACGCGGGCGCAGCGGCAGCATCACCAGCCGGGTCGGGTCGAGCGTTTCGTCGCCGCTCGGGAAGAACAGCGGCATGAACGCCCAGCCCACCGCGAGCACACCGACCAGCAGCACCACCACCGTGGCCGCGCTCTCCTCCCCGCGGAGCAGGACCAGCCCGATGAGCTGCCCGGCCGCGATGAGCAGGGCCACGACCGCCGACGCGACGAAGGCGGCCCTCCGGCCGGAGGACTGACGCAGCCCGTTGGCGAGCAGCGACAGCTTGAGCCGTACGAGAACGGGGGTGAGCGACGCGGTCGCCGGAGTCGCCGGAGCGGCCGAAGGCATGCGGGGCGTCGGTGCCGTCGAGTGCGTGGTCGTCGTCATCGCGAACCGCCGCCGCCCAGCCAGTCCAGCGCGTCCCCGGCATCCCGGCCACTCGCCCCGACCAGCTCCAGGAACGCGTTCTGCAGCGACGACGCCGAGCCCCGTACCTCCTCCAGCGTGCCGTGCGCCCGGATCCGGCCCGCCGCCATCACCGCGACCCAGTCGCACAGCGACTCCACCAGCTCCATCACATGGCTGGAGAAGACGACGGTCGCCCCGGAGGCGGTGTACCGCTCGAGCACGCCACGGATCGTCTGGGCAGAGACCGGGTCGACGCCCTCGAACGGCTCGTCCAGGAACAGCACCTGGGGATTGTGCAGCAGCGCCGCCGCCAGGCCGATCTTCTTCCGCATACCGGTCGAGTAGTCGACGACCAGCTTGTGCTGCGCCCCCGCGAGATCCAGCACGTCGAGCAGCTGCGCCGCCCGCTTGTCGACCTCGTCACCGGGCAGCCCCCGCAACCGGCCGGTGTAGGCGAGGAGTTCCCGTCCCGACAGCCGCTCGAAGAGCCGCAGTCCCTCGGGCAGAACGCCGATCCTGGCCTTGACCTCGACGGGGTCCTTCCACACGTCGTGGCCCACGACCTCGACGCGCCCCTGGTCGGGGCGGAGCAGCCCGGTCACCATCGACAGCGTCGTCGTCTTGCCGGCGCCGTTCGGTCCGACCAGACCGATGAACTTGCCGGCGGGCAGGGCCAGATCGATGCCCGCGACGGCGATCTGCTCGCCGAACCGCTTCCACAGCCCCTCGACACGAACGGCGGGCGGCGCCGTCTCCGGCGTACCGCCCGCCGTCCGGAGCTCCGTCCGGCCTGCTTCCTGGGCCGGTTGCTGGCCCGATGTCTGGTCCGGCATGGTGCGCTGCCTTCCGTTGTCCCCGTTTGTACGGGAACAACACTACGATCGGCGCGTCCGCTCGGCGGCCGCCTCCCGCCCACATGCGTACGCCAGGGGGCTGATGAGCTCCTCCACGTCCGGCAGCCAGCGGTTCGCCGGCGTGGGGCGGCGGGCCCACTGCACCGCGCCCTGGCCGCCGATACGGGTCGGCGGTGCCGCCACGTAGTGGCCCTCGCCGCGCGCCACCAGGTCGACCGAGCTGGGCGCCCAGCCCAACTTCCGTACCAGGTCGGGGGCCTTCGCCGCCCCGCCGGGCAGCACGAAGAACATCATCCGCCGGTCCGGCGCGCAGGTCACAGGACCGAGCGTCAGATCCATCCGCTCCATCCGGGCCAGCGCGAGGAAACCGGCGGACTCCGGGACGTCCAGCGCGTCGAACGTCCGTCCCGTGGGCAGCAGGATCGACGCCTTCGGCTGCTTCCCCCACAGCCGGCGCGCGGCGACGGCGCTGCCGGTCGCCTGGTTCGCCCAGTCCGGGCGGGTGGCGTGCGCCCCCGGTGCCTCGCATGCGGCCGCGCCGCAGGAGCACCGCTCGGCGCCGTCGACGGCCTCGAGCCAGGTGCCGGGGAACACGTCCCAGTGGCGCTCCTCCGCATACCGCACGGCGCTGTCCAGCAGCTGTTCGCCCCGCTGCCTGGGGATCTGTGCGGCTTCCGTGCCGATGGTCTCTTCCACGATGAACACAACTCCCGCCGTCAGTGCGGGTTACGGGCGCACACGGCCGGGGCACGACGCATCGATCCTGCATATGGGGCGCATGGGTGCATGGGCGGGGGCGCGCGTGCGGCCAGGGACCGGCGGGAGGGTAGCCCTTGCGGGGAAGCGGCATTCACCCGTAATCGTCCGAGCTCAATGGCATTCTCCGGATAACCGCCGGGAAGTGATCAATGGAAGATCACGAACTCGATCGAGGGTCTCGGTCGAGGGCTCGACAGTGATCACGAACCGAGCGGTCCGGTACAGGGGGTAGTCATGGCAGCGAGGCCACTCGTCGCCCGCCAGCCGAACGAACGGCTGCAGGCGCTCATCCAGGAAGCCGCGTGTTCCAACGCGGGGCTGGCCCGCCGGGTCAACCTGGTGGGTACGGAGCGCGGGCTCGACCTGCGGTACGACAAGACGTCCGTGGCGCGCTGGCTGCGCGGACAGCAGCCGCGCGGGCGGGCGCCTGGGATCATCGCGGAGGCGCTGGGCCGCAAGCTGGGGCGTACGGTCACGATCGACGAGATCGGCATGGCGAACGGGAAGAACCTGGCGTCGGGCGTGGGGCTGCAGTTCGCGCCGACCGTGCTCGGGGCGATCGAGCAGGTCTGCGAGCTGTGGCGCAGCGATGTGGGCCGCCGTGACTTCCTGTCCGGGTCGGCGGTCGCCGCGTCGGCGCTCGTCGAGCCGAGCCGCGACTGGCTGATCACGGGCGCGGACGCGCAGGTGGCGCGTACGGCGGGGGCGCGGGTGGGGGTGTCGGACGTCGAGGCCGTACGGGCGATGACGGAGGCGCTCAAGACGCTGGACCACCGTTTCGGGTCCGGGCATGTGCGGCCGGTCGTCGTCCACTACCTCAACAGCGTGGTGTCGGGCCTGCTTTCGGGCTCGTACCGGGAGCCGGTCGGCCGGCAGCTCTTCGCGGCCGTCGCCCGGCTGACCGAACTCGCCGGGTACATGGCGGTGGACACCGGCCAGCCCGGGCTCGCGCAGCGCTACTACATCCAGGCGCTGCGGCTGGCGCAGGCGGCGGACGACCGCGCGTACGGGGGGTACGTCCTGGCCGCGTCGATGAGCCACCTCGCGGCGCAGCTCGGGAACCCGCGGGAGATCGCGCAGCTCGCGCGGGCGGCGCAGGAGGGTGCGCGGGGGCGGGTGACACCGCGCGCGGAGGCGATGTTCTACGCGGCCGAGGCGCGAGGCCATGCGCTGCTCGGCGACGCCCGCACCTGCCACGAGGTCGCCGGCAAGGCGCTGGCGGCGCTGGACCGGGCCGACCCGGAGTCGGGGGACGACCCGGCCTGGATCGCCCACTTCGACCACGCCTATCTGGCCGACGAGCTGGCCCACTGCCACCGCGACCTGGGCGAGGCGGACGCGGCCGCCCGCCGCGCCGTCGACTCCCTGGAGGGTCACCCCGAGTCCCGGGCCCGCCGCCGCGCGATCGGGCTGGTGCTGCTGGCGTCGGCCCGGGTCCAGCAGCGCGAGGTGGAGGAGGCCTGCCGGACCGGCACACGGGCGGTGGAGCTGCTCGGGACGCTGAGGTCGAGCCGGGGCGCGGAGTACCTGGAGGACCTCCAGCACCGGTTGGAGCCGTACGGGGAGGAGCCGGCGGTGCGGGAGTTCGGGGCGAGGGTGGAGCTGCAGGCGGCGTAGAGCGCGCCGCCGAGGGGCGTGGAGGGGCGTGGAGGGGCGCAGGGGGTGGTGGCGGGAGTGGTGGCGGGGCACACGTGCGGCGCGGAAAGGCGGGGTTGAACAGCGTCTTGGGGTGCGATCTTGTTACGGCCGCCACACGTGTGTGCGGAGGGGCTGGGACACCCGGTAGCGTGAACCGACGATTCCGTAGGTTTACGTGTAGGAGTCCCGGTGACGCGAAGCGGACAGGGTGACGAGGCGCAGTATCCTGCGGCGCGGCCCGCGCACGAGGGTGTCGTGCTGCCCGCGGACGGCAGTGAGCCCTGGATACCCGGCGTCAGCGGGGAGCAGGTCGCTCCGGCCGGCGGGGCGCCCTGGGGTTCGCCGTGGGGCCCCGAGCAGGGGCAGGACCAGCAGGCCCCGGGCCGGCCCCAGCCGTACGCGCAGCCGCTGCCGCCCCAGCAGCCGCACCACCAGGCGCAGCCGCTCCCGCCCCAGGAGCCGCAGATGCAGTACCAGGATCAGTCGCTGCCGCCGTACGACGCCGGTGCCGCGGGCCAACTTCCGGGCCAGTACGGGCAGATGGGCGAGGCCGACGCCACGCAGTACATTGCGCCCGTCCAGCCCCCCGCCGGGGCCCACCCGCACGAGAACCCCGCCGAGTCGACGCAGTTCCTCGGCGTGCGGCCCGCCGCCGAGGGGGGCGACGCGGAGGCCACCCAGTACCTGCCGCCCGTACCGCAGGGCGCCCCGTACGGGGTCCGCCCCGGCGCGCCCGGCGACCGGCAGCCTCCCGCGGAGTTCGACAACCTCTTCCGCAGCGAGGGCGCGCCGGCCGGTGGTGGGGCGGAGGCCACGCAGTACCTGCCGCCCGTACCTCAGCAGCCGCAGCAGTCGTACGCGCCGACGCCGCAGTACCAGCCCGCGTACGAGCCGCCGTACGCGCCCGAGCCGCCGCAGCGCCGCTCCTCGCGCGTGCCGCTCATCGCCGCGGTCGTCGTCGGCTGCGCCGTACTCGGTCTCGGCGCGAGCGCGCTGATGTTCGGCGGCGGTGACGACAACAAGGGCCAGAACGACGACAAGACCGTCGCCGCGGCGACGTCGGCCGTGGCCGGGGTTTTGGGGGTGGGGGGAGGCGGGGAGGGGGAGGGGGGGGAGGGGGGGGGAAGTCTCGCGGAGAGGGGAAAAAAAAGCGAGGGGGGGGGTTGATGTCGTTCTACGCGCGA
>NZ_JBHWKX010000011.1:39467-74996 GCF_042730885.1 Streptomyces sp. NPDC059909
TGGGTGGGTCGGAGGGAGGGGGGGTGGGGGGGGCGGGGGGGGGAAAGAAAAAAAAGGGAAAAAGGAAGAAAAGTTACTACAGCACACGGCCCGTCCGACACCGGCCTCGCTGGGCCCTGCCCGACGCCGCGAAGGCGCAGGCCGAGGCGCTCGACAAGCTCCTCGCGGACAGCAACGACAGCCGTGCGGCGGTGATCCGCTCCGTCGACGCGATCAAGAAGTGCCAGAACCTCGACCAGGCGGCGACGGACCTGCGCGGCGCGGCCGAACAGCGCCGCGGCCTCGTGACCCGCCTCCAGGGCCTGTCCGTGGACAAGCTCCCCGACAACGCGGCGCTCACCGAGGCCCTGACCGAGGCCTGGAACGCCTCGGCGAAGGCCGACGACCACTACGCGGAGTGGGCGGGCCAGGTCGACGGCAAGAAGGGCTGCCGCGACGGCCGGGCGCGCCGGACGGGCCAGTTGAGCGAGGCCGAAAAGGCGAGCGTCGACGCCACGAAGGCGAAGAGGGAGGCCGCGGGCCTCTGGAACTCCATCGCGACCGACTACGACCTCACGAAGCGCGACGCCGGCGACCTCTGACGCCCGCGACCGCGTCCGCCCGGCCCCGGAGGGCCCGGTACCGTCCGGACCGGCCGACGTGTCCGTCCTCAGTCGCCGGACAGGCTCCCAAACGAGCCCCGCCGCGTCTGGGGGCGGGGTTAGGGGGCGGAGCCCCCGGAACGGGGAAGGGGCGGAGCCCCCACGCGGCGGAGCCGCACATGGACACTGCGGGGGCGGGGCGGGGAGTGGGCCTGCCGCAGGCGCCATCCCATCTACGCCGTCGGTGCGTCCCGCATCGTCGGGCCGACGTCGACGAAGCCCTGCTTCTGGGCGACCAGGCGGCCGTCACGCACGACCTGGAAGGTCACGCTGCGATTGACGACGCGGGGGAAGCCGGGCGTGCCCAGCATGTCCTGGAAGCGCCAGCGCAGGGGCGGGGTGAGGCCGCCGGTGTCGACGCGGACGCCGTCGTCGAGGGCGTGGGCGACCGCGCCGGGGGTGATCTCGGGGCGGTCGAGGGACTCGATGATCTTCTTCAGGACGGTGTACGCGATCCACGTGGTCTGCACACCCGCGTCCGCCGCGTCGATCCGGTTGTCGCCGAACGCGTGCTCGCGGATCACCTCGCGCATCGTCCCCCACCGGTCGTCACCCGCGTCCGGGTACCACCCGGTCATGAACGCGCCCTCGAAGGGCCCGTTCGCGCCGCCCGTGCGGTCGATCAGCGGCTGGTCGACCGAGCTGAGGACCGAGGAGATCCGGACGTCATCCCCCTCGCTCTCGCGCAGCCGCCGGAAGGAGTCGAAGAACGTCTCCGTGCGCTCGCCGAGCACGGCGGTGACGCAGCCGTTCTCGTCGCCCGCCTCCTGGAGCGCCTCCTGGGCCTTCTCCGTGTACTCGGTGGAGTCCTCCGCCGCCTTGACGTCGATGGACGGCTTCCCCTTGCCCCGGGCCAGGCCGGCGTTCAGCAGTACGGGCAGGTCGTCACCCGTGACCGTGTCGGGCCGCACCAGCGAGACCTTGCGGCAGCCGGTGGCCAGCTGCTGGCCGTTGCCGGCGAGCAGCGCGGACTGGCCGCCGTTGACGGGATAGGAGAGGTAGCTGGTGAACTCCTCCTCGGAGACTCCGTAGCCACCGATGTACGGAACGCCCGCCGCCTCCAGCGGTGCCATGAACGCCCGGCCGTGCTGGCTGTACGAGCCGACGACGGCGACCGCCTCTTCCCGCACCGCCCGCCGGGCGCACGCGGCGGCGCCCGGCGCCGTGTTGTGCTCGTTGCAGGTGAGGACGCGCAGCTCGTGGCCGTCGATGCCGCCGTGCGCGTTGACGTATCGGGCGTAGGCCTGCGCCATAGCAGGCATTCCCGGCATGTTGGTCGCCTTGGTCTCGTCCGGGGCGAACGTCATGACGGTAACGGGCTCCCTGGAGTCCCCCGTGGCACCAGGGAGCACACCGCAGCCGGACAGCGATATTCCGACCGCCGCCATACACACGGCGACGACTGTCGCGGTCCTGCAGGAGCGGGGGGAGGAGGAAAGTCGCCATCCGGTCATGGCCATGCACATTTCCGTCTCGTGGGTAACGCTGGAGTGTGGTCACTTCAACGTGAAGTGACGAGAGGGTGAATTGCAGGGGCTGGAGATCGCCCAGTTGTGGGGAACGTACGATCGATGCGTGCAAGCTTCGGTGCAGTGCCCCCAGCGGCGCCCTCACGTGCACGAACCCCTCGTGGCGGAGCTCGCAAGGACCGAGCTCACGAGGTGAACGTCAATGAACTCTTCCCGTCGCGGCCGTCGCTCCTCCACCATGGGCGACATGCCGCTCAATGACATGCCCTGGTGGCGCTGGCGCAGCAATGTGCGCTCGGCGCTGCACATGCTTTCCGACCCCGTCTTCCACCAGGAGACCTGGCTGGCGGGCCGCGAGGGGTACGGCGATGTCACCGACGCCGTGTACCGGCTGGTCGAGGACACGTGGCTGGACAGCTGGTCCGCCGAGAAGTACGTCGGGACGATCTTCCGGGACTCGGGGGAGGCGGCCCTGGTCGACGTGGCCGTGCTGCGGGTGCTGAGGATCATGCACCAGGTGGGTCCGGACGCGCCGGTGTCGGCGTACATGGAGCACCACGGCTGGCCGGAGGCCGTACGGGCGGCGCGCGAGGCGCACGTACGGCTGGCGGCGAACGACGGGGACGACCCGGACGCGCCGCCGCGCACGCTCGAAGTGCTGCGCATCATGACCCGGTCCGCGTGAGGCGCGGGCCGGGTTCCCCCCGGTGTTCCGCCTGACGGACGCGGGCCGTCGATGCCCGTGGGGTGTGGCAGTCTACGAGGATGACCGACCAGTACGTCCTCACGCTTTCCTGTCCTGACAAACAGGGCATCGTGCACGCCGTCTCCAGCTACCTCTTCATCACCGGCTGCAACATCGAGGACAGCCAGCAGTTCGGGGACCGGGACACGGGCCTGTTCTTCATGCGGGTCCACTTCTCGGCCGAGGCGCCGGTGACGGTGGACAAGCTGCGGGCCGGCTTCGCCGCCGTCGGGGACTCGTTCCAGATGGACTGGCAGATCCACCGCGCGGAGGAGCGCATGCGGATCGTGCTGATGGTCAGCAGATTCGGGCACTGCCTGAACGATCTCCTCTTCCGCACCCGGATCGGCGCGCTGCCGGTGGACATCGCGGCAGTCGTCTCCAACCACACCGAGTTCGCCGAGCTCGTCGCGTCGTACGGCATTCCCTTCCACCACATCCCGGTCACCAAGGACACGAAGGCGGATGCGGAGGCACAGCTGCTGGAGCTGGTGCGTGCGGAGAACGTGGAGCTGGTCGTGCTCGCCCGCTACATGCAGGTGCTGTCCGACGACCTCTGCAAGGAGCTGAGCGGCCGGATCATCAACATCCACCACTCCTTCCTCCCCAGCTTCAAGGGCGCGAAGCCCTACCACCAGGCACATGCGCGCGGCGTCAAGCTGATCGGCGCCACCGCCCACTATGTGACGGCCGACCTCGACGAGGGCCCGATCATCGAGCAGGAGGTCGAGCGCGTCGGCCATGAGGTGACGCCCGAGCAACTGGTGGCGATCGGCCGCGATGTGGAGTGCCAGGCGCTGGCGCGCGCGGTGAAGTGGCACGCGGAGCACCGCATCCTCCTGAACGGCCGCCGCACGGTGGTCTTCGCCTAGGTCCTGGCCGGTCGGCGCAGACGCAAGCCGGCTCGGGCGGACGGAAGTCCGCTCGGACGGCCCGGCGGCCGGACGGCCGGAAGCCGCTCAGAGCCGCGACAGGGACGCTGCCGCGAAGAGGACGTCGCGGATCGCCTCGCGGTCGCCGTCCTGCCCCGCCGCGGCCTCGGCGGGGGAGACGTGCCCGGCGACGAGCTGGCAGAACTCGACGGCGTCGAGGGCGACCTGGGCCACCGCACGATCGGGGTCGCCGAGGGCGGCAGGGGAGTCCAGGGCGATGTACCAGTGGCCGCCGCCCGCGCCCTCGACCTCCAGATGGAGCGAGCGGCCGGGGGAACCCGCCGTGACCAGGTCGCGGGCGGGTCCCGCGAGGCCGGTGCGGCGGCGGGCGGCCAGGGTGGCGGGGAGCAGCCGGGCCGCCAGGTCGATCATGTGGTGCAGATGCGCGGCGCTCGGCGGATCGTACGGATAGTCCACGGCGTTCGCGATATCGTCCGCGTGCACCCAGCACTCGAAGGCACGGTCGAGCAGCGAGTCGCGCAGCGGCAGCGCGAAGTCGCCGTACGACACGGACAGTTCGGCCACCCCGCGGCCCGCGAACGACACCGTCCGCACCAGCGTGTGGCTCTGCTCGCGCCACGGCATCCGGATCCGCCGCGTCGGCGGGAAGTGCGTGGAGCGCCAGTACAGCTCGGTGCGGTCGGACGGCGAGCGGGGCGCGGAGTCGCCCGCCGGGTCCTCCAGGCCGAGCGCGGACGCCACCAGCCCGTCCACGGACATCAGATGGCCGATGACACCCGCGACCGTCGTCTTGCGGCTCACCGCCTCCCGGCCGTCGAACCATTTCAGCCGCAGCGGCGTGTGCCACTCCGAGTCGCCGATGTCCCGCAGCAGTGCATCGAGCCGCGCCGTCTCCGCGTCGTACGGAGTCGCCCACGCGGGCACGGGGATACGGGCGGGACGACGGCCCAGGCAGTTCTCGAGCACCCGGGAGCGCAGCAGCGGGTCCAGGTCCAGATCGCGGTCCATGTGCAGCAGGCCGACCGCGTCACGCAGCCGCAGCGCCTCGTCCGCGCACGGGGCGCACTCGGTGAGGTGCTCCTCGACCGCGGCGGTCTCCTCGGCGGAGCAGGCAGACAACGCCCACGCGCCCAGCAGTGACTTCAGCACGCCGTGCGGCAGCCGGCCGGTGGCACCTGGCTCCTCCGGCGGCGTCGGATCGGGCAGGACCGGCGGCGGCGTCAGGTCGTCACCCGCCGCCCGCGGTCCCGGTATGCGCGGCGCCGCGCCCGGCCCCTCCTCGGGCTCGTCGGGGCCACGGCCCCCGTCGAGTGGGCCGCTCACAGGGGGCGTCCGTATCCGGGCGGCGAGGAGCCCTCCACGAGCGGGCGCGTGTTCGCCGTGGACAGCAGCTGCAGGCCGAGCCGGAGCCGGCGCCTGGCCTCGTCCTCCGTGACCCCGAGGTCGGCCGCCGTCTGCCGGTAGTCCCTGCGCTGGATGTAGGCCAGCTCCAGCGCGGCCCGCAGCGGCGCGGGCATAGACGTCACGATGTAGTCGGCACGGGCGGCGACCGATGCGCGCCTGATCCTCTGCTCCAGTTCCTCCGTGGTGCTCCCGCCGCTCTCCGCGTCGGCCGCCGCCTCCTGCTCGCGCAGGCGGTGCACGGCCTGGCGGTGGGTGAGCCGGGCCACCCAGGATCGCAGGTTGCCCTGCTTGGGGTCGTACGCGTCGGGGTTCTCCCACACATAGCCGAAGACCTCACGGGTCACCTGGTCCGCTGCCGCGTCGTCGTCCAGCACCCGGTGGGCCAGGCTGTGCACGAGCGAGGCGAACCGGTCGTACAGCTCTCCGAGCGCGGCGGCCTCGCCCCGCGCCAGTCGCTGCTGCATCCTGCGGTCCCAGCGGGGTGGTGTGTCCTTGGCCATCCGGCGTCCCCAAACCCTCCGCATGTTCGCACCTGCTGCCCGTCGTCCTCTCGAATGTAATGGGCCGTCCCGGTCGCATGCCCGTCTTTGCGGCAAGTACGCCTTGGAGGGTTTGACCGTGGGACGGCTGGGCAGCGGCGCCTGGAAGACAAGCTTCCGCATCTCGACGACGAGGAGGGCCGGGCGCGTGATGCTCAAGGTGGACCGGGCCGAGCAGGGCGCGTGGACCGTGCTGCACATCCGGGGCGAGCTCGATCTGGTCAGCTCGCCCCTCGTCCGCCGGCGCATTCACGACGCCGTCGCCCTGGGCCGCCGCGATCTGGTGCTCGACCTGTCAGGGGTGCACTTCTGCGACTCCAGCGGCGTCGGTGTGCTCATCGCCGCCCGCCGCCTGATGCGGTCCTGCCGGGGCCGGCTGCGGCTGATCCTCCCGGCGCGCGGGGCCGTCGACGGCTCGCACGTGAAC
The DNA here is from genome assembly GCF_042730885.1 of Streptomyces sp. NPDC059909. Classification (NCBI taxonomy): domain Bacteria; kingdom Bacillati; phylum Actinomycetota; class Actinomycetes; order Kitasatosporales; family Streptomycetaceae; genus Streptomyces; species Streptomyces sp. NPDC059909. Next base: position 45,586 of record NZ_JBHWKX010000011.1, read on the forward strand.
CGGGTGCTGGCCGCGCTGGGCGTCCGCCGGCTCTTCGAGGTGTACGAGGACGTCGCGAGCGCAGTCGACGAGGAGGCCGAGCCCCTCTCGGCGTGACAGGAGCGTGATCCCGGTTAGGGGAGCGCGACCCGGCCCCGGCGTCGTACCCTCCCCGCATGGACAGCGCAGAGTACGAGCGCAAGATCGCCCACCGGTTCGCCGAGTTCGATCAGGACGGCAACGGCTACATCGACCGGGAGGACTTCAGCGGGGCAGCCAAGGCGCTGCTCGCCGAGTTCGGGACGACCGCGCGCTCCGACAAGGGGCAGGCCCTCTACGTGGGCGCCGAGGCATTCTGGCAGGGCATGGCGGGGATCGCCGACGTCGACGGCGACCAGCGGGTCACACGCCAGGAGTTCGTGACCGGCGCGGTGAAGCGGCTGCGTGACAACCCCCACCGCTTCGCCGAGATCGCGCGCCCCTTCCTCCACGCCGTGATCGCCATCGCCGACGAGGACGGCGCCGGAGTCACCCCGGCGAACGCGGCGCGGGTGCTGCGGGTGCTGGGTGTCGAGCCGGAGCGCTGCGAGGCGGTGGCGACGGCGCTGGACGGGGACGGCGACGGCCGCATCAGCGAGGACCAGATCCTGGCGGCGTTCGCGGCGTACTACGTCACACCGGAGCCGTAGGCCGGCCCGGGCCTCCCGGCACCGCCGGGTGGGCCCGTGTGTCCGTCCTCCGTCCGCGGCGGGCTCCGAAGGAGCCCGCCGCACGGGCCGCCCCGCCCCGCCCGCCGGTCAGGCGCCGGCCGGCCCCGACGGGGCGAAGCGTTCCCGCAGCTTGTACTTCAGGACCTTCCGCAGCGCCTCGTTCCGCGGAAGCGCCTCCACCACCTCCACCTGCTCCGGCAGCTTGTGCGTGGCGAGGCCCACCCCCCGCAGGTACGCCGTGACCTCCGGCAGCGCCAGCGGCGTCGCCGACGCGGGCTGTTCGATCACCGCGCAGACGCGCTCGCCGCGGTCGGGGTCCGGGAGGCCGATGACCGCCACGTCGCCCACCCCGGGATGCTCGTGCAGCAGGTCCTCGATCTCCTTGGCCGAAATGTTCTCGCCCTTCCGGATGATGACGTCCTTGAGACGGCCGGTGAGGACCAGGTGGCCCGACGGCGTGAGGTGCCCGAGGTCCCCGGTGATCAGGAAGCCGTCGGCGTCGAAGACGGCCGCGGTCTGCTCCGGGTCCAGGTACCCCTGGCAGACCGCCTCCCCGCGCAGCCGTACCTCGCCGTCGACGATGCGTATCTCCATGCCCTCGGGGGGCCGGCCCTCCGTCGTGGCGAGGTTCTCCGCCGAGTCGTCCGGTGCGCCCATGGTGATCATCGGCACCTCGGTCATGCCGTACCCGTGCGTGAGCTGGACGCCCATCTCGCGGACGACGGCGTGGTACAGCTCGGGCGGCTTCGCCGCGCCCCCGCCCGCCAGCAGCCGCAGGGTCGGGATGATCGGCTCCCCGGGCTGTTTGCGCTGCTCGGCCAGGAACATCGAGTAGAAGGCCGTGGAGCCGCCGGCCGTCGTGACCCCGTGCTTGCGGTACGTCTCCAGCGCGTCCGGCAGCGCGAACTTCTCGAACAGCACCGCGGGGAAGCCGTACAGCAGCAGCATCACCAGATAGTCCGCGCCGCCGATGTGCGCGAAGGGGAAGGCGATCGAGCCGACGTCGTCCGGGGCGAGGCGCAGCGCGTGGGCCAGGCAGGAGCCGCCCGCGATCAGTGAACGGTCGGTGTGCAGGACGCCCTTGGGGTCGGAGGTGGTGCCGGAGGTCCAGTAGATCCAGCGCACGGACGTGCCGTCGGCCGGGGGCGGGGGCAGGACGGAGGGGTCCCCGTCGGGCAGCGACCCGGGCTCGTACGCCTCGAAGACGCCGCGCGCACCGAGCCGCCGCGCCATCTCCGTGTGGTCGAAGCCGCGCCACTCGCCGGGTACGGCGAAGAACTCCGCCTTCGACTCGCGCAGCGCGAAGCCGGCCTCCCGGTCCCGGTAGAAGGGGATGACCGGGGACTGGACGGCGCCGATCCGGGCCAGCGCCCCGGCCAGCAGCACCGTCTCGATGCGGGTGGGCAGCTGCCAGGCGACGACGGTGCCGGGCCGGACGCCGTTGCCGTACAGCCCTGCCGCCACCCGCTCGCAGCCGTCCCGCAGCTCGCCGAAGGTCAGCCGGCGGTCGTCCTGGATCAGCACCGGGCGGTCCGGGGTGAGCGCGGCGCGGCGGGCGACGAGCTCCCAGAGGGTGCGGGAGGCGCTCAGGGCGTGTGCGGTCTCGGTCATGTCCCCTCCGAAGGAGCTGACGGACAGTCAGATCGTGCGGAGAGCGTAGGGCCGGTCGCCTTGTCGGTCCAGGGGCGCGGGGCTAGCCTGCTATCTGACGACCCGTCAGAACAGTGCCGGAACCGCCAGAGCGGAGGGACCCGATGGAACGGGAACTGCCTCGGATCATCAGCGTCGACGACCATGTGATCGAGCCCGCACATCTCTTCGAGACATGGCTGCCGGCGAAGTACCGGGACCGCGGGCCCCAGCCGCTCACCGCGGGGATCGGCGAGCTCGCGTACGTCGGCGGGAAGTACCAGATCACCATGGACCCGGACGGGCCGCCGACCGACTGGTGGATCTACGAGGACCTCAAGTTCCCGTACAAGCGCAACATCGCCGCCGTCGGCTTCGACCGCGACGACATGACGCTGGAGGGCATCACCCGGGCCGAGATGCGGCGCGGCTGCTGGGACCCCAGGGCCAGGCTGGAGGACATGGACCTCAACCATGTCGAGGCCTCCCTCTGCTTCCCCACCTTCCCCCGCTTCTGCGGCCAGACCTTCGCCGAGGCCAAGGACAAGGAGGTCGCGCTCGCCTGCGTGCGCGCCTACAACGACTGGATGGTCGAGGAGTGGAGCGGGGACAGCGGGGGCCGGCTGATCCCGCTCTGCATCATCCCGCTCTGGGACATCGACCTGGCGGTCGCGGAGATCCGGCGGAACGCGGCGCGCGGCGTGCGGGCCGTGACCTTCTCCGAGATCCCGACGTACCTGGGGCTGCCGTCGATCCACTCGGGCTACTGGGACCCGTTCTTCGCGGTGTGCCAGGAGACCGGGACGGTCGTCAACATGCACATCGGGTCGTCCTCGCAGATGCCCGCCGCCTCCCCTGACGCGCCGCCGGCCGTCCAGGCGTCGCTGTCCTTCAACAACGCGATGGCGTCGATGATGGACTTCCTCTTCAGCGGGGTGCTGGTCAAGTTCCCGACGCTCAAGCTCGCGTACAGCGAGGGCCAGATGGGCTGGATCCCGTACGCCCTGGAGCGGGCGGACGACGTGTGGGAGGAGCACCGGGCCTGGGGCGGGGTGCGGGACCTGATCCCGGAGCCCCCGTCCACGTACTACTACCGGCAGATGTTCTGCTGCTTCTTCCGCGACAAGCACGGGGTCGCGTCGCTGGACGTCGTGGGGCGGGACAACGCGACCTTCGAGACCGACTATCCGCACGTCGACTCGACCTTCCCGCACACGAAGGAGGTCGCGCTCGACCATGTGAAGGACCTCGACGACGAGACGATCCACAAGCTGATGCGCGGCAACGCGATCCGGATGCTGGGCCTGGACCTCGACTGATGGACCTCGCGTACACGGAGGACGAAGAGGCCTTCCGGGCGGGGTTGCGGGAGTGGCTCGCGGTGGCGCTGCCGAAGCTGCCGCCGAAGCCCTCGCCCGACGACTGGCCGGGGCGGCGGGCGTACGACGCCGGCTGGCAGCGGGCGCTGTACGACGCCGGGTACGCGGATCTCCACTGGGACGCCTCCCCGACCCACCGGCTGATCTTCCTGGAGGAGACGGAGAAGGCCGGCGCGCCGTACGTGGGGGCCAACTTCGTCGGCCTGCTGCACGCGGGGCCGACCATCGCCGCGGAGGGGAGCTCCGAGCAGCGGGAGCGCTGGCTGCCGCCGATCCTGCGCGGCGACGAGATCTGGTGCCAGGGCTTCAGCGAGCCGGGCGCGGGATCGGACCTGGCATCGCTGCGCACCCGCGCGGTCCGCGACGGCGACGCGTACGTGGTGACCGGCTCCAAGATCTGGACCTCGCACGCCGAGGTCGCGGACTGGTGCGAACTGCTGGTCCGCACAGACCCGGACGCCGCCAGGCACCGCGGGATCACCTGGCTCGCCATGCCGATGGACGCGCCCGGCATCACCGTACGGCCGCTGCGGACCCTCGCCGGATCGAGGGAGTTCGCCGAGGTCTTCCTGGACGAGGTGCGGGTGCCGGTCGCGAACCGGATCGGGGCGGAGAACGACGGCTGGCGCGTCACGATGATCACCCTCTCCTTCGAACGCGGTACCGCCTTCGTCGGCGAGGTCGTCGCCTGCCGCCGCACGCTCGGCGAGCTCGCCCGCGCCGCCCGGCAGGGCGGCCGCTGGGACGACAGCGCACTGCGCCGGCGGCTGGGGCGCCTGAACGCCGAGTTCGGCGCCCTGTGGCGGCTCACCCAGTGGAACGTCAGCGAGTCGGCGCGCACGGGCGGGGTGCCCGGGGTCGGCGGCTCGGTCTTCAAGCTCCGCTACTCCCATGCGCGTCAGGAGCTGTACGACGCGGCGGCGGAGGTCCTGGGCCCGGACGCCCTGGACCTGTCCCGGGCGTGGACCCTGGACCGTCTGTCCTCGCTGTCGTACACGATCGCCGCGGGCACCTCCCAGATCCAGCAGAACATCGTCGCCGAGCGCATACTCGGCCTGCCCAAGGAGCGGTGACCGGGCATGCACTTCCAACTGACCGACGACCAGCGCGCCTTGCGGACGGGCGTACGCGAGCTGCTGGAGGCCCGGTTCGGACGGGATGACCTGCGCAGCGCCGTGGACGATCCCGTACTGGACCGGGCGCTGTGGCGGGAGCTCGGGGAGGCCGGGTTCTTCGCGCTGCGGCTGCCCGAGGCGGAGGGCGGTGTCGGCCTGGGACTGCCCGAGGCTGTGCTCGCGTTCGAGGAGGCCGGACGGGTGCTGCTGCCCGGGCCGCTGGTGGCGACGCAGCTGGCGGCGGGGTCCGTGCCCGGGGCGGCGACCGGGGAGACCGTGGTGACGGCGGCGGACGGCGGCCTCGTCATCTGGCTCGAGGAGGCCGACGAGGTGCTGGGGGACGTGACGGGCGCCGTGGCCGTACGGTCGGTCGATCCGCTCACGCCGCTGCACCGGCTCCCCGGGGACGGCGACGACCGGGAGCCGGACCAGGACGCGGTGCTGCTCACCGCCGCCGAGCAGGCCGGGTCCGCCGCCCGGACCACCGAGCTGGCGGTGCGGTACGCGAAGGAGCGCGAGCAGTTCGGGCGGCCCATCGGCGGGTTCCAGGCGGTCAAGCACCTGTGTGCGCAGATGCTGGTGCGCGCCGAGCTGGCCCGTACCGCCGTCTACGCCGCCGCCGTCACCGCCGACCCCGTCGAGATCGCGGGCGCCAAGCTCCTCGCCGACGAGGCGGCGGTCCGGTGCGCCCGCGACTGCCTTCAGGTGCACGGCGGCATGGGCTTCACCTGGGAGGCCGATGTGCATCTGCATCTCAAACGGGCCTGGGTGCGGGCCCAGCTGTGGCAGAGCACGGCCCGCGCCGAGGAAGCCTTGGCCTCGGCACTCTGAGGAGTCACCGTGCGTGGCATCGCGTCGATATCGGGTTGTGTCCTTCGCGGGAGTCGTCACGGCCCGGAGTCGGGTCCCCCCTCCGGTACGCTCCGTGGGGTGCGAGATACGTGCTGCTGCGGGGTACGAACCCCGAACCTCCGGCCGGACACCTACGTGGCCCCCGGAGAAGAATGCGCCGCTCGCACAGGATGTTCGACTACCCGCAGCGTGCGTCGCACAGTATGCACCACGCATACTCCTTCGCGCTGGAATATGCCCGAAGCGCTTGTTGCGGTGACTGTACGTCAACCATGCTGTCTCGCAAGGGAATCACGTTCCGTGATGGCGATGGCTGTGAGGCGCGAGGCGATGTGTCCGCCGGTTCGGATGGTGTGAACGGTGCAGGTGCTTCAGGTTCAGTTGGAGGTCGGTCCGGATCCCGCGGAGGTTGGACGGGCCAGGAGGTGGGCCCGTTCGCGGCTCGCCGGATCCGGGATAGGGGACGACGAGCCGCTGGCGGAGACGCTGGTGCTGCTCATCTCGGAGCTGGTCACCAACGCGGTGGTGCACACGGGCTGTCCGGCCGTGCTCCGCATGCTCTTCGGAGCGGGTGCGGGAACGGCGGACGCGGGGACGGTACGGGTGGAGGTCGCCGACACGAGCGCCTGCCCGCCGCAGCCGCGGCACGCGGACGGGGACGACACCAACGGGCGCGGCCTGGAGCTGGTCGACGGGCTCGCCGACCGCTGGGGCTGGCAGCCCGAAGGGGCCGGCAAGAGCATCTGGTGCGAGGTCGACCGGTGCGCCGCGCCCCGGTCGCAGCCCCAGCCCCGGCCGTCGGCCCCGCACCCGGTGGCCCCGGCCGTCGCGGTGGGCCTGACGCCCGGGACGTACACCGCCTGACGCGGGGCGCCCGGGTGGCGCCCCGGACGGGCCGGACGCGGGGGTCTCCGGGCCCCGGTCGAGGGCGCGCCAGACGTTAGAGCACGGCCACCGGCGCGACCGGCGTCCCCGTGCCGCCGACGAACGGCTCGGGCGTCGCCGACAGGAGGAAGGCGTACCGCCCCTCGTCGGCGCAGGCCGCGGACAGCCCCTCCAGATTCCAGTTCTGGCCCTGCAGCATGCCCATCTCCACGAGATCCAGCGCGTGCACCGGCAGCCACAGGTTCTCGATCTCCGGCGGGAAGATCTCGAAGGTGAGCGTGTCGTTCGCGACGGCCGCCACATCGCGGGCGTGGAACCACTCGGGCGTACGGACCGAGAGCCCCGGCGACGGGAAGGCGTACCCGTGCTTGTCACCGCCGAGATACGCCTGGATCTGCCCGGTCCGTACGAGCGCGACGTCCCCGGGGCGCATGCTCACACCGCCGAACTCCTCTGCCTCCGCAAGGTCTTCGGGCGTCACGGCGTGGTCTCCCGGCAGCCGGTCGACCCCCTTCGCTCGCGCCACGTCGAGCAGCACCCCGCGCGAGACGAGCGTGCGGACCTTCTCGATGCCGCTGAACGCGGCGCCGGCGTGGGAGGTGATGGTGTCCGCGGGGCGGCCGTTGTAGATCTTTCCCGAGTGGGAGACATGGGTGAGCGCGTCCCAGTGGGTCGCCGCCTGCAAGCCCATCGTCACGGCGTCGTCGCTGGTCGCGACCGTGCCAGGGCCGAACAGCTCCTGATTGATCTGCACCATCGTGTGCAGCGGGTTCACCCGCCCCGGGATCATTCCGGTCTGCACGCCGTCCTGCTGGAGGGGGAGGCCGAGCGGTACGCGCCGGCCGGTGCGGATCTCCGCGGCGGCGCCCCGCACCACCTCGTCCGTGACGAGGTTCAGCGTCCCGATCTCGTCATCCGCGCCCCAACGCCCCCAGTTGTTGACGCGTTTGGCGATGTCGTGGAACTCCGGTGGCAGCGTCGGCCGGGTCGGCTGGGACATCGGTCCTCCTGGGGGCTTGTGCTGAGGTGACTGACGGCCCATAAAATCTAACGGTCCGTCAGAAATCGCGGGAAGGGGCCGGACGTGGGGAACTTCTTGGCAGGCAAGGCCGTCGCCGTGACGGGCGCAGGGCGCGGCATCGGACGCGCCGTGGCCCTCGCCTGCGCCGCCGAGGGAGCGAAGGTCGTCGTCAACGACTACGGCGTCTCGATCGAGGGCGGCGAGCCCACGTCCGAGGTCGCCGAGGCCGTCGTCAAGGAGATCGAGGCGGCGGGCGGCCAGGCCGTGGCCGTCGCGGACGACATCTCGACGATGGCGGGCGGACAGCGGATCGTCGACACGGCGCTCACGCAGTACGGCCGGATCGACGGAGTCGTCTGCGTCGCCGGCATCCTGCGCGAACGGATGCTCTTCAACATGACCGAGGAGGAGTGGGACCCGGTCGTCGCCACCCATCTGAAGGGCACCTTCACCGTCTTCCGGGCGGCGTCCGCGGTGATGCGCAAGCAGGGCGGCGGCACGCTGATCGGCTTCACCAGCGGCAACCACCAGGGGTCTGTCGCGCAGGCCAACTACTCCGCCGCGAAGGGGGGCATCATCTCGCTGGTGCGCAGCGCGGCGCTCGGGCTGCACAAGTACGGGGTGACGGCCAACGCGGTCGCCCCCGTCGCCCGTACGCGCATGTCCGCGAACGTACCGATGGAGCTGAAGGAGATCGGCGAGCCGGAGGACGTCGCCGCGCTCGTCGTCTATCTGCTCTCCGACCGGGCGCGCTCCGAGAACATCACCGGGCAGGTCTACACGATCGCGGGCCCCAAGATCGCGGTGTGGGCGCAGCCGCGGGAGCTGCGCGCCGGGTACGCGGAGGGGGCGTGGACGCCGGAGAGGATCGCGGACTTCCTGCCGGGGACGGTGGGGACGGATCCGATGCCGATGCTGGCGCAGCTGGAGGCGATGGCCAAGGCGGCGGCGTCCAAGGAGCGCCCGAACACGTAGCCGGGCGGTGCGCTGCCGGCGCCGGGTCCGCGTGGTGGGCGCCAACGGTTGGGCCCTGCGTGGTGAGCGCCCAGCGAACAGGCGCCCGGCACCGGGGGTTGTGCCCACCCTCCCCCAGAGCTTCGCCCGGGGGCGCCCCCATCTCGCTTCGCTCACCCTGCGGAATGACCGCCCACAACAGGTGGGGACGTCCGCCCTCAACGGGTTGGAACGACTGCCCACAGCCGGGTTGGCGGCCGCGGCGCGAAGCTGCCGCGAAGGCCGGGGGCCGGGGACGCAGCCCCGGGACTTCCTCAACCCCCACCCGCCCCCGGCAGGGTTTCGGGAAGGGATGGGGTGGGGGAAATCCCGCCCCCCCCCACGACAGGAGGCGTACATGGACTTCGAGTTCGGGCCGGAGGACCGGGCCTTCCGGCGGGAGGCGCGCGCCTGGCTGGAGGAGCATCTCACCGGGGAGTTCGCGGACGCCGCCGGACGGGGCGGGCCCGGCAGCGAGCACGAGCGCGCCGGCACCCGCCTCGCCTGGGAGCAGGAGCTCGGCCGTGACGGCTGGATCGGCCTCGGCTGGGACGCGGACCACGGCAACCGCCGGGCCACCCTCACCCAGCAGGTCGTCTGGGCCGAGGAGTACGCCCGCGCCCGCGCCCCCGGCCGGGTCGGCCACATCGGCGAGAAACTGCTCGCACCCACCCTGATCGCGTACGGCAGCAAGGAGCAGCAGGCCCGCCATCTCCCGGCCGTCGCACGCGGCGAGGAACTGTGGTGCCAGGGCTACAGCGAGCCCGGCGCCGGCTCGGACCTCGCGTCGGTCCGTACCACCGCCGTGAAGGACGGCGACGGCTACCGCGTGACCGGCCAGAAGATCTGGACCTCGCTCGCCCGCGAGGCCCACTGGTGCTTCGTCCTCGCCCGCACCGAGCCCGGTTCCCGCCGCCACCACGGGCTGTCGTTCCTGCTGGTGCCGATGGACCAGCCGGGCCGTGTCGACGTACGGCCGATCCGGCAGATGTCCGGGACCAGCGAGTTCAACGAGGTCTTCTTCGACGGCGCCGAGGCCGTGGAGACCGTCGGCGGCGAGGGCAACGGCTGGCAGGTCGCGATGGGCCTGCTCGCTCTGGAGCGCGGTGTGTCGACGCTCGTCCAGCAGATCGGCTTCGAGGAGGAGCTCCGCCGCGTCGTCGCCGAGGCCGTGGCGAACGGCGCGGCCGCCGACCCGGTGCTGCGCGACCGGCTCGTACGCCAGTGGGCCGAGCTGCGCACGATGCGCTGGAACGCCCTGCGCACGCTGGGGAGGCAGGACGACCCCGGCGCCCCGAGCGTCGCGAAGCTGCTGTGGGGCGGCTGGCACCAGCGCCTCGGCGACCTGGCCATGCAGGTACGGGGAGGGGCCGCCGCGGCGGGCCCGGGCGCCTGGTCGGCGGCGGCGCCGTACGAACTCGACGAACAGCAGCGGCTGTTCCTCTTCACCCGCGCCGACACGATCTACGGCGGGTCGGACGAGATCCAGCGCAACATCATCGCCGAGCGCGTGCTCGGCCTACCCAAGGAGCTGCGGTGAGAGGTGTCGTCTACGACGGTGAGCGGGTCGAGGTGGCCGACGACCTGGAGATACGGGACCCGGGGCCCGGCGAGGTGCTGGTCGCCGTCGCTGCCGCCGGGCTGTGCCACAGCGATCTGTCGGTGATCGACGGCACGATCCCGTTCCCCGCGCCCGTCGTCCTCGGGCACGAGGGCGCGGGCGTCGTCGAGGCGGTCGGCGCCGGCGTCGGCCATGTCGCACCCGGCGACCACGTGTCACTGTCCACGCTCGCCAACTGCGGGGCGTGTGCCGCCTGCGACCGGGGACAACCGACGATGTGCCGCAAGGCGATCGGGATGCCGGGGCAGCCGTTCTCGCGGGCCGGCCGGCCGCTGTACCAGTTCGCGTCCAACTCGGCCTTCGCGGAACGTACCGTCGTCAAGGCCGTCCAGGCGGTACGGATCCCCGACGACATCCCGCTCACCTCCGCCGCGCTGATCGGCTGCGGGGTCCTCACGGGTGTCGGGGCGGTGCTCAACCGGGCGAAGGCCGGGCTCGGCGACACGGTCGTCGTCATCGGGACCGGCGGCATCGGCCTCAACGTCCTGCAGGGCGCCCGGCTCGCGGGCGCGCTCACGATCGTCGCGGTCGACACGAACCCGGCGAAGGAGGAGACGGCCCGGCTCTTCGGCGCCACGCACTTCCTCACCTCGGTGGACGGGGTGCGGGAGATCCTCCCGGACGGTGCCCAGCACGTCTTCGAGTGCGTCGGCCACACGGGCCTCGTCCGGCAGGCCATCGACCTCCTCGACCGGCACGGCCAGGCGGTGCTGCTCGGCATGCCCGCCCCGACCGCCGAGGCGACCTTCCTGCCCGCGTCGATGTTCCTCGACAAGTCCATCCTGGGCTGCCGCTACGGCTCCTCGCGGCCGCAGCACGACATCGCGCTCTACGCCCGGCTGTACCAGGAAGGGCGGCTCATGCTCGACGAGCTGGTGACGGAGACGTACCCCGTGGAGGACTTCGCGAAGGCGGCGGACGACGCGGAGCACGGGCGGGTGGCGCGGGGGGTGCTCACGTTCTGAGCCGTCCGTTCCGATCAGCCCGTTCCGAGCGGTCCCGTCACCAGGACATGTGTCCCCCGACCCCCGCGGCCCATGAGTTTCGCCGTGGCCGGAAGAATAAGCGGTTGAACCCGGCGTGGGGGCGCCGGTTACCGTCGGGCCCATGTCCTATCGCGAGATCGTCAGCCGGCCGGTTCTCACCTGGGGCATCGTCGCCGTCGCGGCGCGCATGCCGGTCGCGATGGCGCCGCTCGCGCTCGTCCTCCTCGTACGGGAACGGCCCGGCGGCTACACGCTGGGCGCCGTGCTCGCCGCGGTGTACGTCGTCGGCGAGATCATCGGGGCGCCGCTGCTGGGGATGCGCATGCGGCCCGAGCGGGCGCGGCCGCAGCTGGCCGCCGGACTCGCGGTGGGCGCCTCGGGGTTCGGTGCGCTGGGCCTGCTGCACGAGGCGCATCCCGTGTTCCTCGGGGTCTTCGCCTTCTTCGCGGGCGCCGGGCCCGCCGCCGCGCCCGGCGGTATGCGGGCGCTGCTCACCAGCCTGGTGCCCGAGCGGGCCGTGGCCCGGGCGATGAGCCTGGAGTCGGTGCTGACGTTCGGCGTCTGGGCGGTCGCACCCGCGCTGACCGCCGCGCTGGCACTGGGCACCGCGCCCTACGCGCCGCTCCTGCTGACCGCCGTGCTCATGGCCGCGTCCGTCGGCGGCCTGTGGGCGCTGCCCGCCGGATGGGCGTCGGACGACACCGACCGCGACGGCGAGCCCATGCTGCGGGTCGTGTCGCGGGCGTGGCCGGTCTACGTCACCGGCGCGGCCTCGTTGACCCTGCTGGCGCTGGCCGAACTGATCCTGCCCGCACTGCTGGAGCAGCGGGGCCTCGGCATCGGCTGGGCGGGTCTGCTGCTCGCGGGATTCTCGGTCGGCTCGGCGGCCGGCGCCTTCGTCTACGGGCTGCGGAGCTGGCCGGGCAGGCTGCCGACCCAGAGCCTGGTCCTGCTGCTCGGCGTCTCGGCGTGCGTGGCCCTCGTCGCGGTGCTGCCCGGTCTCGTATGGATCGGCACGGGGCTGGTCGTCGCGGGCGTCATGCAGGCCGGGGCGATGCTCACCCGCAATCTGACTCTCCGTGAGGTCCTGCCCCCGAGCGCGCTCGCCGCCGGCTACTCGGTGATGTACGCGGCCGTGGGCGCCGGTTACGCGGCGAGCGGCACCCTCGCGGGCGGCCTGCTGCGGTTCGTCGCCCCGTCGACGGCGATTCTGGCGGGCGTGGGGCTCACGCTGCTGCTGGCGGGGGTGGGCGCGGTGGGGGAGCGCGGTCGGTCCCGTACGGCCGACCGTCAGGCCAGTCCGGCCCGTCCGTCCTTCGAGGACGGACACGCGGACTCACCGTCAAGCCCGTCCGGCGTTTGAGGACGGACGCGCGGGCCGCCTTGGACCGTACGGCCACGCTTCGCGGCCCGGACGCAGTGCGCACCCGGGCCGCGGGGCCGGGGGCAAGCCCGCGGGGTCAGCGCTGCGCCGTCGCCCGGAACGTACGCCGGTACACCGTCGGCGGCACCCCCAGCGCGCCCTGCAGATGCTGTCGCATCGACTGCGCCGTACCGAAGCCCGCGTCCCGCGCCACCTGGTCCATGGACAGGTCCGTGGTCTCCAGCAACTGCCGGGCCCGCTGCACGCGCTGCTGGGCGAGCCACTGCCCCGGACTGACCCCGACCTCCTCACGGAAGCGGCGCGTGAAGGTGCGTACGGACATCGACTCCTGCTCGGCCAGATCGCGCAGCTGGATCGGCCGGTGGAGATGCGCCAGCGCCCACGCGCGCGCCTCCGACGTCGTCGCGAGCTGCGGCTCGGGGACCGGGCGGTGGACGTACTGCGCCTGGCCGCCGTCGCGGTGCGGCGGCACGACCGTACGGCGTGCGACGTCGTTGGCGACCGCCGTGCCGTGGTCGCGGCGCACGATGTGCAGGCACAGGTCGATGCCCGCGGCCACCCCGGCGGACGTGAGGACGTCCCCGTCGTCGATGAAGAGGACGTCCGCGTCGACCTTGACGGACGGGAAGGTCCGCTGGAAGTGCTCCGCCGACGACCAGTGCGTGGTGGCGGGCCTGCCGTCGAGGAAACCGGCAGCGGCGAGGACGTACCCCCCGGTGCAGATGGCGACCATCCGGGCGCCCGGCCGCAGCCGGGCGAAGGCCGCGGTCAGCTCGGGCGTGAGCCTGCCCTCGCGGTAGACGGGGCCGAGTTCGTACGCCGCGGGCACGATCACCGTGTCGGCCGTGGCCAGCGCCTCGGGGCCGTTCTCGACGAGCACGGCGAAGTCGGCGTCGGTACGCACCGGGCCGGGCGGCCGGACGGAGCAGGTGACGACCTCGTACAGCTTCCGGCCCCAGGTGTCGGCGGCGCGGCCGAAGATGCGCTGCGGGATCCCCAGCTCGAAGGGAAGACAGCCGTCGAGGGCGAGGACGACGACGCGGTGCGGCTTGCGGGATGCGGCGGCCATGGCCCGATCGTATCGAATGCTGTCCTTCGGGCCACTCGTCGGCGGTGATCGCCGCCCGGATGCTGGGTGACGTGACCCAGACAAGCGATCTCCCCGCAGTGCCCGCCGGCGCCGGAGCCTCCGGAGCGCCCGGAACTCCCGGAGCCTTCGCGCAGGAAGCCGCGCCCCGCCCGCCCCGCCTCCGGCGGAGCCGCACGATGCTGCCGCACAGGGCGTGGTTCGTCGCCGCCGTCGCGTTCGTGACGATCATCGGCGCGGCCGCCTTCCGCTCCCTGCCGGGGCTGCTGATCGACCCGCTGCACCAGGAGTTCGGCTGGTCGCGCGGCACGATCGGGCTCGCGGTCTCCGTCAACCTCGCGCTGTACGGGCTCACCGCGCCGTTCGCGGCCGCGCTGATGGACAAGTACGGCATCAGGAAGGTCGTCGCGGTCGCGCTCACGATCATCGCGCTGGGATCCGGGCTGACGGTGTGGATGACCGCGGCCTGGCAGTTGCTGCTCTGCTGGGGACTGCTCGTCGGGCTCGGCACGGGTTCGATGGCGCTGGCCTTCGCGGCGACGGTGACGAACCGGTGGTTCACCGCGCGGCGGGGCCTGGTCACCGGCATCCTGACGGCGGCCGCGGCGTCCGGGCAGCTGATCTTCCTGCCGACGCTGGCGTGGATCGTGGACGTGCACCGCTGGCGGCCGGCCGCCGTCACGGTGGCGCTCGCCGCGCTCGCCGTCGTCCCGTTCGTCTGGCTGCTGCTGCGCGACCACCCGGCGGACGTGGGCCTCGCCCCGTACGGCGCGAAGGAATTCGTGCCGAAGCCGCCGCCGGTGCCGGGCGCGGCGCGGCGTACCGTCGCCGTGCTGTTCCGGGCGGCGAGGACGGGGCCGTTCTGGCTGCTTGCCGGCACCTTCGCGATCTGCGGCGCCTCGACGAACGGCCTCGTGCAGACCCACTTCGTCCCCGCCGCCCACGACCACGGCATGCCCATCACGGCGGCCGCGTCGCTCCTCGCGGTGATCGGCGTCTTCGACGTCGTCGGCACGATCGCGTCCGGCTGGTTCACCGACCGCTTCGACGCCCGCCGCCTGCTCGCCGTCTACTACGCGCTGCGCGGCATCTCGCTGCTCTTCCTGCCGATGCTGCTGGCCCCGTCCGTCCATCCGCCGATGATCTTCTTCATCGTCTTCTACGGCCTCGACTGGGTGGCCACGGTCCCGCCGACCATCGCCCTCTGCCGCGAGCACTACGGGGAGGACTCGGCGATCGTCTTCGGCTGGGTCCTCGCCTCCCATCAGGTCGGCGCGGCAGCCGTCGCCTTCGCGGGCGGCGCGGCCCGGGACGTCTTCGGCTCGTACGACGTGGTCTGGTACGCCTCGGGGGCCCTGTGCGCGGCGGCGGCGCTGATGGCGCTGGTGATCAGGCGGCGACCGTCCGTCCCGGTGGTTCCGGCAGCGGCTCGGTGACCGGGCGGCCGCTTCCGCTCGCCCGGTGGAGCGGCTCGGCTCAGGCGCTGAACCGCCCGAACCGCCCCCGGTGGAACAGCAGCGGATCCCCCTCCTGCCCGGCCCCCAGCGCCTCCACCCGCCCCACCACGATGAGGTGGTCGCCACCCGTGTGCACGGCCTGGATCGTGCAGTCGATCCAGGCCGGTGCGGACTCCAGGCGCGGCGATCCGGTCACGGGCGCGGGCGCATGGCCGACCCCCGCGAACTTGTCCGCGCCGCTCACCGCGAAGGCCCGGCACAGCTCGCCCTGGTCCGCGCCCAGGATGCTGACGCAGAAGACCCCGGCCCGGGCTATGCGCGGCCAGGTCGTCGACGTACGGGCGACCATGAAGGCAACCAGGGGCGGGTCGAGCGAGAGCGACGCGAAGGACTGGCAGGCGAACCCGGCGGGGCCGCCCCCTTCGCCGTCGTGGGCCGCGATGACGGTGACGCCGCTCGCGAAGTGGCCGAGCACGCGGCGGAATTCACCCGGGTCGACCGGAAGTCGCTCGTCTTCCCCGACGGCCCGCAGATCGGGGCGGGGGAGTGCGTCGAAGGGCTCCACGGACGTGGCGGCGCCGACCGACCTGAGGTAGCGGACGGCGGTGGCCGCCATCCCTGCGTGTCCCATCACACCTCCATTGAAGCTGACGGGTCGTCAGATAGGAAGGGGTGTGGGGCGACGGTGCGGGCACAGGACCGGCGGCCGGAGGCACCGTCGCGGCCGGTAGCGTGGTGGGGAGTGGCGGTCGCGCAGTGTGGAGCAGCAGGAGTGGGAACCCCCTTGTTCATCAAAGTCTGTGGTCTGCGGACCGAACAGGACGTGGACACGGCCGTCGAGGCGGGCGCCGACGCGATCGGGTTCGTCTTCGCCGAGAGCCCGCGGCGCATCGACGCCGGTACCGCGCGGCGGCTGGCGCGGCGGGTGCCGGACGGGGTCATGACGGTCGGCGTCTTCCGCGACCAGCCGGCGGCGGAGGTGCGGGAACTGCTCGACGCGAGCGCGATGCGCGCCGTACAGCTGCACGGGCAGGAGGACCTCGCCTTCTACGACGCGCTGCGGCCGGACGGGCGGACCCTGATCCGGGGCGTCGCCGTACGGGGCGACGTGCCGCGGCACGGCGAGCGCGGTGAGGACATCCTGCTGCTCGATGCGCCGGTGCCGGGCGCGGGTGAGGTGTGGGACCGGGCGGGGAAGCAACTGCCGGAGCCGGGGAGGGCCTGGCTGCTCGCCGGGGGACTCGATCCGCGCAACGTGGCGGAGGCGGTGCGCTCGGCCCGCCCGTGGGGTGTGGACGTCTCCAGCGGGATCGAGATCAGCCGGGGCGTCAAGAGCCCCGAGCTGATCACGGCGTTCATCGAGGCCGCGCGCGCAGCCGGGTGAGGCCCGCGCAGCGCCGCCCACCGGCCTCACCGGCTCGCGGGCACACCGGCCGCACCGGCCTCACCGGCTCGCGGGCACACCGGCCGCACCGGCCCAGGAAGAAGGCGGGCTGCCGACGTCGCTAGAGCCCCCGGTACCGCGGGGTCCGGCGTTCCACGAAGCTCGCCACGCCCTCGTTCGCGTCCCGCGTCGTCATGTTGATCTCCTGCGCCGCCGCCTCGGCCGCGAACGCAGCGGCACGGTCGGCGTCGAGCGACGCGTTGACCAGCTGCTTGGTCAGGGCGATGGCGCGCGTCGGGCCCTGGGCGAGGCGCTCGGCCCACTCGCGGGCCGTCTTCTCCAGCTCCTCCGCCGGAACGACCCGGTTGACCAGGCCCATCCGCTGGGCGTCCACGGCCGACAGCGCGTCTCCGAAGAACATCAGCTCCTTCGCGCGCTGCGGCCCGACCAGGCGCGGCAGCAGATACGCCCCGCCCCCGTCCGGGACGAGTCCGCGGCGTACGAACACCTCGATGAAGCGCGCGGATTCGGCGGCCAGGACCAGATCGCAGGCGAGGGCGAGGTGCGCGCCGATGCCGGCCGCGGTGCCGTTCACCGCCGCGATCACCGGCTTCTCGCAGTCGAGTACGGCCGATACGAAGCGCTGCGCGCCGAGCCGGATCGTCCGGGCGACGTCCCCCGCGACGCGCTCCCCACCGCCCGGCGGGGCTCCGCGCAGGTCGGCGCCCGCGCAGAAGCCCTTGCCGGTGGCGGTGATCACGACGGCGCGCACCGCAGGGTCGGCGGAGGCGTCGGCGAGCAGCGCGATGACGCGTTCGCGCTGGTCCCAGGTGACGGCGTTCATGGCGTCGGGCCGGTTGAGGGTGATCCACGAGACGCCGTTGTCAGTGGCGTGCAGGACCAATGGCTCGACCGACTCGACGGATTCTCCGGGGGAGGACGTCATAGGGGCAGTGCTCCGATTCGTCGTCGTATGCCTGGTGGTCGTCGTCTCAACGGCAAACGGCGAGCGCGTCCAGCGCCACCGCGCCCTGCCCGCGCGGCAGGACCATCAGCGGGTTGATGTCGAGCTCGGAGAGGTCGGCGCCGAGCTCGAGCGCGATCCGCTGCACCCGCAGGACGACCTCCACGAGCGCGTCCACGTCCACCGGGGGCCCGCCCCTGACCCCGTCCAGCAGGGCCCGCCCGCGGAGTTCGGCGAGCATGGAGCGGGCCTGGTCCTCGCCGAAGGGCGGCACGCGGACCGCGGCGTCCCGGAGCACCTCCACCAGCACACCGCCCAGGCCCACGGTCACGGTCGGGCCGAAGAGCGCGTCCTGGGTGACGCCGACGACCATCTCGACGCCGCGCTCGACCATCTGGCAGACGAGGATGCCGTCGAGCTCGATGCTCTCGTAGCGGGCGATGTCGGTCAGCTCGCGATAGGCGTCGCGGATCTGGCTGGCCGAGGTCAGCCCGATCTTCACCAGGCCCAGCTCGGTCTTGTGCGCGAGCCGGGGCGCGGACGCCTTCATCACCACCGGGTAGCCCACCAGACCCGCCGCCCGCACCGCGGCCGCCGCGCTGGTCACGAGCTGCTCGCGCGGCACGCGGATGCCGTACGCCCGCAGCAGCTGCTTCGCCGCGTGCTCGCTGAGCCGGTGGCCGGGGCGGAGCAGGGCCTGCGCCTTGCGGAAGGAGGGGGAGAGCGTGCGCGGTGCCTCGTCGAAGGGCGAGCGGTAGCCGGCGGTGAAGCGGTGGTGGTCGAGATACGCCTTGACCGCGGTGATGCAGTTGCCGAACGTACGGAAGGTGGCGACCCGCGACGACCCGAGCAGCGTCGTGCGGTAGGCCTCCTCCGTGCCGACGGGCGAGCCCCACACCACGCAGACCAGCTTGTCCGTCGTCTCCGCCGCGTCCACGAGGTCCTGGGCGAGCTTGTCGCTCATGGGCGGGAAGGGGCCGGTGATCGGGCAGATCAGCACGCCGACCTGAGGGTCGGCGAGGATCGCGTCGATGATCTTGCGGCCGCGCCAGTCGCCCACGGGGTGGCCGCCGTTGTCGACCGGGTTGGCGACGTTCAGGTACTCCGGGATCCACTGGTGCAGCTCCGCCTGCTTGGCCTCGGACAGCGGAGGCAGCCGCAGCCCCGCCGCGGTCGCCAGGTCCGAGAAGTGCGCGCCCGTGCCGCCCGAGATCGAATAGACGACGACGCCGTCGGCCCGCGGCTTCCGCGCACGGGCCAGCAGCGCGGCCGTGTCCTGGAGTTCGTCGAGCCCGTCGACGCGGATCACGCCGAACTGCCGCATCGCCGCGTCCACCACCTGGTCGGCGCCGGTCAGCTTGCCGGTGTGCGAGGCGGCCGTCCGCGCCCCGGTCTCGGTGCGTCCGACCTTGACCGCCACGACCGGTACGCCGCTGCGCGCGGCCCGGTCGGCGGCGAGGAGAAAGGAGCGTCCGTCCTTGAGCCCCTCCACATAGCAGGCGATGGCCCCGACCTCGGGCCGCCCGGCGAAGTAGGAGATGAAGTCGGAGGTCTCCAGGTCGGCCTCGTTGCCGGTCGGCGCCCAGTGGGAGAGCCGTACACCCAGCTCCTGCATCGTGAACACGGGCCGGCCCTGGTGGCCGGACTGGGTGATCAGCGCGATGGCGGGGCCCTCGAGGTCGTCGCGGAACTCCTCGAAGGCGTTGAGGTTGGTGTTCGGACCGAGCAGCCGCAGCCCCGACCGCTCCACGGCCGCGGCCAGCCGCCGCTGCGCGGCCGCGCCCTCCTCGCCGGTCTCCGCGAACCCGGACGCGAAGGCCACGGCGAACCTCACCTTGGCCTGGGCGAGTTCCTCGATGACCGGCAGCGGGTCGCCGACGAGCAGAACGGCCAGATCGATCTCTTCCGGCAGGTCCGCCACGGAGGGGACACAGGGCAGCCCGAACACGGCACTCCGGCTCGGGTGCACGGGATGCAGCCGCGCCCCGACCCGTTCGGCCCAGGCGATCAGCTGCCGGGTGATCCCGGTGTTGGGCCGGCCGTCGGCGTCGGACGCGCCGATGACGGCGACCGAATCGGGCCGGAAGAACCGGTCGAGGTCGGGGACGGGCGCGTACAGCGGCCGGCCGCTGACATCCAGGTCGCCCTCGCCCGCGGTGATGCCGTGGACGCTGGGTCCGGGCTGCTCTCCGCAGGCCACGACTCGGGCGCGGAGATCGGTGGTGAGGGTGCCGTGAGTCGATCCAAGCATCGCTTCGCCCGCTCCTTGCTCGTCGTTGATCGCCGGCCGGGGGCTGATCTGGCTAACTGACGCACAGTCAGATTACAGACCTGACGGGCAGTCAGGAAGGCGTCGTACGTGCACAGCCTCCCCCCGCTGCGGCGCGGCACACCTTCGGCGGGCTCCCGGAGACCCACCGGGAAAAGCCGTCGGAAAACCCGCCTGCGCGTGGCCGGGAACGCCCCGTGACGGGCCTGGGCGGCGGTCGCGAAGCCGGAGACCCGGGGTTCGGAATGGCGGGGCCGCCGTGCGTCCCACGAGGCGACCGCGATCCGTTCACGGCCCTGGGCCATACCGCCTGACCTGGGACTTCGTCCCATCGGACAGTACGCTCGCCACCATCGGAAAGGGGGCCGGATGGACCGGAACATACGCTCCGTGGACGACGTGCTGGCGCTGCTGGACGGCCTGTTCGCGCCCGGGGCCGACCGCTGGACGGCCGGTGCGGGCGCCGCCTGGTGGGACGGCTTCTACGCGGACCGTTTTTGGCCCGTGCCGTTCTTCGTGGCAAAGCCGGACGAGAACCTCGTCCCGTACCTCGACCGCGGTCTGATCACCCCGGGGCGCGCACTCGACCTGGGGTGCGGCCCGGGCCGCAACGCCCTCCACCCCGCCTCCCTCGGCTTCGAGGTGGACGCCGTCGACCGGTGACGTGCCCGTGCCGGCCGGTGAACGCTGCGGCTTCCTGGGCGCGGACGGCGGTCTGGACGCATTCGACGAACGGCGGGTGCCGGGGGACACCCCCGGCACCCGCCGCGACGGTCCTGCCGGCGCCTCCGCGGGGATTCCGCGGAGGCGCTCGCTCACTTGCCGAGCAGGTAAGCCCGTTCCACGGTCTGCTTCACCGTGTTGCCCGCCTTGTCGGAGGCCGTGACCCGCAGGGTCACGTACGCGCCCTGCCGCTGGCCGTCCGGCCGCTCGATGGTGGCGGTGAACCGGTTGTCGCCACGGTCCTCGACGCGGACCCGCCCCTGCCAGGTCTTGCCGTCGTCGAAGGACGCCTCGACCTTGAGCTCGACCCCGGCGGGGGCGGCGAGCCCGTCCTGGTTCCTGACGGTCAGGTCGAGTTCATGCAGCTTCCCGCCGTCGACCGTGTTCGTCAGGTCGACAGGGACCCCGTAGTCGACCTGGAGGAGGGGCAGCAGCGTCTCCTCGGTCGCGGTGTCCGAACGGAACGTCCATGATGTGGCGGTCCGGGTACCGGTCTGCCAGTAGTCGGAGACGCGCTCGGTCGTCAGGTCCAGCCGGTAGTCGGCCGTTCCGGCAGCGACCGGGAAGGACCCCCAGGCACTGTTGGACTGGCCCACCACCTTGCCGTCACGGTAGAGGGCGGCCGTCACGGTGTCGCCCTGGTAGTCCGGTACGTCCAGCGTCCCGGCCCCGGGACCGCCCAGCACGAAAGGCGCCTGCTTGCGGGCCCAGTGACCGGCCACCGCGTCGGTGTACTCCGGGATCGCCAGGCGGAGGATGTCGCCTTCACGTACGGAGGGACGGCTCCAGCCGCGCGGGATGGACGGCCGCACCACGGCCTTGTTCCACTCCTCGACGGCCTGCTCACCCGTCTTGAAGGTGCGGGGAGCGTCCCGGAGGCCCCACACCATCGGCAGGTTCTCGAACGGGCTGGTGATGAAGCCGACGTAGTGCATCCACTCCGTGTCCCCGGAGGTGACGTACTCGGTCCGCGTCCCGCCCGTCCGCACCCAGCGTGAGGTCTCGAAGCTGTACTTCGCGTAGGGGCGCCAGCTGAAGCGCTGCTCGCCGGTCCAGTCCAGTGCGCCGGTGTCCATGTAGGACGCCTGCACCTGTGCCGTGTTGCGGTCCGAGACGGTGTACGTCGCGTCCTGCGGGATCTGCTGCTCCCAGATCGCCCTGATGTCGTAAAGGTACGGGCTCTCCACCGTCCCGGAGATGTCGATGACGGCCTTGTGCCCCTTCATGTACTGCAGCAGCTTCGCACCGTCGGTCGCGTTCACCCGGAACACGGGGACGGCGGAGCGGGTGTCCGTCGGCTGCCAGCGGGTCCAGGCCAGCATCCCCTCCGGCAGGACGATCATCAGGCCCTTGGCGCCCGCCTTGGCCGCCGCCCTCGCGAGGTCGTACTCGCCCGTTGCGGTGGCGTCGCGGACCACGGCGAGCTTGCCCCGCACGGTGTCGGGCCGCAGGTCCGGCTCGTCCCTCGTACCCGCGTCCACGGCGGTGAGCCGCTCTCCCTCGGGGGCGAACGGAGCGGACAGCTGGAAGTAGTACGGGTCCAGGCCGAAGTCGGCGCCGCGGACTTCGGCGCGGAGCTGCGGAGCCGTCATCTCCCAACGGGAGTTGAACTCGAACTCGCCGTCGGAGACCTTGGACGTGGGGTTCACGTACAGGTCGACCGCCTCGGCGCCTGCTTCGAACAGAATGGTCTGGTCGAGCACCGTCCCGTCGATCTTGCGGTACATCTCGTAGGACAGATTGTTGCGCCGCACGGCGGGCTTCGGCGTCTGCACGCGCACCAGCTTGGTGTTGCGCGTGTCCAGGGCCACGGTCGTGTCCCCGGTGACCTTCACCTCGGGCTCGATGACCTGGAGCAGCCGCGCGCCGGTGGCGGTCCATTCCACCGCCGTGCCGGCGACCTGGTACGTACCCTCCTCGACCTCGGCAACCATGGGGTCGAAGCTGATGAACCGGGCGTCCGTGTCCCCGCCGAAGACCTGCAGCATGTTCCACCACATGGGCTCGCCGGTCGGGCCGTACGACTCGATGGTGACCTTGTGCATCGGGGCGCGTACGACCAGGCTGACGGTGGTGTGGACCGATACGCCGTCGGCGGTGGTGGCGGTGACGTAGCCGTAGTAGGAGCCTCGGCCGGCCTTCGTGGGGTCGACTCCGACCGGCATCTCAACGGTCGCGCCAGGGGCGACCCGGAGCGTGTCCGCACCCAGCGTCAGCGCCTCCGCGGGGAGTTCCCTCCCGCCGTTGGTGGCCAGCGTGGCACGCACGCTCAGCGAGACCTCGCTGTCGGAGTCGTTGGTGTAGCGGATCACTCCCGCCCGCTCCACCGGGGATTCGTCCCTGCCGAACGGGCCCATGGCGATCGTGCCGGTGGCGTTGACGGGGGCGGAGATCGCCGCCTTGACGTCGACGCGGCCGCCGCCCTGCTGGGTCGGCACCTGGCCGGAGATCGTACGGGACGTGCTGATCAGCGCGTCCTTGAGCTGCTCGGCGCTCCAGTCGGGGTGCTGCCCGGCGAGCAGTGCCGCCGCGCCGGCCACGTGGGGCGTCGCCATCGAGGTGCCGTTCACCGCGGTGTAGTACTCGTCGATCGGGGTGCCCATGGCAGTGCCGGCGGCGCGTGCGGCCACGATGCCGACGCCCGGAGCCGTGATGTCCGGCTTGACCGCCTTGTCGCCGTAGCGCGGACCGCGGCTCGAGAAGGGGGCCAGCGAGTCGTCGCGGTCGACGGCGCCGACGGTGAGGGCGGCGTCGGCCGCGCCCGGCGAGCCGACCGTCATGTCGCCCAGCTGGCCGGCGTTGCCGGCGGCGACGACGAAGAGCGCGCCGCTGCTGCGGGAGATCTCGTTGACCGCCAGGCTCATGGGGTCGGTGCCGTCGGTATCGCCGTCCGATCCCAGGCTCATGTTGACGACCTTGGCACCCTGGGCCGCGGCCCACTCCATGCCCGCGATGACCTGGGATGCGGTGCCGAAGCCGCTGTCTCCGAGCACCTTGCCGATCAGCAGGTCGGCGCCGGGCGCGACGCCCTTGCGGAGGCCGTTCGAGGCGGCTCCGCTGCCGCCGGCGGTGGCGGCAACGTGCGTGCCGTGGCCGAAGCGGTCCTCGGTCGAGCCGCTGTCGGAGAAGTCCTTGGCCTCGACCACCCGGCCCGCGAGGTCGGGATGGTTCTGGTCGGCGCCGGTGTCGAGGACCGCGACCTTGACGTCCTCGCCGTGGTAACCGGCCGCCCATGCGGTCGGCGCGTTGATCTGCGCGGTGCTGCGGTCCAGCGTGGGACGCACCTTGTGGTCCAGCCAGATCTTCGGAGTCGCGGCCGCCGCGCTCGCGACGGACGCGCCCGCCGGAGGTACGAGCTGCTTCCAGAAGGCGGTCAGGTCGTCGTCGGCGACGCGCAGGGCCTGGGCGCCGATGCTCGGCAGTTGCCGCGGCTCCGCGGAGTCATCGTTGAACTCTGCGAGTGCGTCCACCCGCTTGACCGCCGCACGCGCCGAGCCCTTGGGCGCGGACACGATCAGGGGCAGGGCGTCGGCGTGCGCCTCGTCGTACCCCTGGGCGATGAGGCCCGCGACGTCGAAGAGCCCCGCGTCCAGCCGCTCCGTGCGGACCAGCGCCGCCGCGTCGGAGGGCAGGACCGTCAGGGCGCCGTCCTTTTCGGTGATCTGGAAGAAGACGTTCTCGCGGCCCGGTGCGCGCTGCACCGAGGCCGTCTTCTTGCCGTTCGGCGCGTCGCTGACGGTGACTCGGTCGCCGGTGATCAACCGTAGCGTGGTCGTGCGGTCGTGCGGTGCCGGCGTGCGCGCCTCGGTCCCTGGCAGGGGCTGGGCCGCGACGGGTGTGAGCGCACTCGTCGCCACCATCACCGACATCGATGTCACCGCCCAAAGGCGGATTCGTCTCATTGGTGTTTACGGCCTTTCTGGTATCCCGACGTCGGGGTCCCGACATCTGGGCAAAGCACTGTGAGCGGGCGCCATGAGCACACAGATCCGGCGCGGCCCACCTGGGGCATATGAGATGAACGGCATCCAGCCTCGACATGAACCGCGGCCGAATCTGCCGTCGTTCCGTACGCCATGTGTCCGCTTGCCGGAGGTGGTGAGCCGGTGACCGGAGAGGTATCGGCATGTCACAGGCGAAGGATGGGTCGGGTCAGGGGACCGGCGTCGCGTCAGCCGCAGTTGACGGCGTTACGGCTTCGACCGGGACCGACCGGGATTGCCGACCTGCACGGCCGGCGCACCTGCGGCCATCAGCATTAGTCCTGTCATGTCGTCGCCTGGAGGTCCCATGCCATGAGCAAAACCCTCTCGTACAACCATGGTTCACCGCCCGTCCGGAATCATGCGCCAAGCAATCCGGACCTGCCAGCTCATCCGGGTGGCAAGAACACGCCATGTCCAAACTGCGACACGCGTCAGTTGTGCCGCCTTCGGCTGCCTCGGCGCGGTGGTGTACGAGAGGTTGAAGGGGTGTCCGCCCCTGGTGGCCGTTCGAGTCGAACACGCAGCGAGGCTCGGTGCGAGGCGGGCTGGTCAGGGCCGGACACCTGTTTAGTCGGCCAGAGCTTTCGCGATCTTCCGTGCGTCCAGCGCCATCTCGCGGAACATCCCGCTGATCGGATTCGTGAAGCCCGTGAAGTACAGCCCGGGTGCTTGTTCTGGAGTGCGGGCGCCGTGGACGACCGGGCGCCCGCGGTCGTCCAGGACACCGAGATGTCCGACGAGGGGCTCCAGGCCGCGGGTGTAGCCGGTGGCGGCGATCACCGCGTCGGGTGTGAGGTGCGAGCCGTCCGCCAGGGCGACCTTGGAGTCGTCGAAGGTCTCCACGGCCGCGACCACTTCCACGCGGCCCGCCCGGACCGCGTCGATCAGGCCCACGTCCTGGACCGGGATGGCGCCCTGCAGGACCCGGGAGTACAGGCCGGTGTCCGGCCGCGGAAGACCCTGGGCGGACAGGTCGGGCACGGAGATCCGCCCCAGCAGACCGCCGGCCGCGTCCACCAGCCGCACCGGCAGACGGCGCACGAGGATGCCGGTGCGCTGCGCGGGCCAGCCCGCCGTGGAGCGGCGCACGATGTGGGGCGCGGTGCGGACGGCCAGGCGTACGCGCGCGGCGCCGCCCTCCACCAGGTCGACGGCTATCTCGGCGCCTGTGTTGCCGACGCCGACGACCAGGACGTCCTTGCCCGCGTAGGGGGCCGGGTTGCGGTACGCGGAGGCGTGCAGCACCTCGCCCGCGTACGTGACCAGGCCGGGCCAGTCCGGCAGGCGCGGGGTGTGGTTGAAGCCGGTGGCCACGACGACCGCGCGGCCGGTGAGACGGCGGCCACCGGACGCGTGCAGGACCCAGTCGGAGCCGTCCGGCTCGATCCGGGAGACCTCGACGCCCGTCACCAGTTCCAGCTCGTGGAACTCCGCGTACTTCTCCAGATAGTGGACCACGTTGTCGCGCGACACCCACCGCCCGAACCTCCGCGGTATGGGCAGGCCGGGGAGTCCGGACAGGCGCCGGGTGGTGTGCAGGTGCAGCCGGTCGTAGTGGCCGCGCCAGGACGCGCCGACGGACTCCGACTTCTCCAGGACCACGGCCCGTACGCCACGCTCGCGCAGCGCGGCCGCGACGGCGAGGCCGCCGGGGCCCGCTCCGACGACGTAGACGGGGCGGTCGTTCGTGAGGTCCATGGCTCTGTGATCGGGCATGAGCGCACAGCGTAACGGCGCGCCATTGCGAATCGGTCACGGCCGCCGACCTCTTGCGCGGCGACGCCCCATCCGGTGAACTGACGTACCGTCAGATCTCGGAGGGGAGGCCCCGGAATGCAGACCGTCTGGCTCACCGGCGCCGAATGGCTCGCCGTCCTTCGCATCGGCCTCGGCCTGTGGTGGCTGGAGAGCTGGCGGCACAAGGACAAGAAGGGCTGGTTCGAGCGCGGCACCGGCATCGCCTGGGCCGCCGACGTCGCGGCGAAACACCGCTGGGAGCTGGTGCGATCCGGCTTCGACGCGGTCGTCGCACCGCGCCCGAAGGTCATGGCCCATGTGGTCGTCTACGCCGAGCTCGCCCTCGGCCTCGGCCTGATCGCCGGATTCCTCACCCCGATCGCGCTGGTCGGCGGGCTGGTCCTCAATCTCCTCTATCTCGTCCTGATGATCCACGACTGGGCCGAGCAGGGGCAGAACGCGATGATGGCGCTGATCTCGCTCGTCGCCCTCTTCGCGATGTCCTGGCAGACCTGGTCCCTCGACCACGCGATGGGACTCTTCACGTGAGCTCTCCCGGGACCGCGGCGACGCCCGACATCGACGACTTCACGCGGCCCTACTGGGACGCGGCGGCCGACGGCCGGCTGCTGGTCCGCCGCTGCGGCGGGTGCGGGCGGGCCCATCACTATCCGCGCGAGTTCTGCCCGTACTGCTGGAGCGAGGACGTCGCCTGGGAGCGGGCGAGCGGGCGCGCCACCCTCTACACGTGGTCCGTCGTCCACCGCAACGACCTCCCGCCCTTCGCCGGCCGTACGCCCTACACGGCGGCCGTCGTCGACCTCGCCGAGGGCCCGCGCATGATGACCGAGGTCGTGGACTGTGCGGAGGCGGACCTGCGGATCGGGATGGAGCTGGAGGTGACCTTCCGCACGGCGGGCGAGGACGGGGTCGCGGTGCCGGTGTTCCGGCCGTCGGCGAAACGCTGACGCCGGTATCAGCTTCGGGAGAACCCGAGGCCGCCACCGTCCCGCTGCCCAACCGGTCGGTCAATCGGCGCGCTGAGTGATGAGCGCGCCCAAGCCGTCCAGGATGCGCTCCAGGCCGAACTCCAGGGCCTGGTCCTGGCCGTCGGGCTCGGCCGCCGACGAGGTCATCGCGGAGAGCACGGCCGGGTAGCGGTCGCCGTGGGTGTGCAGGACAGTGGCCAGGGCAGAGTGGAACTGCGCCTCGGGGGCGGCCGAGGGGCTTGCCGCTCGGGCCTGTTGGGCGATGCCGCGTACGTGGCTGGAGAGCAGGACGACCGCGTCCATCCGCTCGCCGCCGGTGAGGCCGGTGCCGTCCAGGGCGGCGAGGGCCCGCTCCATCCAGGCCAGTTCCTTCGGGCCCATGAGCCGCGGGCCGACCGTGGCGTCCAGCAGCCAGGGGTGGCGCTGGAAGACGGTGACGAGGCGGCGGGACCAGTCGGCGAGGGCCTCCCGCCACCCGGCCGTCTCCGACGCCCCGGCCCCCGCCGACGCCCCGGCTCCCGCCGACGCCCCGGCCGTCTCCGACGCCTCTCCCGGCACGTCGTCGATCGCGGTCTCCACCATCAGGGCGACCAGCTCCGCCTTGCCCGGCACGTACCGGTACAGCGACATCTTCGTGAAACCCAGCACCTCGGCGACCCGCTGCATCGACAGGGCGGGGAGCCCCTCTTCGTCGGCGATCCCGATGCCCGCCCGCGCAATGCGGTGGAGGCTCAGCGCCGGCTTCGGGCCCCGCCTGGGCTGCGGACGGGGGCCCCAGAGGAGCTGTACCAGCTCGTCCGGATTCTCGGTCATCACTGCGCTCCCTTGCCAAGCCCGAAAACTGTGTCTACCGTACACAGCACGAAATAGTTTCCGATGGACACAGTTTTAGGGGGAGTGGAAACCATGGGCAAGAAGGTCCTCGTCTCGGGCGCGAGCATCGCCGGTCCGGCGCTCGCGTACTGGCTCGGCCGACACGGCTTCGAGGTCACCGTCGTCGAACTCGCCCCCGCCCTGCGCGAGGGCGGCCAGGCCGTCGACTTCCGCGGCGACACCCACCTGACGGTGCTGGAACGGACGGGCGTGCTGGCCGAGTTGCGCCGGATCCGGACCGGCGGCAGCCCGATGCTCTTCGTCGACGAGCGCGGAAAGCGGCAGCTGTTCCTGCCCGCCGACTTCGCGGGCGGCGACATCGAGGTCCTCCGCGGCGACCTCTCGCGCGTGCTCTACGAACACAGCCTCCCGCACGCCGAGTACGTCTTCGGGGACACCGTCACCCGGCTCGAACAGACCGAGGACGGGGTGCGCGTCGCCTTCCGCCACGGCGCGCCCCGTGCGTTCGACCTGGTCATCGGCGCGGACGGGCTGCACTCCAACGTCCGGCAGCTCGCCTTCGGACCCGAGGAGAAGTACGTCCGCCACCTCGGCCACTACGCCGCCACCTGGAGCCTGCCCAACCACCTCGGCGCCGGCTCCGGCGAGGGCTCCATCGGCTACAACGTCCCCGGCCGTCTCGCCTCCGTCGGCGCGGACCGCCGCAACCCGGACCGGGTCGGCGCCTTCTTCGTCTTCGCCTCCGACGAGCTGACGTACGACCGGCACGACCCGGAGCAGCAGAAGGCCCTGATCACGGACGCCTTCGCGGGCCTCGGCTGGGAGGTGCCGAGGCTCCTCGCCTCACTGGAGGACGCCACGGACCTCTACTTCGACTCGATCAGCCGCGCCGACGTGGAGACCTGGTCCACGGGCCGCGTCGCCCTGGTCGGCGACGCCGCCTGCGGCGCCACCATCGGCGGCATGGGTACGGGGACGGGCATCGTGGCCGCGTACGTGCTCGCCGGAGAACTCGCCCGCGCGTACGGGGCCGACGGCGGCGACGGCGACCACACGACGGCATTCGTCCGCTACGAGAACCTCGTGCGCGGCTACGCCGAGGGCTGCCAGAAGGGCGGCGACCGCACGGGCCCGTTCCTCGCCCCCGGCAGCAGAACCGCGCTGCGGCTGCGCAACTGGATGCTGAGCCGGCCCTTCTTCCTCAACTGGATGCTCAGGGAAGGGCAGAAGGTCAGCAGCACCATCGATCTGCCGGACTACACGGCCGAGCCGAGCATCCGCTGAGGCGGGCCTCACGGACGCACGGCATGCGACGTGGGGGTTCCTTCTACGGAAGCCCCCCATCGCCCCCCGGTAAGGGCGGACCCCACCCGGCTGAGCCCCATCCCAAGTGTCCGTGTATGCCCGAGATCCCCTGGAGCGTGGGC
>NZ_JBHWKX010000011.1:75006-148039 GCF_042730885.1 Streptomyces sp. NPDC059909
GGGGGGGGGGAGAAGGGGGGAGAAACAAACTAGCGGCGCACAGAACGAAAGCAAAGGGCAACGCGGGATGGGGGGGGGGCCCAGGAGGAAAGCGGGCGGGCGGGGTTCCTCCCCCGCAACACCCCCCCCCCCCCCGCCACCGGGCAGGGGCGGATCAACCCGGTCGGAGCCCGATCAGAAGCGTCCGTGCATGCCCGGGATCCCCGGAGGCGTGGGCACCGGAAGCCTGAGGGCTCCCTGCTCCCGCCCGGCGGCGGCCTGGCAGGTCAGGTCCTTGGCCGGGAGCCTGCCGGTGGTCAGGTAGGCCGTGGCGGTCTTGTCGGCGCAGGACTTGGAGCCGTAGATGCCATGGCCCTCCCCGCCGGCGACCGTGACCATCCGCGAGCCCTTCAGGGCCCGGTGCAGGCCCTGGCCACTGGTCAGAGGCGTCTGGGAGTCCCACTCGTTCTGCAGGATCAGCGCACCGACCTTGTTGTCCACCGTGGTGGCGGGCTCACTGCCGTTCTTCCAGAACGCGCACGGCATGATGTTCGACGCGAAGTCGCCGTAGAGCGGATACCTGGCCTTGTCGCGGATCGCGTCACGGCGGTACTGCTCCGGATCCCGCGGCCAGGACCGGCTGTCGGCACACACCACGGCCCAGAAGCTCGCCTCGCCGTTGTCCGGGGGAACGGCACGGCCGAACGCGGGCGGAGCCGGGGGCGGGGTCGACCTGGGCGACCGGGTGGCGGGGGCCGGCCTCGTGCCCTCGGCGGCCTTCTTCAGGGCGGCGACCGACTCGGCGGCCTCGCGGACGCTGAAGAACACCGCCCGCCCGGCACGGATGTCGTCGCCGGTGAGGGGCGTCCCTTCGAAGTCGATGGGCTTGCGGTCGGCCTGGGCGACCAGATCCCAGAAGGTCTTGCGGACCGCGGCCGGGGTGTCACCCAGCTGGTACGTCGCGGCGCGCCGGGCGGTCCACTCGCTCCACCTCGTGAACGCGGGCTCGGCGCCCTCCGCCCACACCTGGATCATGCCCCGCCAGACCCGCTGGGGGTCGACGGCGCTGTCCAGGACGAACCGGTCGGCGCGCCGGGGGAACATCTGCGTGTAGACGGCGCCGAGATACGTGCCGTAGGAGTACCCCAGGTAGGAGATCTTCTTCTCGCCCAGCACGCTCCGGATCACGTCCATGTCGCGGGCGGTGTTGCGGGTGGTGAGGTGCCGCAGCTTGTCGCCGCCCCTGGCTTCGCACTTCGCGGCGACCGTACGGGCCCACTGCACGTCCTTCGCGAACGTCGCCGACTTGTACGGGCGCTGCCAGTTGCGTTCGTCGTCGGTCAGTCCGCAGCTGACGGGCGAGCTCTGCCCGACGCCCCGCGGATCGAATCCGACGAGGTCGTACCGTTTCTTCACGGCCGTGGGCAGCTCGGATGCCAGGAAGAGGGGCATGCCGAGGCCCTCCCCGCCGGGGCCTCCGGGGTTGAGCAGGAGAGCGCCGCGACGCTCCCGGGCGCTGCTCGCCTTCATCCGCGATATCGCGATGCCGATCTTCTTGCCGCCGGGGCGGCTGTAGTCGAGCGGCACCTTGACGGTCGCGCACTGGAAGGCGGCGGGGCTCTCGGCGTCGCAGCGCTGCCACCGGGGCTTCTGCTGCAGGTACGGCTTCAGCGGGTCCGCGGCCGCGGGGGCAGCTGGGGCGGCCGCGGAGGCCGTGGCGGGCGCGAGCGCGGGCACGAGGGTCGCGAGGGCGGTCACGGCCATGAGGGGCGCTGTTCGCGCTATTCGTCCTGTTCGCACAATGATGTCGGTCCTTGTGAGGGGGGTGGCTGGTCCCATCCACCCTCCCTGTAAGGGAGTTCGCGCGAATCCATCGACGGGACGGTGTTCCTCCGACCGCAGGCGTACGGACCGGCGTGACGAATGGTCCGTCGGGTGTAGGCCGGAAGGGGCCGTTTTTCCGTCCGCGGATGACCGCCACCGGCCCGCTACGGGACTACGGCACTACGGGACTACGGCACTACGGCCAGAGCAACTCCCTCACCCAGCCGTCCCCTTCGCGCCGGTAGCGCAGCCGTACGTGCCTGCGGCGCGCGTCGCCCTGGAAGAACTCCACCTCGGCTGGGTCGAGCACGTAGACCGTCCAGGTGCCGGCCGCGGCATCCGGCTCGGCCGCGGCCCGCTCCCAGGCGGCCTCGCTCGCCCGCACCAAGTCCCCGTAGTCGGCGAGCACTTCGCTCTGCCGGCCCACCAGCGCCGCGGCCAGTGCGCCCGTCGAGCGCGCGTGGAGATCGTCGTACGCCTCCTTCGGCGTGCCCGGCACCACCCGTCCCCGTAACCGGATCTGGCGGCCCTGCGCAGGCCAGTAGAAGCCGAGCGCGGCCTCCGGGCGAGCGGCGAGCTGACGGCCCTTCGCGCTGGTGGCGTGGGAGGCGAAGTGCCAGCCGCGCTCGTCCGCGTCGTGCAGCATCAGGGTCCGGACGTCCGGGCGGCCGTCCTCGTCGACGGTTGCCAGCGACATCGTGTGCGGCTCGGGCTGACCGGCCGCCGCGGCCTCGACGAACCACCGCCGGAAGAGCGGCAGGGGTTCGCCGGGCGCGGTGTCCGGTGCGAAGGCGGGCAGTTCGGTGTCCCAGACCGGCAGGGATCTGAGCACCTCGTGGAAGGCGTCGGCGTCGTGGGGCTCGTGCTGGTGTGTCATGCGCCGATCTTCACAGGTTCAGAGCTTGCCCAGGTCCGTCGAGAGCCACCGCTCGGGCCGCATGTGGATCACCACCTGCTCGCCGTGGTTCTTCTCGGCGAAGTCGACGTAGCCGTCGACCTTGTCCGCCGGGAGGTAGCGGGCCGAGACCTCCCGGAGCAGCTCGTGGGTCGCGGGGTCCGTGCGGGTCACCGGGCCCTCGACGGAGACGTAGCGGATGGTGGGTTCGAGCTGGTCGACCAGGAGCGAGAACCGTCCCGCGGCGCTGATGAGCTTGTTCTTGCGGGAGCCGGCCCCGGTCATGATCCAGACCTCGCCGCCCGGCTCGTACTGGTACCAGATCGGCACGGTGAGCGGCCCCCGCTCCGGACCGGCCGCCACCGCCAGCGCGGCGACGTGCGGCCGGGCCAGGAACTGCTCGCACTCTTCACGGGTCAGGGCCATCGGGGTCTCCTTCGCGCGGTTCCACGGTTGTTCCACGGTCTCCCCGGGCACGCGCGGACGCGGTACGCCGGTACGTCGTCGGTCCTCACTGTGCCGTACGGCGGACCGCGGGAGCCGTGGACGCGCGCGGCGCTCCGTCTACGCGGTGAGGGGCGTCGGGCCGGCGGCGTACTCCGAGTAGTCCTTGACCGGGACCGCCCGGGCCGCCTTCTGGATGTCCTCGCGGATCTTCTTCGCGACGAGGTTCCGCCACGGTGTGCGCGGCAGGACGCGCAGCATCCACAGCCGCATCGCGATGCCCCGGCGCGACGCGACGGTCATCTCCTTGGCGAACCGTTCCGCGAACCGCTGGTTCATCTCGATGCCCGGCCGCATCACCCGCTCGTAGTTCTCGTACGCGGCCGTGTGGTCGCCGCGCGCCGCCGCCAGTTCACCGGCCAGGACGTACGCCCCGGTCAGGGCGAGGCCCGTGCCCTGCCCCGACGCGGGTGACGCGCAGTGCGCGGCGTCGCCGAGCAGCACGACCCGCCCCTTCGACCAGCGGTCCATCTCGATCAGCGTGAGGGAGTCGAAGTAGAAGTCGTCGGCGGCCCGGGCGTTCTGGAGCATCCGCGGGATCTCCCACCCGTCGCCCGCGAAGGCCTCGGCGAGCAGCTGCCTCTGCCGCGCGACGTCGCGGTGGTCGTGGGCGAGCTCTGGCGAGCGGAAGACGAGGAAGTTCTTGGCGGACGTCTCGCCGCTGGAGCTGTACGCGCACACCAGCTTCCCGGGCAGGGCGTGGTAGGTCTCCCAGCGGTCGAGCCGCAGGTCGTTGGGGGCGGTGAAGATCGAGATGTAGGCGCCGAGGTGGCGCGTGAACTGCTTCTCGTCCCCGAAGACGAGCCGCCGGGTGTTCGAGTGCAGTCCGTCGGCGCCGACGACGAGGTCGAAGCGGCGGACCGTGCCGGACTCGAAGGTGACGGTGACGCCGTCCGCGTCCTCGTCGAGGGCGGCGATCGAGTCGCCGAAGAGGTACTCGACGTCGTCGCGGGTCTTCTCGTACATGATCCGCGCCAGTTCGCCGCGCATGATCTCGTCGTCGCCCTCGACGCGGCCGCCGAAGATCTCGGCGGGCAGCTCGGCGATGGTGCGGCCCGCGCCGTCGACGTAGGAGCCGCCGGCCATGTCGGTGGAGTGGCGGCGCACGTCGTCGAGGATGCCCATCCGCTCGCACACGTCGATCGAGATGCCGCGCAGGTCCACCTTGTAGCCCCCGGTGCGCAGCTCGGGCGCGCGCTCGACGACGGTCGGGGCGAAGCCGTAGCGGTGCAGCCAGAGGGCGAGCGCGGGGCCGGCGACGCTCGCGCCGGAGATGAGGACGGTCCTGTTGAGGAGGGGGGTCGCGGTGCGGGGCGTGCTCGTGCTGCTCTGCGTCATGGCGAGGCTCCCGGTATCCGTTGCGGGGCCGCGCTCGGTGCGGCCCTGCCGATTGCCTCGACTATACGAGTGTTTAATACGTCTGTCTATGACGGCCGTATAGATTCTTCGGGGTGCGGCTCAACGGCCCAGCACCACCGTCCCCGATGAGCAGAACCAGCCCCCCGTGCCGGATGCCACCGCCAGCTCAGGCACGCTCCCGTCCGCCCGCCGCACCTGGTGCCCGCCCGCCTCGCCGCGCAGCTGCCGCACCGCCTCGACCAGCAGGAACAGTCCACGCATCCCCGGATGGCAGGCGGAGAGCCCGCCGCCGTCGGTGTTCACGGGCAGCTCCCCGTCCAGGCGCAGCCGGCCCTTCTCGACGAACGCCCCGCCCTCGCCCTTCGCGCAGAACCCGAGGTCCTCCAGCGTCACGAGCGTCATGTACGTGAAGGCGTCGTAGATCTCGGCGATGTCGATGTCCTGCGGCCCGACCCCCGCCCGCTCGAAGGCCAGCCGCCCGCTGACCGCCGCCGGGGAGACCGTGAAGTCCTCCCACTCCGACATCGCGGTGTGCGAGACGTGCTCACCCGTGCCGAGGACCCACACCGGCGCCTTCGCCGTGTCCGGTACGTACTCCTCGGCCGCCAGCAGCACCGCGCAGCCGCCGTCGCTGCGGATGCAGCAGTGCAGCTTGGTGAACGGGTCGGCGATCACCGGGCCGCCCAGGACCTCGTCCACGGTGATCGGGTCGCGGAACATCGCCTCGGGATTGTGCGACGCGTTCGCCCGCGCCTGGACGGCGACCTCGGCGAGCTGCTCCAGGGTGGTGCCGTACTCGTGCATATGACGGCGGGCGGCCATGGCGTACTTGGCGATCAGCGTGTGCCCGTACGGCACCTCGAACTGCAGCGGCCCCCGCCCGCCGAAGGAGAGGTTCGAGGTGCGGCGCCCGGCGCGGATGTCGGCGCGGGCGGTGGATCCGTAGACGAGCAGGACGGCGTCGGCGTGGCCCGCGGCGATGGCGTCCGCGGCGTGCGCGGCCATCACCTCCCAGGTGGCGCCGCCGACGGCGGTGGAGTCCACCCAGCGGGGCCGCAGGCCGAGGTACTCGGCCACCTCGACCGGGGCGAGCGTGCCGAGCCCGGCCGATGCGAGGCCGTCGACGACGCCGCGGTCGAGCCCGGAGTCGGCGAGTGCGCGGCGGGCGGCCTGGGCGTGCAGGGCGTAGGGGGTCGGTCCGTCGACGCGGCCGCAGTCCGAGAGGGATATGCCGACGACGGCGACCTTGCGGGGGGCGCGAGTGCGCGGGCTGGAAGGCATGAATCTGACGGTATATCAGATGCGGATACCCGGGGACGGCCGCGGCGACGGCCGGGTCCTGCGGCGGACCATGAGGCCGTGCCGCCCGGCGGTACGCTCGCGGCATGCCCCGATCCACTGCGGAAGACGTCGACGGCTACCTCGCGGAGGTGGCGGAGTCCGACCGGCTGACGGTCCTCGTCCGTATCCGCGAGCTGTGCCGTACCGAGCTCGACGGCTACGAAGAGGTGATGGCGTACGGCATGCCCGCCTACCGCCGCCCGGGCGGCGAGCCCGAGATCGCCTTCGCCAACCAGAAGCAGTACATCTCCTTCTATCTGATGCGCCCGGACGTGCGGGAAGGCTTCGAGGACCGGCTCGCCGACCAGGACATGGGCAGGGGGTGCCTGCGCTTCCGGCGCACCGAGAAGGTCGACTTCGCCCTCGTGCGGGATCTGCTGAAGGCGACCGTGGCCGGGCCCGGCGAAGTCTGCTGAGCCGGGCTCTGTGCTTCTGGGGCCACCCCGCCTAACATGACGCCCCGTCAGTTAGGGAGGGGAGCCCATGGACGCCGCCTTCACCCCGGAGCAGTCCGCCATCCGCCGCACCCTGCGCGCCGCGCTGTCCCGGGGCGCGCCCCCGGGACCCGCCCCCGGCGACTCCGGGCCCGGGTACGACCCCGCGCTGTGGACGCGGCTCGCCGACGAGCTCGGGCTGCCCGGGCTCGCGCTGCCCGAGGCGTACGGAGGCGCAGGCGGCGGCACCGTGGAGCTCGCGCTCGCCTTCGAGGAGGCCGGGCGGGCACTGGTGCCCACGCCGCTGTTCGCCACCGCCGGACTGGCCGCGCCGCTGATCACCTCGCTCGGCAGCGGCGAGCAGCGCGCCGCGCTGCTGCCGCGCATCGCCGGCGGATCGCTCACCGCGGCCCTCGCCGTCCCCGGCGGAAGCCTCGCCACGGCGCTCGGGCTCACCGGGGACAACGCGGACGGGACGTGGGCGGGAGGCGGCCGGGCCGGCGGCGTCCAGGCGAGGCCCGCGCCCGAGGGCGACGGCTGGCTGCTCTTCGGAGAGGCCGAGCAGGTCCTCGACGGCCACAGCGCCGGGCTGCTCCTCGTCGCCGCGCACGCCGGAGGCTTCGCGCGGGGCCGCACCCTGCTCTTCCTCGTCCGGACCGCCGATGCCGAGGGCCTGGCCCGCACCCGCTGGACGACCCTCGACGAGACGCGGCCCCAGGCCCGTGTCGAACTCCGCGACACCCCGGCCGAGTTGCTGGGCGACGACGCGGACGCGGACGTGCCCGCCGCGCTCGCCGCCGCGGGCCGGACCGCCGCCGCGCTGCTCGCCGCCGAGGCCGTCGGCGCGGCCGCGTCCGCCCTCGACCGCACCGTCGAGCACGTGAAGGGGCGCGAGCAGTTCGGCCGGCCCATCGGCTCGTTCCAGGCGGTCAAGCACCGCCTGGCCGATCTGTACGTACGGGTCCAGGCGGCACGCTCGGCGGCGTACTACGCGGCATGGGACCCGGACGCCGGCCCCCTCGCCCTCGCCCAGTGCCTCGAAGTGCTACGGACCGTCGCCGGCGAGGCCATCCAGCTGCACGGCGGCATCGGCTTCACCTGGGAGCACGAAGCGCATCTCTACTTCAAGCGGGCCGCCTCCGACGAGCTGCTCCTCGGCCCGGTCCACCGGCTGCGCGCCCGCGCGGCGGAGTCGGCCGGCCTCTTCGCCGGCGGCGCCGGGGACCCGCTCACCCGAGAGGCGGTGGCCGTCTGATGCCCCCCGGAGCCCGCCTGGTGCAGAAGGTGTCCTCGACCCGCGCCTTCGCCAAGATCGCCCCGCATTTCATCCCGGCCATGGACCGCGCCTTCCACCGCCTCACCCGCGGAAAGATCCTGCTCAGCGCCCAGATGTTGCCCGGAGTCGTGCTCACCGCACGAGGAGCGCGATCGGGCCTGCCGCGCCGCACCCCGCTCGCCTGCATGCCGGAGGAGGGGACCGGCACCTGGATCCTGATCGGCTCCAACTTCGGGCGCGAGGGCCATCCGGCGTGGACGGCGAACCTGCTCGAGCACCCGGACGCGGAGGTCAGCTGGAAGGGCGAGGACGTCCCCGTACGCGCGGAACTCCTCACCGGGAAGGAGCGGGAGGAGGCGTGGCGGGCGGTGCTCGCCTTCTGGCCGCCGTACGCGACGTACCAGGCGAGGGTGGAGCGCGAGATCAGACTGTTCCGGCTGACACGTCGCGGGTGAGCCCCGCAGTGCGGGCGCGCCCGTGTGACAGGACTGGCGTGGGCGCGCCCG
Source organism: Streptomyces sp. NPDC059909 (assembly GCF_042730885.1). NCBI lineage: Bacteria > Bacillati > Actinomycetota > Actinomycetes > Kitasatosporales > Streptomycetaceae > Streptomyces > Streptomyces sp. NPDC059909. The sequence continues at coordinate 83,125 of NZ_JBHWKX010000011.1, forward strand.
TGATCGGGGTCCGGTCGCTACTTCGTGGGCTTCTTGCCCGTGATACCCAGGTGCACCAACAGCGCCAGATTCGGCTTCAGTTCGGCCTGCTTCACACCCCAGGTCTGGAAGCCCTTCTGGTGCGAGGCCACCGCCGCGAGCATCGCGACCAGTGAGCCGGCCATCGCCGCCGGGCTCACGTCCTTGTCGACCTTGCCCTTGGACTGGAGCTCCTTCACCGACTCCGTAAGGGAGTTGGTGACCGAGTTCAGGATCTTCATACGGATCTTGTAGAACCGTTTGTCCCCCTCGGCCGCGCCGAGGTCCACGACGCGCAGGATCGCGTCGTGCTTGCGCCAGAAGTCGAGGAAGCCCTCGACGAGTTCCTCGGCGGTCTGCCAGCCGGCCTTGCCGACCCAGGAACGGCCGGACACGAGTGCCGTCAACCCGGCGCCCTCGTCGGCCATTTCCTCGGCGATCTCGAGGACCGCGCCCTCGACGTCCGGGAAGTACTGGTAGAAGGTCGCGGGGGAGGTACCCGCCTTGCGGGCCACGTCGATGACCTTGACGTCCCGGTACGGCGAGGAGCTGAGCATCTCGCTGAGGCAGTCGAGCAGCTTCTGCCGCGTCGCCTGGCCGCGCCGACCGGCCACGCGGCCGTCGACGGTGCGTACTTGTCCTGTCATGCCGTCAGCTTACCGAGGGGTGATCGGCGCGCGATTCGGCCGACTGCAAATGGGGTGCGTCCCTCGTGTGGGCTAATAGTGTTATCAACAGCCTGTGGATAACTTCGGTGGACAACTCAACGATCAACCCCTCCTGCGTGCGGCGCGCCCCGCTCTCCGCTTGACTGTGACTGGCATCACACTCCGCGTGCGGGACGTACAGGAGCGCAGGCAGCGCACCCAGTGCAAGGCAGCGCAGGAAGGGGTCAGGCCATGGCCGCATTCACCGAGGGCATGCCCTGCTGGGTGGACGCCCAGCTGCCCGATCTCGAGGCGGGCAAGCGCTTCTACGGCGACCTGTTCGGGTGGACCTACGGCCGGGACGACAAGGACGCGGCCGAGCGGCACGGCCACGGCACCGAGGCCTTCCTCGACGGAAAACTCGTCGCCGCCCTCGTGCCCAAACGGGACGGCCGCATGCCCACGACCTGGGGCGTCTACCTCGCCACCGACGACGCCGCCAGGACCGCCACCAGGATCGGCGAAGCCGGCGGCCAGGTGATCACGGCCCCGGTGCCGGTGGGCCGCCTCGGCACCATGGCACTGGCCGCGGACCCCGGCGGCGCCGTGTTCGGGCTCTGGCAGAAGGGGGAGCAGGCGGGCTTCGAGGTCCAGGGCACCCCCGGCTCGTTCTGCTGGACCGAGGTCTACACAAGGGAGAAGGAGGCCGTCGACCACTTCTACGCCGACGTCTTCGGCTTCCAGGGCACCCCCCTGCCCGACGAGAGCGTCGACTATCTGATGTGGTCGCCGGCCGGCACCGAACCGGGCGAGGACACCGCGATCGGCGGCCGCAGCGTCATCACCGACGCGTTCCCGGCCGAGATGCCCGCACACTTCCTCGTCTACTTCTCCGTGGCGGACTGCGACGGGACCGTGGAAACGCTGACCGACCTCGGCGGCCGGGTCACGGCACCGCCCTTCGACATCCCGTACGGACGGATGGCGGTCCTGACGGACAACCAGGGCGCCGCCTTCGCCGTTCTCGCCGAGCAGTCCAAATAGTCCGCGCCGAGCCGTCAAAATAACCCGAGACACCCCGGAACGCCCCCGGGTTCGCAACCGCGTCCTCCGGCAGGAACAATCAGGGGCGACGGGGCCGTACTGCATGGCCCGTACGGGGAGGTGGCAGGCGAAGTGGAGCAGCTGACGCAGCACGACCCGAGGCGGATCGGCCCCTTCGAGGTGCTGGGACGGCTCGGAGCCGGCGGCATGGGGCTGGTCTATCTCGCACGGTCGGCGTCCGGCCGGCGCGTGGCGATCAAGACGGTGCGCACGGAGCTCGCCGAGGACCAGCTCTTCCGCGTCCGCTTCACGCGCGAGGTCGAGGCCGCGCGAGCGGTCTCCGGCTTCTACACCGCGGCCGTCGTGGACGCCGACCCGCGCGCCGCCGTGCCGTGGCTCGCCACCGCGTACGTGCCCGCGCCCTCGCTCGAAGAGATAGTGAACGAGTGCGGGCCGCTCCCGGCCCAGGCGGTGCGCTGGCTCGCCGCCGGAATCGCCGAGGCCCTGCAGTCCATCCACGGCGCAGGGCTCGTCCACCGTGACCTGAAGCCGTCGAACGTCCTCGTCGTCGAGGACGGCCCCCGCGTGATCGACTTCGGCATCGCGTCCGGGGTGTCCAACACCCGCCTGACCATGACGAACGTTGCCGTCGGCACCCCCGCCTACATGTCGCCCGAGCAGGCCCGCGACTCGCGCAGCGTGACCGGCGCGAGCGACGTCTTCTCGCTCGGCTCCACCCTCGTCTTCGCGGCGACCGGGCACGCCCCCTTCCACGGCGCCAACCCCGTCGAGACCGTCTTCATGCTGCTGCGCGAAGGCCCCGACCTCGCCGGGCTGCCCGACGAGCTGCGACCGCTCATCGAATCCTGCATGCAGATGGAGGCCGGGCTGCGGCCCAGCCCCGAGGACCTGCAGGCACAGCTCGCACCCCACCTCTTCTCCTCCGGCAGCGACGACAGCGGCACGGCATCCGCGTGGCTGCCCGGAAGTGCCGTGTCGATGATCGAACAGCGGCGCGGAGGACGGCTGCCGAGCACCGGCGCAGGCGCGGCTGCGGGAGGCGGCGGGCGCCGGCCCGAGACACCTCCCGCGCCCCCCGGACCGGGCCGTGCGCCCGACGCCGCGTCCGACTGGGACGCGGCCTGGCGCGGCGGCAACGACCCCCGCCCCGGACCGGCCCGCCAGGACGGCACCCCCGCGTCCGCCCCCGTCCCCGACGGCCCCGTGCGCCTCGCCGGCGCCAAGGTCCCGATCGGCCCGGGCCCACGCGTCGCCGACGCCCGCGGGTCCGTCGCCGCCGACGCCGGCCCCGCCACCGGCTGGGTCCGCGCCCCCGGCGGCAACGAGGCGGCCACCAGCGCCATGCCCGCCCCCACAGCCCCCACCGCCCACGCCGCACCGCCCGTCCCCGTGCCCGCGCCGGGCGCCGACGGCCCTGCGCGCTGGCGGCCCTGGCGGTTCCGGATGTCGAACGACGTCTGGGGCACCCCCGTCGTGGACGGGGACCTGCTCTACGTCACCTCCTTCGAGGTGCACGCCCTGGACGTGGCCAGCGGCCGCCGCCAGTTCAAGACCCGGGACGTGGCCTGGGCGATGGCCGTCACCGGCGGCCGTATCCACGCGTCCGACGGACCCACGCTGTACGCCCTCGACGCCACGGACGGCAGCGAGCGCTGGCGGCTGGGGACCGACGCCTGGGTCTACTCCCTCAAGGCCGCCCGCGGCACCGTCGTCACCGGCACCCGCGGCGGCGGCGCCCAGGCCTGGGAGGCGTCCAACGGCGAGAAGCTGTGGGAGATCACCGGCGCCCAGACCGACTTCGAGACCCCCGAGGCCGGGCCCGCGCTGTTCGACGACACCGTCTACGTATGGCGCAACGCCCGGCTCCAGGCCCTCGACGCCCGCACCGGCGCGGAACGCTGGTCCTACCCCGTCGGCGACGCCGCCTCCTGCGGCGGCGTACCGGTCCGCGTGAACCAGGCACCGGACGGGTGCACGTACATCGCGGCCGGCACCCGGGTGCTCTGCGTCGACACCGCCGGCGGCCATGTGCGCTGGCACTTCGAGGCACCCGCGGTCTTCCTCTCACCGCCCGCCTACGCCCCGGGCCCCGCCGTGACCGGCGGCGGCGTGTACCTCGCCGACTACCTCGGCACCGTGTACGCACTCGACGCCACGACCGGCAAGGACCGCTGGCGCATCGCCACCGAGTCCCGCCAGTCGATCGAGCCGGTCCTCGTCGCCGACGGCAACATCCACGTCGGCAGCGGCAGCGCGCTGTACACACTGGACGCGGTCACCGGCACGCCCAAGTGGCGGTTCGCGGCCGGGGGAGAGGTCATCGGCACCCCCGTCGTCGCGGACGGCCGGGTCCACTTCGGCTCCGCCGACCACGTGCTCTACACGCTGGACGCCGGCGGGGGACAGCTGCGCTGGAAGCTGGCGACCGGCGGCGAGATCACCGGCTCGCCGGTCGCGCGGAACGGCGTCGTGTACGCCTGCTCGAAGGACCGCTGCGTCTACGCACTGGACGCGGTCAAGGGCACGGCCACGGGCCGCGGCACCCCGGCGGCCCGCTGACGCCGGGCCGGCCGCGCTCAGCCCGTCCGGCCGTCCGGCGTTCGAGGACGGACACCCGGGCCGGCCGGACGGTACCGGGCACATCCCGGGGCCGGGGCGTGGGGGCGAAGCCCCTACCGCTGTCGTCTGCCGTCGCCGAACGGATCGTCACGGAACGGATCGTCACGGAACGGGTCCTGGGGTGGACCTGCTCCGTACGGGTCCCGGCGCGGGCGGCGCGGTGCCGTCGGGTCCGTCGGGCCCGGCGGATTCGTGGGCAGGGGCTGCGTGTCCCCGGGCCGCGGCGCCCAGCCGTACGGCTCGTACGGCTCGTACGGTGCGTACGCCTCAGGGCCGGCGGACGGATACGCGGGCCCGGGCTCCTCCGCCGGTTCGAGCCTGGGAGCGCGCCCGCTCATCACCACCGAGCCCAGCAGCAGAAGGACGCCGCCCCCGAGCGCGTTCGCGACCCCGTCACCGAGGACCGGCCCGTCACCGCCGACCGTCAGGCTGCCCGCGGCCTGCCCCTGGCGCACCATCCACAGGACCGTGAAGCCGAGCACGACCAGCCCGGCCAGTGCCACCAGCCACCGCGACCGCAGCATCACCCCCACCAGGGTCACCAGCGCCGCGAACGCGAACGGCAGCAGGATCGACGTCCCCACCGTCGTCTCCGCGTCGGTGATCCCCCGGAACAGGTCGTCGATGCGGTAGTCGCTGCCGTGACGGCCGTCGTACCAGGCACGGAAGGGGCTCAGGACGGCGGCCGTCGCTCCGGCGAGAGCGAGCACCGAGCCGATGACGTTGCGCACCATTCCCGGCCTCCTCTCGCAGCAGACGCTACGCCCGGTGGTCCGGGTACGCGACCCGCTCCTGAGCGGTTCCGGCGAGCTGTATGGTGTCGTGCGCCCGTCAAACAAGGGCTGTTTCTCGCCACACCGGCACTTTCAACGGGGGGTTGAATCGTGAAGATGCGCCATGTCCGTGCGATCGCCGTTCTCGGCATCGCCCTGATCACGCTGACCGGCGCCCGCGGCTCGCGCGGCGGGGGCTGCGACGACAACCACAGCTCCGGTTCCAGCAGCGGAGGCAGCGGCATCGGCGGCAGCCACTCCGGCCATGACGATGACGACGACCTCGACATCGGTACCAGCGGCGGATCGGCGTCCGGCGGCAGTGATGTCACCGACGCGCCCACGTACGCCGGCCCGACCGGCCCGGTCGACGCCGCCATGGGGGAAGTGGAGATCAAGTACTGCTCCATCGACCCCGCAGCGGTCAACGTCAGGGGCCAGCTCCTGATCAACAACAGGACCGCCGTCGACCAGACCTACGACATCACGGTGCATTTCCAGGGTGACGACCCGAACGTGCCGCTCGTCGCGAAGATCGACGACGTGACGGTCGCGGCGGGCCAGTGGTACGACAGGGAGGCGAGCGCCCCCTACACCGGCTCCGGCAAGGGCACCGATTTCCGGGACTGCAAGGTCGTCAGCGCGACCCGCACCCCCAAGCTCTCCTAACGCACCCGGTACGCGCCCCTGCCCCGCCCGCCCGTGAACAGCTCGGCCTGCCGCTCCGGCGGCAGGTTCCCGAGCGCGATCAGGTGCGGGGCGTGTGCGAGGGCCTGCGTCCGTGCCGCCTCCTTCGCCGACCAGACGGCCCGTACCGTCCCTTGTACGGCCTCCGTCGGGTACGACGCGATCACCGCCGCGCACCGGATCGCCGCAGCGACCTCCTCACCGGGCGCCGTCACCTCGCTGACCAGCCCCGTCTCGTACGCACGCCGGGCCGAGACCCGCTCGGCCGTCCCCATCAGCGCCATCCGGGCCACCTCCCCGAACGGCATCCGCATCGCCATGTGGACGGACTCGTACGCGCTGACCATGCCGTACGTCGTATGCGGATCGAAGAACTCCGCGTCCTCGGCGGCGACCACGAACTCCGCCTCGCCCAGCAGATAGAACGCCCCGCCGCACGCCAGCCCGCGGACCGCCGCGATGACGGGTTTCCACAGGTCGTTCGCCTTCGGGCCGATCGTGAGCAGCGGATCGTCGATCGAGTAGGGGGACGACGGCTGCGGCACCTCGGTGCCGCGGTCGATCCCGGTGCAGAACGCCCGCGTCCCCGCGCCCGTCACCACGGCGGCCCGCACCGTGTCGTCGTACCTGAACCCGCGCCAGATCCGGCCCAGTTCGTGCGCCATCGCCAGATCGATCGCATTGTGCCTGCCGGGCCGGTCGAGCGTGACGACGGCGACCCCGGTGTCCTTGTCCGTCTCCACCCGGATGCTCATGTGCGCTCCAGCAGCCAGCGCGGCACGGTCGTCCCGTCGGGGAGCTCGGTGAACGCCACCTTCACCGCCGCCCCGATCCGCAGTCGCGCCGGATCGACCGAGTTCAGCGGCGCGTCCGGCGCGGCCACCACATTGCCCACGAGCCGGATGTGCGGCGCCTCGGCCAGCTCGACGACGACCGCGTTGTACGGGGCCTGCTCGGCGTACGCGGGCAGGAGCGGCGGATGCGGCAGGACGTACGACCAGATCCGGCCGCGCCCGCTCATCCGCCGCCACTCGCTGTCGAACGACTGGCAGCGCGGGCAGCAGGGACGGGGCGGGAAGCGCAGTTCGCCGCAGGAGGCGCAGGCCTGGACACGGAGTTCGTCGCGGGCGGCGTGCTCCCAGAAGGGCGCACCGTCGTCATCGACGACGGGTGCCAGATAGCCAACGTCAGAATCTGTCATCTGTCAGCTCAACTCCTCAGAAGTACGGCTGAAGTCGGAACGCCCTCGCCGGCGGTGACCAGGCACGTTGCCGCGTCCGGCACCTGGGCGGTGGAACTGCCGCGCAGCTGCTTCACGCCCTCGTTGATGAGGTTGAAGCCATGGACGTACGCCTCGCTGAGCCCGCCGCCACCGGTGTTGACGGGCAGCCGCCCGCCGATCTCGAGCGCGCCGCCCTCGGTGAACGCCGCGCCCTCGCCGCGTCCGCAGAAGCCGTACCCCTCGAGGGAGAGCGGGATGAGGGGCGTGAACGCGTCGTAGATCTGGGCGACGTCCACGTCCTGGGGTCCGAAGTCGGCCTGTTTCCACAGCTGGCGGGCGGCGGTCCAGGCGGGGCCGGTGAGCGGGTCGTCGTTCCAGTAGTTGACCATGCCGTGGTGCTGGGCGGGCAGGCCCTGGGCGACGGAGTGCACGTACACGGGTTTCTGCCGGCAGTCGAGGGCCCGCTCGGCGGAGACGATGACGCAGGCCAGCGCCCCGTCCGTCTCCAGGCAGTTGTCGAAGAGGCAGAGTGGTTCGCTGATCCAGCGGGCGGTCATGTACATCTCGCGGGTCAGCGGTCGCTCGTACATGATCGCGGCGGGGTTCTGGTTGGCGCGGTTGCGGCAGGCGAGGGCTACGTTGAAGAGGTGGTCGCGGGTGGCGCCGTACTCGTGCATGTAGCGCCGGGCCAGCATGCCGATCTCGTCGGCGGGCCGCAGCAGTCCGAAGGGGCGGGTCCACTGTGCGGGAGTGGGCAGCTGGACCGTCGTGTTCTTCCACGGCCTCGGCCCGGAGCCGCGCTTGCGTGAGCGCCAGGCGACGCCGACGCTCGCCTGTCCGGTCGCGATGGCGGCGGCGAGGTGGGCGACGGTGGCGCAGGAGCCGCCGCCTCCGTACCCGACCTTGCTGAAGAAGGTGACGTCACCCGCGCCGACCGCCTTCGCGACCTCCACCTCGTCGGTCTCCTCCATGGTGTAGGAGGCGAAGGCGTCGACCTCGGCGGGGGCGATGCCCGCATCGTCGAGTGCGGCGAGGACGGCCCGGCAGGCCAGGGTCTTCTCGGATTCGGGGAGGTGTTTCGCGAAGCGGGTCTGTCCTATCCCGGCTATCGCTGTTGCGTCCTTGAGGCTCTTGAGGCTCGCCATGCGGGCGAGGGTACAGCTAATCTGACGGACAGTCAGCTACTGCGACTCCGACGGCGGGAGGGTTAGCTATGCGCGGCGACCTGGAGTGGGGCTCCATCCCGAGGCTGGTGCGGAGCGCCGCGGAACGGTTCGGCGAGCGGGAGGCCGTCGTCGAGGGCCGTACCCGCGTCTCGTACGCCGAGCTGGGCGAGCGCGTCGAGCGCGCGGCGGCGGCGTGCATCGCGGCGGGCGTGGAGCCGGGCGACCGGGTCGCGGTGTGGGCGCCGAACACGCTGGACTGGATCGTCTCCGCGCTCGGGGCGGTGTCGGCGGGGGCGGTGCTCGTGCCGCTGAACACCCGCTTCAAGGGGACGGAGGCGGCGTACGTCCTCGAACGCTCCCGCGCCAAGCTGCTCTTCATCACGGGCACGTTCCTCGGCACGTCGTACGTGGCCTCGCTGCGTCGCGCGGAGGTGGAACTGCCCTGCCTGGAACAGGTGGTGGTCCTGGCGGACAGCGCCCCCGAGGACTACCGGACCTGGAAGGACTTCCTGGCGGGCGGCGACGGGGTGCCGGCGTCGGAGGTACGGGCCAGGGCGGACGCGGTGGCCTCCTCGTCCCCCTCGGACATCATCTTCACGTCGGGCACGACGGGCGCGCCCAAGGGCGTGGTGATCACCCACGAGCAGACCCTGCGCTGCTACGACATCTGGAGCGAGCTGGCAGGCCTGCGGGAGGGCGACCGCTATCTGATCGTGAACCCCTTCTTCCACACCTTCGGCTACAAGGCGGGCATCATCGCGTGCCTGATGCGCGGCGCGACGATGGTCCCGCAGCCCGTCTTCAACGTGGATACGGTCCTGGCGAACATCGCGTCGGAGCGCATATCCGTACTGCCGGGCCCGCCCACCCTGCACCAGTCCCTCCTCGACCACCCGGCGCGCGACGCCCACGACCTGTCCGCGCTGCGCCTGGTCGTCACCGGCGCGGCGGTCGTCCCACTGCGCCTGGTCGAACGCCTCCGCAACGAGCTCCGCATCGCGACCGTCCTCACGGCGTACGGCCTCTCCGAGGCGTCCGGCATCGTCACGATGTGCCGCCGCGGCGACGCCCCCGAAACGATCGCCTCCACCTCGGGCCGCGCGATCCCCGGCACCGAGGTCCGCGTCCTCTCCTCCGCCCCGGGCGAACCGGGCGAGGTCCTGGTCCGCGGCCACAACGTCATGCGCGGCTACTTCGAGGACGAGGCCGAGACGGCCAAGGTCCTCGACGCGGGCGGCTGGCTCCACACGGGCGACGTGGGCGTCCTGGACGAGGCGGGCAACCTCCGCATCACCGACCGGATCAAGGACATGTTCATCGTCGGCGGCTTCAACGCGTACCCGGCCGAGATCGAGCAACTCCTGGGCCTCCACCCGGACATCGCCGACGTCGCGGTGATCGGCATCCCCGACGGGCGGCTGGGCGAGGTGGGCAAGGCGTACGCGGTACGGCGGGCGGGTTCGACGCTGACGGCGGACGATCTCATCGCGTGGTCCCGGCGGGAGATGGCGAACTACAAGGTTCCGCGGGAGTTCGAGTTCGTGACGGAGCTGCCGCGGAACGCGAGCGGGAAGGTCTTGAAGACAGAGCTCAGGGCCAGGGGGTGACAACGGGAGAAGGAACCCGTCCTGCCGCCGGTCCGGTCGAAACTCCGAGTGGCTCACTGCTTACTCACGGCACGGTGCTTGCGTGCCAACGAAGCCTCGGCCGCCCTGGCGAGCTCCCAGGCTTGCTCCTCGACCTCGGCGACGAACGCCGGAGGGGGCCGGTTCTCGTCGCCGATGACGTGGGCCTCGTCGGGGTCGTACTCCCAGGGCCACTCACTCATACGTCGAGAGACTCCCGCGCGGCTGCGTGCACCTGCCTGATCTCGTCCATGGCATCCCGCCTCGCGGGGTCTTCACGGTCGAGCGTCTGCGCCGTGTACTCGGCCGCGCGCAGTCGGGCGGCGACGGCGGGGTGGCGGGCGATTTCCACTGTGACGGCCCACGACTCGAGGAACCGGAGGATCGGGCCCAGGCTGCCGGTCTGGGCGGCCATGGCGATGGCCTCGTCCTTTTGTCGCTCCATCTCCGCGAGCCGGTGAGGAGCCACCTGCGCCAGGGCGACGCGCAGCGCGCCAGGAGTTCGCTCCGGACGGGGGATGAGGGGGCCGGGCCCGCCGGTCTCAGTGTGCTGTGCGGTCATCCTGGTTCTTCCTGAGGTGCCACGGCAACGGTACGGCGTCGTCGTCGCCGCAGGGCATCGGGGCCGGCCTGGCCAGGCGGGTGCTCGGCGCGGTGCCGCCGATCAGGGGGCGTTCTCGACCAGCGAGAAGCTGCCGCGCACGAACATGCCGCGGCCGCGGTGGCTCCCCCTCCGCGCCGCCGCGGCCGCACCCCGTCGGATGTGAGTCTCAGCCCTGGGGCGGGGCAGGGGCGTGGTTGTCGCCCAGGGTGGTGATGTCGCTGTCCTTCGGCGGGGTGGGCGCGTGGTTGTCGCCCAGGGTGGTGATGTCGCTGTCCTTCGGCGGGGTGGGCGCGTGGTTGTCGCCCAGGGTCGTGATGTCGCCATCCTTCGGCGGGACAGGGGCGTGGTTGTCGCCCAGGGTGGTGATGTCCTCGTTCTTCTTCTCGTCGCTCATCGTCGTCAGCTCCCCTTCGTGCCGGCGTTGCGGCGTTCGATCGGTAACGCCCGTTCGGCGACTCCCCCGTGGGTCGCCGAACGGGCGTATCGGGACCGCTCACCTTAGCGATGAGCACCCGGGCGACCCGCCTGCCCCCCGACGCGACGGACCGATACGTAGAGAGTGCCGGGCAGGCATAAACGAATGCTGAACGCTTCAGCCGGCCGGTGTCATGCCGCTGCCATCGGCGTCAGGAGACGCTGTACCTCGTCGGCCTCGGCAGCGCCCAACTGCCGGTAGATGGACAGGGCCTCGCGCCAGCAGGCACGGGCGCGGTCGCCTTGGCGCAGGGACTCGAGCGCCTTGCCCAGGACGGTGAGCGTGTTGCCCCGCATACGGTCGCCGCCGATGCAGCCGATGGCCAGGGCCTGCTCGGCGTGCTGCGCCGCGCGTGCCGGTCGACCCGCGGCCAGGTGGGCCTCCGCGATACGGAAGTGTGTCGTCCCTTCCCAGAGGCGCTGACGGTTCTTCCCGAAGATGTCGAGGGCCTCGTCGAACTCCGTCAACGCCTCGGCGTGCTGTCCCGCATGGGACAGCGCGATCCCGAGGGCGTAGCGGCCGTTGGCCAGTCGCAGAGTGAGTCCCATGTGGTCGTAGATGGCGACACCCTTCCGGGCAAGATCAATGGCGCTCATGGGTGAGCGGCCCATCAGTACATGCACACGCGAAAGGTTGCAGAGGGCGCTTGCCTCTCCTGGAAGGTTGCCGTCGGCACGAGAGCCGTCCAGGGCCTGGAGCAGGTGCTGTTCGGCTTCCGCGTGCCGTCCCTCGACGAGGGCGATGATCCCCCGGTCGTTGTCCGCCCAGTACACCGGCGCCGCGTCCCCCGTCGAAACCGCCAGTGCCCGCGCACTGCGGGCCTCCTCGTCCGCCTCGGCGTAACGGCCGACGACCAGGTGGACGTTCGTGAGGACGGTCCGGGCGCGGCCTTCGGCGTGGGTGTCGTCGAGAGTGCGGGCTGCTTCTCGCGCGGCCAGGGCAGCCGATGCGTACTGCTTGGAGTTGGCGCCGGACTCGCCGAGGTCCTTCGCCGCCCACAGCAGGTCCACCGCCCGTCGCAGCCGGCCCGCGGCCAGGGACTGGCGGGCGCACGCCAGGAGGCTGTTCGCCTCGGTGTAGAGCCAGTCCAGGGCCTCGTGCCGGTCGGCGAAGGTCAGGCCGTCGTACGCCGTCGGCTCCAGGTGGTCCACGAGCCGGTCCCCGGGCCGTTCGATGGCGAACACCCGTGCCGCCGTCGCCAGATAGAAGTCCAGCAGCCGCGACAGCGCCGCCTCCCGTTCCGCCGGAGGCTGTTCGTCGCGCTCGGCGCATGCACGCGCGTAGAGGCGTACGAGGTCGTGGTACCGGTACCGGCCCGGTGCCGCCGACTCCAGCAACGACGTGTCGACCAGGGCCTCCAGGAGGTCCTCGGTGTCCTGGAGCGGGAGGTCGAGGACGGCGGCGGCCGCGGCCAGGGAGACGTCGGGGCCGTCGGCGAGGCCGAGGAGGCGGAAGGCGCGGGCCTGGGCGGGTTCCAGCTGGCCGTAGCCCAGCTCGAAGGTGGCCTTGACGGCGAGGTCGCCGGCCTGGAGCTCGTCGAGGCGGCGGCGTTCGTCCGCGAGCTTGGCGGCCAGGACCGAGACCGTCCAGGTGCGCCGGGCGGCGAGCCGGGAGGCGGCGATGCGGATGGCGAGCGGGAGGAAGCCGCAGGCGGCGACGACGTCGAGGGCGGCCTTGCGTTCCGCCGAGACCCGCTCGGCGCCCACGATCCGGGTGAAGAGCTGGAGGGCTTCCTCGGGGGACATCACGTCGAGGTCCACCAGGTGCGCCCCGGCCAGGTCGACCATGCGCACGCGGCTGGTGATGAGGGCGGCGCAGCCCGCCGTGCCGGGCAGCAGCGGGCGGATCTGGGCCGCATCGCGCGCGTTGTCCAGGAGCACGAGGATGCGGCGGCCGTCGAGCGTGGAGCGGTACAGCGCGGCCCGTTCGTCGAGCGAGTCGGGGATCGCCGAGTCCGCGGTGCCGAGCGCCCGCAGAAAGGCTCCGAGCACCGTTTCCGGCTCGGCCGCCCGCGCGCCCGCGCCCTGGAGATCCACGTACAGCTGCCCGTCGGGGAAGTGCGCCCGTGCCTCGTGGGCGACGTGCACGGCGAGCGTCGTCTTGCCGACGCCGCCGATGCCCGCGAGTGCGGAGACGGCCATCACCGAGCCCTCGGCGGTGGCGAGCTGCGCGCCCAGTTCGCGGACGAAGGCGGCGCGTCCGGTGAAGTCGGGGACGGTCGCCGGAAGTTGGGCAGGGCGGGTGACCTGGGGGGCAGTCGGCTCCGGCTCCTCGACCGGACGCGCCAGTTCCGCGTCGGCCTGGAGGATGCGCTGCTGGAGCCGGGACAGCTCGGGGCGCGGGTCGACGCCCAGCTCGTCGGCGAGCAGCCGCCGGGTGTCCGCGTACACCGCGAGCGCCTCGGCCTGCCGTCCGCTGCGGTAGAGCGCGAGCATCAGCAGCTCGCGCAGCCGCTCCCGCAGCGGGTGCGCGGCCGTCAGCGCGGTCAGCTCGGACACGGCCTCCGCGTGGCAGCCGACGTCGAGGTCCATCTCCAGGCGGCTCTCCAGGAGCTGGAGCCGCCACTCCTCCAGCCGGGCCCGCTGCGACTCCGCGTAGGGCCCGGGCACGGAGGCGAGCGCCTCGCCGTCCCACAGCCCCAGCGACTTGTTGATCAGCACGCGTGCCCGGCACCGGTCACCGGCCGCCCGTGCCTTCTCGGCCCCGGCGACGAGCTCCTGGGCGACGTGCAGGTCGAGGGCGTCGGCCGGGGTGCGGATGGCGTAGCCGCCGGACTCGCTGACGAGGGCGCCCGGGCCGAGCGCCTTGCGCAGCCGTGACGCGTACGTCCGTACGGCGGCCAGCGCCTGCGAGGGCGGCTCCTCGCCCCAGATCGCGTCGATCAGTTCGGCCGCGGTGGCGGTGCGTCCCTCGCGCAGCAGCAGCGCGGCGAGCAGTGCCCGCTGCTGTGGTGACCCGGAGGGCAGGGCCTCGCCGTCGCCCCAGGCGCGCACGGGTCCGAGCACGCTGAAGCGCAGGCCGCTGCCGCCGTGCCGTACCGGAGACCGCTGCTCCGGGACACGCTTCGGTGCGGAGGGCCCGTTCTCACGGTCCATAGCTTCCCCCTCGCCGGTGTCGCCCCGGACAGTCTGCCTTGTGGGGGGCCGGCTCGTCAGCAAGGGGTGACGCTCTGCACAGGATCTGCGGGTTCGGTCCGGGATCCGCCCGCACAGGTAGCTGACGGGTCGTCAGATCGGCGCTACCGTGGGACGCATGGAGACCTTCCCGAAGATCATCTCGGTGGACGACCACACGGTGGAGCCGCCCGACGTCTGGCGGGACCGGCTCCCGTCGAAGTACCAGGACACCGGTCCGCGCATCGTCAGGGCGCCGCTGAAGGAAATGACCTTCCTGGGCGGGAAGTTCGCCCCGGTCATGGGCGCCCCGGGCGACGAGGGGCCGATCGGCGACTGGTGGGTGTACGAGGACCTGCACCGGCCGCTGACCCGCCTCGACACCGCGGTCGGCTACGACAGGGACGAGATCCGGCTCGAGGTCATCACGTACGAGCAGATGCGGCCGGGCTCGTACTCCGTCCCCGACCGGCTTGCCGACATGGACGTCAACCACGTCCAGTCGGCGCTCTGCTTCCCCACCTTCCCGCGCTTCTGCGGGCAGACCTTCACCGAGGCCAAGGACCGCGAGCTCGGGCTGCTCGGGGTCCGGGCGTACAACGACTGGATGGTGGAGGAGTGGTGCGGGCCCGAGGCCCGCGGCCGGCTGATCCCGCTGACGCTGATACCCCTGTGGGACGCGGAGCTCGCCGCCGCGGAGGTGCGGCGCAACGCGGCGCGCGGTGTGCGGGCCGTGGCGTTCTCCGAGATACCCCCGCACCTCGGCCTCCCGTCCGTCCACACCGACGCGTGGGACCCCTTCCTCGCGGCGTGCGACGAGACCGGCACGGTCGTCGCCATGCACATCGGCTCCTCGTCGAGGATGCCGTCGACCTCGGCGGACGCCCCGCCGGCCGTCGGCTCGACCATCACCTTCGCCAACTGCTGCTTCTCGATGGTCGACTGGCTGATGAGCGGCAAGTTCGAGCGCTTCCCGAACCTGAGGATCATGTACGCGGAGGGCCAGATCGGCTGGATCCCGTACATCCTGGAGCGCGCGGACGTGGTGTGGGAGGAGAACCGCGGCTGGGGCGGCGTCGCGGACAAGGTCCTGCGGCCGCCGTCCGAGCTCTTCGCGGAGCACGTCCACGGCTGCTTCTTCGACGACGCCTTCGGCCTGCGGAACCTGGACGCGATCGGCGCCGGGAACGTCCTGTACGAGACCGACTACCCGCACTCCGACTCCACCTGGCCCAAGTCGCGCGAGGTCGGGGAGTCCCAGATGGGGCACCTGGCGCCCGATGTGGTGGAGCGGATCGTACGCGGGAACGCGATCGAACTGCTGGGGCTGACGCCCGAGGGGCTCTGGGCGGGGGCGTAGCGCGCGGGAGCCGCGGCCCCCGGCGAGGGGCCGCGGCTCCATAAGGGCGCGGTCAGCCGAGGAAGACCGACGAGACGGTGTTGTCGAAGCCGATGGCGGACAGGTCGGCGACATTGCCGTTCACGACCTTGGACCTGCCCTTGCAGTCCTTCTCGGACCAGATCTTCAGGGAGCCGGAGGCCTGGAGGGACGAGGCGAGGTCGTCGCGGACGACGTTCTGGCAGCCGGAGCCGGCGAGGCCCTCGGACGGGTCACCGAAGTTCTTCTCGTCGGAGAGCGTGACGCTGGTGGCGGCGCCCTGCGCGGGGGTGCCTGTGGCGGGCTCACCGGCCCGGCCGCCACCCGCCTTCCGGCCGTCGGGCGTCACGCCGAACCAGGTACCGCCCACACCCTGCCCGTTGGTGTCGCCAGGCTTCAGGTCCTTGCTGAACCGGTAGACCGGCCAGCCGCCGATCGTCACCTGGAGGTTGCCGTCGTCCCGCTTGACGACCCCGACGTCGGACTTCTTCACCCCGTCGATGAAGATCTTGCCGCCGGGCGCGACGACGACGGGCGGCCAGGTGGTGGCGCACTCGCCGTTGCAGTCGGCCTTCGACGGGTTGGCGGTGTCCTTGTCGAAGCGGTAGAGCGTGAAGCCCGCGCCGTTGACCACGACGGGGTTCAGGTCCCCGGCCGTGGCGGCGCTGAGCTGGACCCACTTCTTGGCCACCGGCGTCGCCGCGGGCCTGCCCGGGCCGTTGGCCCAGTCACCGGTCCCGGCCCGGGCCTTGTTCTGCTGCGCCGTACCGCTCAGGAAGTCGAGGCTCTGCGTCCGGCCCTGCCCGTCGGCGGACGCCGCGGTCGACGGGGCGGCGGCGTCGGTCCCGTAGCCGTCGCCGTTGCACGCGGTGAGCAGCAGGGCGCCGGCCGCGGCGGCACTGGCGATCATTCCGAAGCGCTTGTCGATGAACATGGGGCTCTCCTCGCGTCGTACGCACGCTCCGGACCCCCCGGAGCCTTCGCCACGAGGTACGAGGCGGGCTCCGCGGCCCCTCACCCGGTTACGCCTCTGAGACAGGCCCGGGACAAGCCGCGGCCATTGGGGACAGGCCCGCGGCTGTTCCGGTCGGCCCGCGGCCGTTCCGCGCAGGTCGTGGACAGCGGGGCGCGGGCGGCACCACCATCGGGCCATGACGCTTTCGCTCGCTGAAGCCGACAAGATCCTCGCCGACAACTTCGCCCCGTGGGTGCTCGACCTCGGCCTGACCGTCGTCGAGACGGGCGGCCTGCACGCCGTCCTGCGCCTGCCCTGGTCGGAGCGGCTCGCCCGCGAGGGCGGCGCGCTCTCGGGCCAGGCGCTGATGGCCGCGGCCGACACGGCGACCGTGATCGCCGTTTCCTCCGCCCGGGGCGCCTTCGTCCCGATGACGACGGTCCAGCTGTCGACCACCTTCCAGCGCGCGGTGGCCGGCGCGGACGTCCTGATCGACGCGCGGATCTCCAAACTCGGCAAGCGCATGGCGTTCGCGGACATCACGATGACGGCGGAGGGTACGGCCGAGCCTGCCGCCCGCGCCTCCACGGTGTACGCGCTGCTGGGTTAGAGGGGGTCAGAGGCCGTCCGGCGGCCCCTGCCGGCCGGCTTCGCCGGGCCGTCCACCGCGGGCGGCGGCCTACCAGGCCACGGGCAGCTCGATCGGGAAGCGCCGGATGGTCTCCGTGTCCCAGCGGACCTCCTCCGCCGGCACGGCGAGCCGCAGCCCCGGAAACCGCTCCACCAGCCGCCCGATCGCCACCTCCAGCTCCGCGATCGCCAGCGGCGCGGCGATGCACCGGTGTCCGCCCCAGCCGAAGGTCATATGAGGCAGACCCGGCCGGTCCGGGTCGATGGTGTCGGGGTCCGGGAAGCGCTCCGGATCGCGGTTCGCCGTCAGGTACGACACATGGACGAAGTCGCCTGTCCGGATCCGGACCCCGCCCAGCTCCACATCCTCCAGGGCCACCCGGGGAATGCCGACGCCCTTGCGGAACGGGATGAAGCGGAGCAGTTCGTCCAGGACGGCGGACAGGGTCTCCGGCCGGTTCCTGAGCCGCTCCATCAGCTCGGGGCGGGTCAGGAGCAGATAGGAGATGTTGCTGATCTGGCAGGTGGCGGTGTCATGGCCGCTGAGCATCAGCGTCAGCGCCATGACCGCCAGTTCCTGGTCGTCGAGCGCGTCGTCGCCGTCCTTGGCCGCGGCCAGCGCGCTGATCAGGTCGTCCCCCGGGGCACGCCGCCGCTCGTCGACGAGCCCACCGAAGTACCCCCGCAGCTCCGCCTTGGCCGTTGCCGCGGCCTGCCGGCTGTCCGGGCCGGTGGAGAGCATCTGATGGGCGTACTCCTGCATCCGGGGCCGGTCGGCCCGTGGGATCCCGAGCAGCTCGCAGATGGTGTGCTGGGGCAGCCGGTCCGAGAGATGGTGCACCAGATCCGCCGGCGGCCCGGCCGCGACCATCTCGTCGAGCAGCGTGTCCACGAGCCGTACGACCGCCGTCCGCATCGGGTCCACATGCCGCGGGGTGAACGCCTGCGAGGCCAGTCGCCGCAGCCGACTGCTGCGCGGCGGGTCCATCACATTGATCGACTCCGGGGAGACGATCGGCTCCGGCGTGAGCCGCGGATAGTCACGTCCCATGATCTCCGCCCGGCTGAACCGGTGATCGGTGGTCACCTTCCGAACGCCGTCGAACCCGGTGACCAGCCAGGCATGGGCATCGCCGTACGGCAGCCGGATCCGTGTGATGGTCTCGCGGGCCATCAGTTCCGCGAGCGAGGGGTCGAACTCCAGGCCATCGCTGAAGTCGAACGGGCAGGTGGTTGCTTCGCCGGTTTCGGGCATCGCTGCTACTCCAGCTCCAGGAAGACGGTCGCTGCTGACGCGCAGGGGAGACGAGCGGGAGGCAGCCACCTCGGCATTTCCCGCGTATGCCATATGTGTGCACTGCATCAGTGCCGGACACCTCCGCACGCCCGGATGGACCCGTCCGCCCGGCGTGCGGATGTCCGGACGGGGGCCGTGAGGACTGCCTGGAGTCCGGAGCGAGGGGCAGGCCCGCAGTCACCCGAAGGTGGCCCCACCGCCGTGCGGGGCTCTGGGCGCGTGCATGACACTGGGGCGATACCCTGCTCCGCCGACCGCACGACAGACAAGGACCCCCTTCCCATACGCACTCGCCGCGCCGTGGCCGCCGTGGCGTTCCTCGCCGGTACCGCACTCGCCGGCGGCGGCGCCGTAGGTGTCCAGTGCCTCGCGTCACCGGACACCGGGGTGACCGTGCATTCCGAGCCGAAGAAGAGCCGCGCCGACTACATACGCCTGTGGGAGGCCGAACTCGCGAAGTCGGGCCGGACGCTCCCCGCTGGAACGGACCGGATGACGACCCAGGAGATCATGGACGCCTGGACGTCTGAGCGGGCGAAGTACGCCGAGCCGAGCTGATCCGCCGGCCCGGCGAGCCGGCGAGACCACGTGGGACGAGAACGCATGAGAAGAACGGGGCCCGGAGGGGGCCCCGTGCCCTTTGTGGCGTGGATCAGGCGGCGTTGGCCTCGACGGCGCACACGTTGCCGGGCAGACACCTGAGCCTCAGCGAAATCCCTTTGCCCCTTCGGGCGCCCGGCTGCGAGGCTCCCGGCCATGTCTGACGACGGATCCAGCGGTGCGCACAGCGTGGCCGCCCTCTTCTCGCGCGGCCGGCTGACGGCGATCCCCAGGAGGCCGGCCCGCCGCGAGCAGTTGCTCACGCACCTCGCCGAGACCCTGTTCGAGCCGGACCGGGCCTACAGTGAGCGCGAGATCAACGAGGCGCTGCTCACGGTGCACGAGGACTGCTCGGCGCTGCGCCGCTATCTGGTGGTGGGTGGTCTGCTGTCGCGGACGAGGGACGGCAGCAGCTACCGGCGGGTGCGGTAGCCCGCCGGTTGTGGTTACGCCTGGTCCTGGGGCCGCTTGCCCCTGATCGTGCCGATCACGGCCTCCGCCCACCCAGGGTCACCGGCGAGCCGGCCCGCCTCGTGGATCTGTTCGTCGGTCATGCCCTGCTTGGCGAGCTCGATGGCGTCGTGGATGCCGTTGCCGTTGCCGTGCTCGTACATCGTGAAGTACCAGCGGACCGCCTGGACCGGGTCCGGGGCGGTGCCGAACCCGTCGCGGTACCAGCAGGCCGCCGCGTACATGGCCTCCGTCTCGCCGCGCTCGGCCGCCCACAGGTACCAGGCCAGGGCCTCCTCGTCGCGGTCCACCGCACCGAGGCGGTCACCGAGCACGCAGCCCGCCACGCTGATGCCGTGGGCAGCGGCGCCGGCCAGCAGGCGCAGCTTCTCGTCGCCGTCGCGCGTCGCGGCAAAGTTGAACAAGCCGTACGCGTCGCCGGCGTCGGCCGCCGCGCGGAACAGTTCCGCGGCCCGTTCCTCGTCCTTGTCCACACCCTGGCCGGTGGCCAGCATGTGTCCGTACGTACGCTGCCCCGCCGGATGGCCGGCATCGGCGGCCGCCTTCGCGTACTCCACTGCCATGGGCAGCGCGGATTCGTCGTAGTAGTCCAGCAGGATTCCGGAGAGCAGCGCCGCCGCATCCGCCGAGCCCGCGTCCGCGAGGACCTTCAGCTCGGGAGCGGCCACCCGGGATGCCTGGTTCGCCCCTTCGAGGCTGGCCTGCATCGCCGCCTCCACCCAGGCGTGGCCCGCCGCGACCCAGTCGCCCGCAGTCGCGGCGCGCTCGGCCGTGGCCAGCAGCTCGGGGACGGGGCGTGGCTCGGGGGCGGCCGCGGGCGGGATCAGGGGTGCGTGGCTCATGCGGTGCACTGTAGACAGCCCCGGAATCCCGGCACCCGCACACCCCTTGTCTGATGGAGCGTCAGCCAAGACCATAGGGTCCATCGTATATGACGGATCGTCAGATCAAGGGGATGGGCCATGGTGGTCTACGGGATGCAGCTCCCGGTCCAGTCGCAGAGCACCATCTACGCCGAGCCCTGGGAGGCCGCCGCCGGCCCCGCCGATCTCGCCGAGATCGCCCGCGCCGCCGACCGCGCCGGCTTCGACTACCTCGCGAGCTGCGACCACGTCGCGATCCCGCGCAGGCTCGCCGACGCGATGTCGACCGTCTGGTACGACCCCGTCGCCACGCTCTCCTTCCTCGCCGCGATCACCGAGCGCGTCCGGCTTCTCAGCCATGTCGCCGTCGTCGGCCTGCGGCACCCCCTCCTCACCGCCAAGCAGTACGCGACCCTCGACCACCTCTCCGCCGGCCGCCTGGTCCTCGGTGTCGGCGCCGGTCACGTACGCGAGGAGTTCGAGGCGCTGGGGGTGGACTTCGAGCGCCGCGGACCCGTGCTCGACGAGGCGATCGACGCGCTCAGGGCGGCGCTCGGGCCTGAGGAGTTCCCGAGTTTCGCGGGGGAGCGGTTCGCCTTCGAGGGGCTCGGGCAGAAGCCCCGGCCCGCCCAGGCCCGCGTGCCCATCTGGGTCGGCGGCTCCTCGCCCGCCGCCGTGCGCCGGGCCGCGCTCAAGGGCGACGGCTGGCTGCCGCAGGGTGATCCGCGCGACCGGCTCCCGGCGCAGATCGCGAAGCTCAAGGCGCTGCGCGAGGAGGCGGGGGTCAGCGGCCCCGTCGAGATCGGCGCGATCACCGAGCCGCTGTACGTCGGCGACGCGTCCTGGGACGTCGGCCGCCGCACCCTCGCCGGCAAACCGGACGCGCTCGCCGAGTCGCTGCGCGCGTACGGCGCGATGGGCGTGGACCAGATCCAGGTGCGGTTCCGCAGCCGGAGCCGCAGTGAACTCATCGACCAGATGACGGCCTTCGCCGCCGACGTCGCACCACACCTGAACTGATGTACCTGAACCGAGGAGAGTGGCATGGGGAAGCTGGACGGACGGGTCGTCCTCATCACGGGCGCCGCACGCGGCCAGGGGGAGCAGGAGGCCCGGCTCTTCGCCGCCGAAGGGGCGAAGGTCGTCCTCGCGGACGTCCTCGACGACCAGGGCGAGGCGGTGGCCAAGGAGATCGGCGGGCACTACGTGCACCTCGACGTGAGTCAGGAGGCCGAGTGGGCCGCCGCCGTCTCCTCCGCCAAGGACGCCTTCGGCCGCATCGACGGCCTGGTGAACAACGCCGGCATCCTGGCCTTCAACGAGCTGGTGAGCACCCCGCTGGAGGAGTTCCAGCAGATCATCCAGGTCAACCAGATCGGCGCCTTCCTGGGCATCAAGAACGTCGCACCCGAGATCGAGGCCGCGGGCGGCGGCACGATCGTGAACACCGCGTCGTACACGGCACTCACCGGTATGACCTACGTGGGCGCCTACGCGGCGACCAAGCACGCCATCCTCGGCCTGACCCGGGTGGCCGCGATGGAGCTGGCGCCGAAGAAGATCCGGGTCAACGCCGTCTGCCCCGGTGCCGTCGACACCCCGATGAGCAACCCGGGGGGCGCGGACCCGGAGGCGCTGGACGAGCTGTACAGCAAGCTCGTGCCGCTGGGGCGGGTCGGGCAGCCGGAGGAGGTGGCGCGGCTGGCGCTGTTCCTGTCCAGCGACGACTCCTCGTACATCACGGGCCAGCCGTTCGTCATCGACGGGGGCTGGCTGGCGGGGGTCAGCGTTCTCTGACGCATCGTCAGGTATTGACGCCTCGGACGCGCGGTGGAACAGTCGACGCATTCAGATCTGACGGTATGTCAGAAACCGTAGGGACGGTGGTGGGACCCCCATGGAATTCGGGCTCTTTGTGCAGGGTTACGTCGGCAAGCGCGCCGAGACCGACCCCCTCGCCGAACACAAGGCACTGATGGAGGAGACCGAGTACGTCATCCAGGCCGACAAGTCCGGCTTCAAGTACGCCTGGGCCTCCGAGCACCACTTCCTGGACGAGTACTCGCACCTCTCGGCGAACGACGTCTTCCTCGGTTACCTCGCGCACGCGACCGAACGGATCCACCTGGGCTCGGGCATCTTCAACCCGCTCGCCCAGGTCAACCACCCGGTGAAGGTCGCCGAGAAGGTCGCCATGCTCGACCACCTGAGCGAAGGGCGCCATGAGTTCGGCTCGGGGCGCGGCGCCGGCTCGCACGAGATCCTGGGGTTCATTCCGGGCGTCACCGATATGAACTACACCAAGGAGATCTGGGAAGAGACCATCGCCGAGTTCCCGAAGATGTGGCTCCAGGAGGAGTACGTCGGGTTCCAGGGCAAGCACTGGTCGCTGCCGCCGCGCAAGGTCCTGCCCAAGCCGTACGGCAAGTCGCATCCGGCGATGTGGTACGCGGCCGGCTCCCCGCCCTCGTACGCCATGGCCGCGAAGAAGGGGCTCGGGGTGCTGGGCTTCAGCGTCCAGAAGGTCTCCGACATGGAGTGGGTGCTGGAGCAGTACAAGACGGCGATCGTAGACGCCGAGCCGATCGGCGACTACGTCAACGACAACGTGATGGTGACGACGACGGCGATCTGCGCGCCGACGCACGAGGAGGCCGTACGGATCGCGGTCGGCGGCGGGCTGCACTACCTGCCGTCCCTCGTCTTCCGCTACCACGACACCTTCCCGCGGCCCGAGGGCTTCCCCGAGTGGCCCGAGACGCTGCCCGAGTACAACGAGGAGATCATCGAACTCCTCATCGCCGAGGAGCTGTTGATCTGCGGCGACCCGGACGAGGTGCTGGCGCAGTGCAAGCGGTGGGAGCAGGCGGGGGCGGACCAGCTGTCGTTCGGGCTGCCGATCGGGATCTCGAAGGAGGACACGCTGCAGACGATCAGGCTGGTCGGCGAGCACGTGATCCCGAAGATCGACACGGACCCGGTCCACCGCACCACCCGCTTCCGCGAGTCCGCTTGACGGCGGGCTCCGCCCCCGGCCGGCCCCTGCCGGGGCTGCGCCCCGGGCCCCGTTGCGCCCTGCGGGCGGCTCCCCTGGCCGGGGCGCGGCCCAGTGGGCGCCTGCGGCGGGCTTCCTCCCCACCCCGCCCCTTCCCGAACCGGGGGCTTCGCCCCCGGACCCCCGGGACGTAGCCGGTACCGACCCTGCGGCCCGGGTGTCCGTCCTCCAACGCTGGACGGGCTCCCGAAGGAGCCCCGGAACGGTGTCCCGGCACGGGATCCAGGAGGCGGCGCCCCGGAAGGGGGCTGGGGCCTGCCCCCAGTTCGGGAACGGGCGGGGAGGGAAAAACGCGACCCACCCCCACCCCCACAGACCGCGGGCGGCGTCTTCCCGGACCGCCACCCGCGACCGGCCCGGTCGGAGGGCCGCGCGGCTGCGGCCGGCCGCGGGGGCCTCCGACCGGGGCACCGATCAGCGACGAAAGGGACGCCAACCCATGCTGGACCACCTGATCAAGGGCGCCACCGTCGTGGACGGCACCGGCGCCCCCGCCTACACCGCGGACGTCGGCCTCCGCGACGGCCGCATCGCCGTCATCGCCGAGCCCGGCACCGTCACCGAAGAGGCCCGCACCAGCGAGGACGCGGCCGGGCTCGTCCTCACCCCCGGCTTCGTCGACCCGCACACGCACTACGACGCCCAGCTCTTCTGGGACCCGTACGCCACGCCCTCCATGAACCACGGCGTGACCACCGTCGCGGGAGGCAACTGCGGCTTCACGCTCGCCCCGCTCAACCCCGACCGCCCCGAGGACGCCGACTACACGCGCCGCATGATGTCCAAGGTCGAGGGCATGTCCCTGGTCGCGCTCGAAGAGGGCGCCCCCTGGAACTGGCACACCTTCGGCGAGTACCTGGACGCCCTCGACGGCCGCATCGCCGTCAACGCGGGCTTCATGGTGGGCCACTGCGCCCTGCGCCGGCACGTCATGGGCCCGGACGCGGTCGGCGGGCAGCCCACGCCCGAGCAGCTCGACGCCATGCTGCGGCTCTTCCACGACGCGATGGACGCCGGCGCCTTGGGCCTGTCCACCACGCAGTCGTCCACCCACTCGGACGGCGACGGACAGCCCGTCGCCTCCCGTCACGCGAAGCCGGCGGAGCTCCTCGCGCTCTCCCGCGCCGTCGCCGAGCACGAGGGCACCCAGCTGGAGGCGATCGTCGCGGGCTGCCTCGACCAGTTCTCGGACGACGAGATCGACCTCTTCGTCGAGATGAGCGCCGCCGCGGGCCGCCCGCTCAACTGGAACGTCCTCACCGTCGACGCCGCCGTACCCGAGCGCGTACCGCGCCAGCTGGTCCCGAGCGAGCGCGCCCGCAAGGCCGGCGGCCGGATCGTCGCCCTCACCATGCCGATCCTCACGCCCATGAACATGTCGCTCGGTACCTTCTGCGCGCTCAACCTCATCCCGGGGTGGGGGGAGATCCTGGGCCTGCCCGTCCCCGAGCGGATCGCGAAGCTCCGCGACCCGGACGTCCGCGCCGGGATGCTGCGCCGCGCCGACTCCAAGGAGGCGGGCGTCTTCCGGCGCCTCGCCAACTTCGGCCGGTACGTCATCGGCGACACGTACAGCGCGGAGAACGAGGGCCTGAGCGGCCGGGTCGTCAACGACATCGCGGCCGAGCGCGGCCAGGACCCGTTCCAGTGCCTCGTCGAGATCTGCGCCAACGACGACCTGCGTACGGTCCTGTGGCCGATGCCCACCGACAACGACCCCGCGAGCTGGGCCCTGCGCGCCGAGACATGGCAGCACGAGGACGTCATGCTCGGCGGCTCCGACGCGGGCGCGCATCTGGACCGGATGTGCGGGGCGCCGTACACCACACGCTTCATCGGCGACTGTCTGCGCGGGCGGAAGCTCGCCTCGCTGGAGGAGGCGGTGAAGATGCTCACCGACGACCCGGCGCAGCTCTTCGGCCTGCGCGAGCGCGGCCGGATCGTCGAGGGCTTCCACGCCGACCTGGTCCTCTTCGACCCGGAGCGGATCGACGCGGGCCCCGCGACGCTCGTGCACGACCTGCCGGGGGACAGCCCGCGGCTCGACTCCCGGGCGGTCGGGATCGTGTCCGTCCGCGTCAACGGCGTCGAGACCATTCGCGACGACGAGGTCACGGGAGCGATCCCGGGCAAGGTGCTGCGGTCCGGCCGCGACACCAGGACGGTGAGCACCCGGTGAACGCACCCAGCACACCAAGCGCATCCGGTGCATCCGGCGCACCCCAGCGGCTGTTCATCGGCGGCGAGTGGACCGAGCCCGACCGCGGCCACTACGAGGTGATCGACCCGGCGACCGAGGAGGTCGTCGGCCTCGCGCCCGAGGCGAGCCGCGACCAGGTGTACGAGGCCGCGGCCGCCGCCCGGGAGGCCTTCGATTCCTGGTCCCGCACCGCTCCGGAGGAGCGCGCGGCGGTCCTGGACCGGGCCGCGGACGTGATCCAGCGCGAGTTCGACGCGTACGCGGAGCTCGCCCGCGCCGAGACCGGCGCGACGACCGGGACGGCCCGCGGCATGCAGGTCGCGGTCGGGGTGTCGCGCTTCCGCCGGTACGCGAAGGGCGCGCTGGAGCCCGTCGAGCAGGGACTGCCGCCGCAGATCAACGAGGCCGGCCCGATGGGCAGGGCCGGCGTCTTCGGCGCGCTCGCCGCACGCCGCCCGGTCGGCGTGGTCACCTGCATCACCTCGTACAACAACCCGTGGGCGAATCCGGCCGGCAAGGTCGCCCCCGCGCTCGCCATGGGCAACACGGTCGTCGTGAAGCCCGCCCCGCAGGACCCGCTGTCCGTGTACCGGATGGCGGAGGCGCTGGCGGAGGCGGGCGCGCCGCCGGGGGTCCTCAACGTGGTCAGCGGCACCCGCACGGAGGTGGGCGAGGCGGCCGTCGACTCCCCGGACGTCGACATGGTCAGCTTCACCGGGTCCACGGCCGTCGGGCAGCGCATCGGCGAGGTGTGCGGCCGGGCGATGAAGCGGCAGCTGATGGAGCTGGGCGGCAAGGGCGCGGCGCTCGTCTTCGACGACGCCGATCTCGACTCGGCGGTCATGGGCATCGGGACGACGTTCGCCTTCTACAGCGGCCAGATCTGCACCGCCCCCACGCGTGTCCTCGTCCAGCGGGGCGTCCACGACCGGCTGATCGAGAAGCTCACCGGCTACCTCGCCTTCATGAAGGTCGGCGATCCGGCGGCGCAGGGCACGGTCGTCGGCCCGGTGATCTCCGCGGCGCACCGAGACCGGATCGAGTCGTACGTCGAGCTGGGCAGGAAGGAGGGCGCCCGGCTGGTCGCGGGCGGGGAGCGCCCCGGCTTCGCGCGCGGCTTCTACGTGGCCCCGACGCTCTTCGCCGACTGCACCAACGAAATGCGGATCGTACGGGAGGAGATCTTCGGCCCGGTCGTGGTCGTCGTCCCCTTCGACGACGAGGAGGAGGGCATCGCGCTCGCCAACGACAGCGACTACGGACTGATCGACTATGTGTGGTCGGGGGACGCGGCCCGGGCCTTCCGGGTGGCGCGCCGGCTGCGGGCCGGCGGGGTCGGGGTGAACACGATCGGCCGCAACATGGAAGCCCCGTTCGGGGGGTTCAAGAAGAGCGGGGTGGGCCGGGACGTGGGCTCGTACGCCCTGCACGCGTACAGCGAGCTGCAGGCGATCGTGTGGCCCGGCGGCTGAGCGTCCGCCCGCCGGCCGAGCCGCTCGCCGCGCCGCTCCGTGACTGAGACATGAACCTCACGGGAAAATTTTGAAAGGGGCAAAACGGGCGCTGCTGCGGTTTCCGCAATCCGGAACGCCTGGATGTGAACCTGCGAAAGCTTGAGGCGGATCCTGGGTGACCTTTCAAACGCTGGTTGAACGATGATCGACTCGCCAACATCCAAGGTCGAGGTAGCGGAGTTAAAGCTTCCGGATGCGGGAACCGCAGCACTTAACGTCCTCTTCATGACTCAGCTGGAGACGCGACCCCAGGTCGGAGACACGGTACGGGGACGCTCTGAAGGGGGCGTCCGGGCGAAGGGACTGGAGAAGAACTCCGTCGGCCTCCTCGGCAGTGCCGTGATCGGTATCTCGACGGTCGCCCCCGTGTACTGCCTGACCTCCACCCTCGGTTCCACGGCCGGCGAGGTCGGCCTGCAGATGCCCGCCGTGTTTCTGGCCGGCTTCCTGCCCATGCTTCTCGTCGCCTTCGCCTACCGCGAGCTCAACAAGGTGATGCCGGACTCCGGCACCTCCTTCACCTGGACGGTGAAGGCCTTCGGCCCGCGCGTCGGCTGGATGTGCGGCTGGGGCCTGGTGATCGCCACGATCATCGTGCTCTCCAACCTCGCCGGCGTCGCGACCTCGTACTTCTGGCTGCTGGCCGGTGAGATCACGGGCAGCGAGTCGATCGCCGCCCTGGACGGCAACAAGGCCGTCCACATCCTCACCTGCCTCGTCCTGATCGCCGTCGCCACCGCGATCAGCTACCGCGGAATGACCGCCACGAAGCGCGTGCAGTACGCGCTCGTCGGCCTCCAGCTCGTCGTCCTCGCGGTCTTCGTCGCCATGGCCCTGCAGAAGGCGGGCAGCGGCGCCCTCGACACCGGCCTCGACTTCTCCTGGTCCTGGATGAACCCCTTCGCGGTCCAGTCCTTCGCGGCCTTCACCGCCGGCCTGTCGCTGTCGATCTTCATGTACTGGGGCTGGGACGCCTGTCTGTCCACGAACGAGGAGACGACCGGCTCCGACAAGACCCCCGGCCGCGCCGCGCTCATCGCGATGGTCGTCCTGGTCGGCTCGTACCTCGCCACCGGCATCGCCGCGCAGATGGCCGTCGGCTCGGGCGACAAGGGCCTCGGCCTCGCCAACCCGGACACCTCCGACAACGTCTTCGCCGCCCTCGCCGGCCCTGTCATGGGCCCGGTCCTCGGCATCGCGCTCTTCGTCGCCGTCCTCGCATCGGCGGCGGCCAGCCTCCAGACGACGTTCATCCCGGTCGCCCGCACGGTGCTCGCGATGTCCGCGTACGAGGCACTCCCCGCGTCCTTCGCGAAGGTCCACCCCCGCTACAAGGTCCCCGGCAGGGCCACGATCGTCGCGGGCATCGCCACCGGCGCGTTCTACACGGTCATGACCCTGGTCAGCGAGCACGTCCTGGTCGACACGATCTACGCCCTCGGCCTCATGATCTGCTTCTACTACGCGCTCACCGCCTTCGCCTGCGCCTGGTACTTCCGCCAGGAGCTCTTCCGCTCCGCCCGTGACTTCGCCTTCAAGGGCCTCTTCCCGGTCCTCGGCGGCATCCTGCTCACGGCGGTCTTCGGCAAGACCCTCTACGACATGTGGGATCCGGCCTACGGCTCCGGCTCCGCGGTCTTCGGCGTCGGCTCCGTCTTCGTCATCGGCGTCGGCCTGCTGCTCCTCGGCGGCGTGATCATGGTGGTGATGCAGCGCCGCAGCCCGGCCTTCTTCCGCGGCGAGGTGCTGACGAAGGAGACCCCGTCGCTGGTCGTCGCCGACTGATCCCCGGCCCGTCCTTCTCCGGCTGAACCTCCGGGCCCGGCCTCCTTCCTCGGGGGCCGGGCCCGACCTTTCCGGACGTCACCGGGATTCAGCGGTAACGGACAGGCCCCGCTGGTGTCGAACGACCACTGCCCTGCGGGGACGGTGTCGCCGAAGGAGCAGGGGAAGCGGCGGACTGCCACCGGTCAGTCCACCGATGATGCGTCCTCCAGGATGCGGCGGCGCGCGCGTACGGCCGCGGCCAGGAGGAGTTCGTCCGTGACCATCTCCGCGTCCAGGGAGGGCTCGTTGACGGGAATCCGCTTGCGACGGTCGATGAGGCGCTCCAGATCCGGTACGGCGGGCAGGGCATGGCGGCCCAGCTTCGCGAGGCTCTCCATGAAGGCCTCGCCGTGGGCCTGGTCGTCCAGCTGCCGCACCAGCAGGCCCAGCAGCCGGGGAAGCGAGGACGCTCCCGCGTGCCGGAACCACAAAGGCGCACACGACGCCTGCATCGCATTGGGCCAGGAGAAGGTGAGGTTGTACAACTGAGCGGCCTGGCGGAACGTCAGGGGGCCCGCGTCCAGCAGCGGGCCGAAGATCTCGGGTGCTCTGCTCAGGCGGGCGATGCCGATGGGCCGGGTGGCGAGGTGCGCGGCGGCAGCGCGACTGTCGTGGATCCGCGAGGTGCCGCGAGTCCACCGGCGGCGCTTCGGGTGCGGGGTGACCTCTGTCCCGGCGAGCAGGGCCGCGTGCTCACGTACCGCCGCCTCCGAGATCAACGCGGTGCGTACCGCGTCGTCCCCGCCGGGCAGGGCGATGTGCGGCACGAGATGCGGCAGCAGCTCGACGGGCGCGGCACGCCAGCCCTGGCAGGCCCGCCGCGCCAGTTGGACACCCACCTGCTGGAGGACGATCGGCCGGCCCTTGCCGAGAAGATGCCGGGCCAGCGCGTACGTCTGCGCCTCGCGGTCGAGCCGGTACAGCCCGCCCGCCCAGCGCTCACCGATCCACGGTACGTACGGGGCGGCCTCCTCGGCATCGGCCAGCAGCGCCGCGTCGAGCGCCGGCCACTCCGCAGACCGCGCATCCCCCAGCAGCGAGAGGCGGGCCAGGAAGCGGACCGCGGCCAGGGAGTCGTCGCGCAGCTCCTCGGCGGCCTCGGGGAGCACCAGGCCGGTGAGAGCAGTCCGCACCACCGGGTCCGTCAGCTCCCGCAGCGCAACGAGCGCGAGATCGGCCCGCCCCGACCGTACGAGCACATCGGCGGCCCGTCGCCGTACTCCCTCGTCCTCGTCCGCCAACCGGGCGTGCGCCGCCTGTGCCGCCGCCTCCCAGGCATCAGCTCCATGTACGAGGCCGCGCAGCAGCTCGAGTGCCTCGCGGCGTACGGACGCCGGTTCCGCGCCGGTGAGCTGGAGCAGCCGACGCGCGACGGGCCCGGCGCGGTCCTCGCGCACCGCCTCGAACACCGCTGAACGGGACGGGTGGCCGCCTGTCGACGTCGTGCCGTCGGCGACCGCCTCGTCCAGCCACTTCATCGGACGGGGCGGTGGCCGCCCTTCCGCGCGAAAACGTTCGTCATGTGCATGATCCTGTCACACGGCTACTCGACCCGGAGGACGATCTTGCCCTGCGTGTGGCCCTGCTCGCCGTACGCGTGCGCCTTCGCCACGGCGACGTGCTGACCTCGGCGGGCATCGCCGCGGGCGTCGATCTGTGCCTGCATCTCGTACGCCGCGACCACGGCGCGACGGTGGCCAACCAGGTCGCCCGCCGCTGTGTCGTACCGCCGTGGCGGGACGGCGGCCAGGCCCAGTTCATCGAACGGCCCGTCCCGGAGCCGACCGCGGCGACGACGGCCGCCACGCGCGCGTGGGCGCTGGAGCGCCTCCAGGAGCCGCTGACCCTCGGCGAGCTGGCCGATCACGCCCGGATGAGCCTGCGCACGTTCACCCGCCGCTTCCGTGACGAGGTCGGCATGACGCCCGGCCGCTGGCTCACGGCCCAGCGCCTCGAACTCGCCCGCCAGTTGCTGGAGTCCAGCGACCTGTCCATCGACCTGGTCGCCCACCGGGCCGGATTCGGCACGGCCAACTCCCTGCGGCAGCACATGCGCACGCTGCTGGGCACGTCACCGGCCGCCTACCGGCGTACGTTCAACGGCCGGGAGGGGGTGCGCCTGTGACCGGCGGTCACGCCCTTTCGAGGACCATGCGCAGAACGGTGTAGCGCTGCTCGCGCAGGAACTTGAGCGCCGTGCGTTCCTCTCGGATGACATCGGACACCGCGCTTGCACCGATGAGTTCGGCACCTCGCTGCCGGTTGGCCTCCGCCCGCTCCAGCCAGCTCTGGACCGTCAGGACGCCGTCATCCGGGTCGCTGCGCACGTCCACGAGCTTGTACAGCCCGATGCTGGCGTCGATGAGCTCGGAGAGGGTCGGCAGGAAGCACTCCGGGAACACCTTGCGCGATGCGTGGAAGCCCTCGCGGATGTTCTGGACCCCGTCGTAGACGTCCTTGAGGGCGAGGTGTCCGTCGGCGTCGCCCGGCGTCCTGCCCTGCGGGGCCAGTTGCCGCGCCGGCAGTACCAGGGACGGGAGCCAGCCGCGGGTGTTCCAGGCGTTGGCCTGCAGGGAGAGCCGCCCGCCCGGTCGCAGCCAGGAATGGGCGCTCCGGAAGAACTCGCGGTAGCGGGCGACGCGCTTGGCCCGCCAGATGTTGTTGCCCGCGAAGTGCTCGATCGCCTCGATGGCGATGATGGCGTCGTAGGGCGCTTCGGGCTCGTGGTCGAACCAGTTCTCGACCCGCACCTCGCAGCGGGGCCAGTTTCGGTCACGGATCCAGGCGGCCTGGCCCGGACTCATGGTGATCCCCACGACGTGCCCTACGCCGTGTGTCTCCGCCAGCCGCTGCATGAGGCTGCCCCAACCGCAACCGACGTCGAGCACGCGCGCGGCACCCACGGCCTTCGCCGCTTCGGCGTGGTAGTCCAGCTTGCGCAGCTGGGCCGATTCGAGGGTGTCGCCCTCCTCCCACATTGCGTAGGAGTAGGTGAGTTCGGGCCCCAGGGTCAGCCGGTAGAAGTCGCCCAGGAAGTCGTACTCATGGCGGATCGACTTGGGTGATGTGCCCTTGTAGGCGTGGGGCTTCCTCGACGCGAGCAACACCATCACTCACCTGCCGTCATGGAGATCCGAAAAACCAGACAGACTATGACAAAACCTCAGCTTAGTCCGTGAGGTGCTGTCCGGCGATTCCTCGGCCCCGAGCAGGCCGCTCGGCCCGGACCGACGGCCCGGGCCGGGCGGCCTTCAGGTCAGGAGGCGTGCCCCAGAAAGACGGGGTTCGTGAACGCGGACAGCGGCCCCGGGAGTCCCGGGACGGGGACGACCGGCGCGTGCCGCACCTCGGCCCGTACGTACGCCGCGTACGCCGCCGTCGTGTGCCACTCCACCGTGCCCGTGCCCTCCGCCGGGAGGGTCGCCGTGTGCAGCACGCCCTGGTCGGTGACGATGCGGGCCGTGCGGCCGGGGGCTCCGGTCACCTCCAGGCGTACGGTCACCGGGTCGTCGGCGTCCACCCGCAGCCGCTCGCCGATGCCCGCATGCTGCCCGCGGGGCCCGGACGCGGAGAAGGACAGCGACACGGCCGCCGACTCGGCGACATAGCTGCGCCCCGCGCGGATGCCGTCGAGGATCGCCTCGCGGGTGAGATCGTCGGCGAGGACGACGGTCTGCGGGGTGCCGACGGGGTCCGGGTCGCGGTGGGCGTCGCTGCTGCCCATCGCCGGGGTCCACCGCTTCCCCGAACGCGCGGACGCGACCAGCGTGTTGTCCCAGGCGGCCAGGGACACCTCGTCGTCCGGCGTGTACGGACCGTTCCACACCTCCACCGCGTCCGCCTCGCCGAAGCCGAACTTCCAGTTGCAGCCGATGCAGGTGGCGTGCGGGTGCGCCGGTACGACCAGGCCGCCCGCGCGGCGGATCTCGCGGGCGTAGTGGCCGAAGCGGTTGTCGCGGACGCGGTAGCGCCAGTCGACGAACGTGCCCGGGTCGGTGCCGAGGGCGACGCCGTGACCGTTGCGCGTGGTGACCTCCTCGCCGAGGAGGACCAGCAGGTCGTCGCCCGCCGCCTCCGCCCAGTGGGCGTGCGCGGCATGCGTGTTGTGCTCGCTGCTGTTGATGAAGTCGAGCCCGGCGGCGCGGGCGAGCGCGGCGATCTCGGCGGGCGTGCGCCTGCCGTCCGAGTACCAGGAGTGCAGGTGGCAGTCCCCCCGGTACCAGGCCCGGCCACGCCCCTTGGCCCGCTCGGGCGGGTACACCGGGCGGGGGGCCGGCGCCTGGGGGCCGTACGTGAGCGTGAGCGTGATCGTGTACGGCAGGCCCTGCGGCGCGACCGTGTACGGCCCGAGCGCGATGTGCCAGGTGCCCGCGCGGATCGGCCCCGGGACGTACCCGGGCGTCGCGTCGTCGCCCCGGATGAAGAACTCGCTGCGCGCCCCGCCCGACCAGCCCCGGAAGCCCTTCCCGCCGAGCTCCGTGCCGCGCTCGTCGAAGATGCCGATGTCCAGGGCGTTGCCCTGGGTGCCCGCGGGGACGGCCGGCTTCTCGTACGCGTACGAGACCCGGATCTCCGCGACACCGCGCGGGATTTCGACCGGGAGGTACACGAAGTCGGGGGAGCCGGGCGGGAGGGTGCCGCGCACGACCTTGGTGGTGCTCTCTTCGGCTGCTGCCTCGGCGAAGCTCACACTGCTCAACGTAAGGGCGGCAGCGGCTCCCGTCACGAACAGTCCACGTCTGCTGATCGAGTGTTCACCGTGCTCGTCGTTGCACATGCCGTCGGCTCCCCGGGGGTTGGTGAGAGGGACAGGAGTGGCGTTGGACCAACCTCGTACTCGGCCGTGAACCGCGGGGCAAGGGAAAGGGCTGCACGGGTTGCGCGGCCGTGGCGTTACGGGCCCTCGGAATTCCGCACCGTACGGCGTACCTTGGGCCCGCCACCGACAAGACGACTGATGCACGGACGCCGACGGAGGAGCCGTATGCGGATCTCGACCACGATCTTCCTCACGGACGAGACGATCACGCCCGTGCGCCTGGCACGCGAACTCGAGGTGCGCGGCTTCGCCGGGCTGTACCTGCCCGAGCACACCCACATCCCGGTCGAGCGGACCACCCCGTACCCCGCGGGCGGCGACCTCCCGCCCGAGTACGGCCGCACGCTCGACCCCTTCGTCGCCCTCGGCCAGGCCGCGGCGGTGACCGATCGCCTGCTCCTGGGCACCGGCATCACCCTCGTCGCCCAGCACGACCCGATCGTCCTCGCGAAGCAGATCGCGACCCTGGACTTCGTGAGCGGCGGCCGCTTCACGCTCGGCGTCGGCTTCGGCTGGAACAAGGAGGAGGCGGCGGACCACGGCGTCGAATGGACCACGCGGCGCGAGCTCGGCCGCGACCGGATGCTGCTGATGCGCGCCCTGTGGGCGCCCGAACCGACGGCGCACAAGGGCGACTTCGGCTCGGTGCGCGCGTCGTACGCCTACCCGAAGCCGGTGACGGACGGCGCCCCCCGCATCCTGGTCGGCGGGGCGGCCGGCGCGAAGCTCTTCTCCCACATCGCGGAGTACGCGGACGGCTGGATGCCGATCGGCGGGCGCGGCCTGACGGAGTCCGTGCCGGCTCTGCGCGAGGTGTGGGGGAAGGCGGGCCGCGACCCGGGCGCCCTGCAGATCGTCCCGTACGCCGTCCTGCCCTCGGCGGGCAAGCTCGCGCACTACGCGGAGCTGGGCGTGGAGGAGGTGGTGCTGCAGCTGCCGCCGGCGGGGGAGGGGGAGGTGCTGGGGGTGCTGGACGAGTACGGGCAGTATCTCTGACCGACCGATTCGAGACCCCGCTCACGAAGTCCCCGTCCCGGCCGCGACGCACGGGACGGGCACCGCCAGGAGGCGAGGCCCGCAGGTCTTGCACCAGGGCGGGCCTGCGGCCGGCTCCATCCCCAAGCGTCCAGTGGCCGCAAAGGACATAGCCAAAGCATATTCGGTTGCGTCGATATCCACCTTGCTTGACGTAGGTAAAAGGCTTACGTTTATGTCATAGGTAAGGGCGGGTGCCGTCCGGACTCACGACGTCGCGGTTGCAGCCCCGCCGAACGAACGGAGTGCCCGACGATGCAGACGCAAGATCCGCGGGTGAGCCCGCTGCTGCAGGAGGTGCTCTCGGCCCACGGAGGGCTGGAGCGCTGGCGGCAGGTGCAGACGGTGCGGGCCACGATCGTCACCGGCGGCCTGCTGTGGGGGATGAAGGGCCTGGTGCAGGATTCGGATCCCCGGGAGATGACGGTCTCCGCGCACACCCAGCACGCCTCCGTGTACCCGTTCGGCGCGCCGGACCAGCGCACCGACTTCACCCCGGATCGCATCGCCATCGAGAAGCTGGACGGTCGGACCGTGGCGGAGCGCGCCAACCCG
This sequence comes from Streptomyces sp. NPDC059909, assembly GCF_042730885.1. Taxonomy (NCBI): domain Bacteria; kingdom Bacillati; phylum Actinomycetota; class Actinomycetes; order Kitasatosporales; family Streptomycetaceae; genus Streptomyces; species Streptomyces sp. NPDC059909. Next base: position 118,338 of record NZ_JBHWKX010000011.1, read on the forward strand.
AGGGCGTCCTTCGACGGCCATGAGATGCGCACGCCCTGGGACCCGCTGCACCGCGCCTACTTCAACGGATACGCGTTGTGGACGTACCTGACCACACCCTTCCTCCTCGCCATGCCCGGCGTCGAGATCTCGGAGATCGCACCGTGGCAGGAGGGCGGTGAGCGCTGGCGGGGCCTGCGCGCGGCCTTCCCGGCGTACATCGCGGGACACAGCACGATCCAGGACTTCTACTTCGGCCCGGACAACCTGCTGCGGCGGCACGACTACCACGTCGACGTGGCCGGCGGGTTCGCCGCCGCGCAGTACGTACACGACATCGTCGAGGTGGACGGGCTCCGGTTCCCCACCGTGCGCCGGGCCTACCGGCGGGACGAGGCCGGCTCGGCGATCCGCGACGAATTGCTGGTCTCGATCGACATCAGCAACCTGCGATGCGAAGGAACGACGACAGAATGAGACCGGGAGGGGCCGCTCGCGCGGACTCCCGAGGCACGGGCAGGCGCCAGGGGACAGCAGAAGGGCCCGCCGGATGGATTCCGGCGGGCCCTGCACTGCTTCCGGCGGCTACTTGAGGAGGTAGGCCTTGATCACGGTTTGCTGGAAGGAGTTGCCGGCGGCGTCCTTGACGTAGGTGCGCAGCGAGACCGAGCCGCCCGAGGAGACGCGCGGGTGGTCCACGGTCACGGTGCGCTCCATGCCGGAGCCCTCGACCGTGGCCGGCTGCCAGGTCTTGCCCTCGTCGTAGGAGACCTCGGTGGTGAAGGTGCGGATGGGCGACACGGCAGCGCCGACCGGACGCTGGATCAGGACCGGGATGTCGAGCTTGCCTCCGGACATGGCCCGGTTCCACTCGTCCAGCTTCGGCGACATGCGCACCGCGTACAGCGGCAGAGCCTGGCGTGTCGTCGTGGTCTGCGACCGGAAGCGCCACTCGGCCCGCACGTCGGAGGAGATGGAAGAGACGGGGTTGCGGTCGCGCTGCACCTCGAGGTTCAGCCGGTAGTCGGCGGGGGTGGCATCGGCCGGTACCGGGGCATAACCCCACCATTCCGAGACCAGTTCACCGTTGCGCCTCAGCTGCGCCGTGGGCCGGCTGGCGGTCGTCGTTCCCGCCACCAGGTCGAGATTCCCGTTGGCGGAGTCCTGGATGGCGTACTGGATCGTGTCTCCCTCACGGAAGGTGTTCATCCCCTCGGGAGCGAACCCCATGGCCTGTACGCCCTGGTTCCATCGCTCCTCGACCGTCGCTCCGGCCTTGTAGCCGTGCCGGGTGCTGAGGTACATCTGCCCGTTCGGGCTGTCCGGAGCGAGGAAGTCGAACTGGTCGAAGGCGGTCTGCCAGCGCAGGCCGTCGGCCGCCGAGAAGTAGTCGACCCGCCGGCTCGGAACCGGAACGCCCTTCATCATGTGCCAGCCGATACGCAGGTTGTCGACATCCGTGTAGACGAAGCGGAAGGCGGGGGCTCCCGGCGCGGTGGCGGCGAACGTGGTGTTCACCCTGGCCAGCTCCGACTTGCGGGGGTGGTACGCGGGATCCGCCGGGATGGCGCCGTGCACCGGCCGGGTGAGGTAGTAGACCGAGGAGGGGTTCGTACCGGCGGTGGCGGGCTCACCCCAGACAGTGCTCACCAGGTAGGTGAACTTCGAGTCCTTGTACTGCGCCGTCGGGGTGGCGTACACGCCCTCGATGCGGTCGCCGCCGATCGCGTTGTTCATGGTGACGGAGAACAGCCCGCCGTCCAGGCCGACGGTGCCGATCTCGGCCGACATGATGCGGGCCGAGCGGCTCGGGGCCGAGACCGTGACGGGCTTCGCCTTCCGGGCGTCGATGGCGACGTCCCGGTCGGTGCTCATCACGACCTTCGGCGCACCGACCACGGTGCCCTCGGTGAACGCCGCGTCGAAGAGGAAGCCGCTCACGGAGTAGGTGTTGTCGCGCGGCAGCCTCAGCTCGGTGCTGTCCTTGCCGTGCAGTTCGAGCTCGTAGGTCTTGCGATCAGCCGAGCTGACGATCAGGTAGGCGTTGTCGGGAGCCTTGCCCGAGCGGTCCTTCACGGTGATGCGGAGGCTGTATGACGGCTGCTCGACGTCCATGCCGACCGGGGTGCGCACCGAGACGGCCTTGTCGGCGGTGGACGCGATGACCACGCCGCTGTACGCCTTGTAGGACGTGGCGGTCTCCGGGGTCGCGGTGACGGTGACGTCCGCGGTGCCGTGCGCGGGCACTGTGACCTCGTCGGCGCTGAGGCGGAACAGGCCTTCCGGTGCGGGCTTGTTTCCGTCGTAGGACACGTTGAGCGACAGGCCGAGGGTGACCGGCGCGCTGCCCGGGTTGTTGTAGGTGATCGTCTTGTTCACCGGCGGCCGCCCGCCGTCGGACCAGCGGATCTGCCCGTAGTCCAGTCCGGTGGGCTCGGCGGTGACCTGCTGGTCGACCGCTCGGGCGATGTCGACCCGACCGGCGCCCTGGCGGTAGGCGCCGCGCTCGAGGCCGCCCGTCGTCGACTGCATCAGCTGGCGCTTGACCTGCTCCGGGGTCCAGTCGGGGTGCTGCTGGAACAGGATGGCGGCGGCGCCGGCGACGTGCGGGGTCGCCATCGAGGTTCCGGACATGCCGGTGTAGCCGTCCTCGGCGGTCGTACCGCCCGCCCGAGCGGCGACGACGCCGACGCCGGGGGCGACGAGGTCGGGCTTGAGGCCGAAGTCGCCCACCCGCGGGCCGATCGAGCTGAAGCCGGCGAGTTCGTCGTCGATCTGGGTGGCGCCGACGGCCAGCGCGCGGTCGGCGGAGGCGGGCGAGGCGACCTTGCCGGGGCCGCTGTTGCCGGCCGCGGCCACGACCAGGACGCCGTGGTCACGGGTGACGGTGTCGACCATGGCCTCGATGGCGTCGGTCTCCGGGGTGTCGACATCGCCCAGACTGAGGCTGATCACCTTGGCGCCGTGCTCGGCGGCCCAGGCCATGCCCTCGATGATGTCGGAGTTGTCGCAGTAGCCGCTCGCGGTGCAGACCTTGCCCGACAGGATCTGCGCACCGGGCGCGACGCCCTTGTACCGGCCGCCGGAGGCCGCGCCGGAGCCGGCGACGGTCGAGGTCACATGGGTGCCGTGGCCGTTGAGGTCGTCGGTGTTCGGTTCGGTGGTGAAGTTCGCGGAGTCCGCGATGAGGCCCTTGAGGTCCGGGTGATTCGGGTCGTAGCCGCTGTCGAGCACCGCGACCTTGACGCCCTCGCCCTGGTAGCCCTTCGCCCAGGCCTGGGGCGCCCCGATGTGCGGCACCGTCTGGTCGAGCTGGACCTTGGCGTGGCCGTCGAGCCAGACCCGGCGTATGCCGGCGCTGAAAGAGCCGGCACCCGCCTTGGCAGGGGCGATGCTCTCCCAGAACTCCGCGGCTCCCTTGCGCTGTTCGCTGAGGGTCGCGAAGGAGGTACCGGGGATGGCATTGACCTTGCCGGCCCCGGCCGCGGTCAGCCGGCTCTCGGCGGTGTCCGCGTCACCCGCGTACTCGACGATCAGCGGCAGGCTCGGCCGCTCGGCGTACTTCTCCTTGACCAGGGCCGAGACGTTGAACAGGGCCTTGTCGAGGCGGTCCGCCGCGAGCAGGGGAAGCGCGTCGACGGGTATGACCGTCCAGTCGCGACCGTCCTGACGCTTGACGAACTTGACGTGCTCGCGGCCTTCGGCGGGCTCGACCGAGACGCTCTGCCGGCCCGACGGGTCCGTCTCCACGGTGACGCGGTCGCCCGTGATCAGGGTGACATGGTGCCGAGTGGATCGGGGCGAATCGGCCGCCTTGCCCCGCACGACCGACTCGGCCTGATCGGTGCCCTGAGCCGTGTCCTGAGCGGCACCAGGTGTGGCGGTCAGACCTGCCAGCAGCGCTACGAGAGCAACGGCCGCCATGTACTGCGGCCGGGGTACGTGTACCCGCGGCCGCCACCTGTTGTTCATGTGTCTCATGAGGGGACAGCGTGGTGCCACAGATCGTGGGGGTCAGCACTTTCCGCTGTCCAGCAGGTGTCAAGTCACCTTTACGCCACGGCGAAGGGGGCGCGAAGCGGTCCAAACCGTGAGCAATGAGTGCGCATGTGCTCGATCCCGTGGCCTACGCGTGCACCCGGACCAGCGATCGGACGATCCGAACGAAGTGGCCTAGGCGTCGACGCGGGTGGACTGCGTGTGCGTGACGAACGCGGACCAGCGGGCGGGCGCGAAGGCGAGCTGGGCCGGCGGGGTTCCTGGAGTCGCGCGGACGTGGATGGTGGTGGGGCAGGTGGCGACTTCCAGGCACTCGTCGCCTTCTGCGTCGATGTGGCTGGACTTGCGCCAGTTGTAGGCGACCTCGACGCAGGTGCCACCTTCGCCGCTGCTGTAGCTGCTCTTGAACCAGTCGAGTTCCATGGTCCATCGCTCTCCCACAGGAGGGGAGTCACACCCGGATCGCGGCGACGGTCACGTCGCGTTTCCGCCGGCAAGCGGTCAGCAACCGGTCAGCGGCCGATTGTGGCCGCTTCATGGTCGCTTGTGGGCACTCCGCTGTCCGCCCGCGCTCGTATGCTCGCTGCATGACGGATCACCAGCCCGGACACCAGCCCGGACCCCCCACCGCCAACGCCATGCGCCGCGCCCTCAAGCGAGCCCGGGACGGCGTCGCCCTCGACGTCGCCGAGGCCGCCGTGCTGCTGCAGGCGCGTGGTGCGGATCTGGACGACCTGTGTGCGTCCGCGGCGCGCGTGCGGGACGCCGGGCTGGAGGCGGCGGGCCGGCCCGGGGTCATCACGTACTCGAAGAGCGTGTTCATCCCGCTCACCCGGCTGTGCCGCGACAAGTGCCACTACTGCACCTTCGCCACCGTCCCCGGCAAGCTCCGCCGCGCCGGGCACGGGATGTTCATGTCGCCGGACGAGGTGCTGGACATCGCGCGCCGGGGCGCCGAACTGGGCTGCAAGGAAGCGCTGATCACGCTCGGGGACAAGCCCGAGGACCGCTGGCCCGAGGCGCGGGAGTGGCTGGAGGCCGAGGGGTACGACGACACGATCGCGTACGTACGGGCCATGGCGATCCGCATCCTGGAGGAGACCGGGCTGCTGCCGCACCTCAACCCCGGGGTCATGACCTGGACCGACTTCCAGCGGCTCAAGCCGGTCGCGCCGTCGATGGGCATGATGCTGGAGACCACCGCGACCCGCCTGTGGAGCGAGCCCGGCGGGCCGCACTACGGGTCGCCGGACAAGGAGCCTGCCGTGCGGCTGCGGGTGCTGGAGGACGCGGGGCGCAGCTCCGTGCCGTTCACCAGCGGGCTGCTGATCGGGATCGGCGAGACGTACGAGGAGCGCGCGGAGTCGCTGTTCGCGCTGCGCCGCGTCTCGCGGGCGTACCACGGCATCCAGGAGCTCATCATCCAGAACTTCCGCGCCAAGCCGGACACGGCGATGCGCGGCATGCCGGACGCCGAGCTGGACGACCTCGTCGCGACCATCGCCGTCGCGCGGCACATCATGGGGCCGTCCGGCTGTCTGCAGGCGCCGCCGAATCTGGTGGACGACGAGTACGGGCGGCTCATCGGCGCCGGGATCGACGACTGGGGCGGGGTATCGCCCCTCACGCCCGACCACGTCAACCCCGAGCGGCCCTGGCCGCAGATCGACGAGCTGGCCGCCAGGTCGGGGGCCGCCGGCTTCGAACTGCGCGAACGGCTCGCGGTGTACCCGGAGTTCGTGCAGCGCGGCGAGCCCTGGCTGGATCCGAGGCTGCTGCCGCACGTACGGGCGCTCGCCGACCCGGAGACGGGGCTCGCTCGGCCCGACGCGCTCCCCGTCGGTCTGCCCTGGCAGGAGCCCGAGGAGGCGTTCACGTCCGCCGGGCGCACCGACCTGCACCGCACCATCGACACCGACGGGCGTACGAGCGACCGCCGTGACGACTTCGACGAGGTGTACGGCGACTGGGAGGCGCTCCGCGAGGCCGCGGCGCCCGGCATGGTGCCGTCCCGCATCGACACCGACGTCCGGGCCGCGCTCGCGACCGCCGCCGACGACCCGACGAAGCTCGGCGACGACGAGGCCCTCGCCCTGCTGCACGCCGACGGGCCCGCGCTGGACGCGCTCACCCGGATCGCCGACGACGTGCGCAGATCGGCCGTCGGCGACGACGTCACGTACATCGTCACGCGGAACATCAACTTCACGAACGTCTGCTACACCGGCTGCCGCTTCTGCGCCTTCGCCCAGCGCCGCACGGACGCGGACGCGTACACCCTCTCGCTCGAGCAGGTCGCGGACCGGGCGGCGCAGGCGTGGGACGTCGGGGCCGTCGAGGTCTGCATGCAGGGCGGCATCCACCCGGACCTGCCCGGCACGGCGTACTTCGACATCGCACGGGCCGTGAAGGAACGCGTGCCCGGCATGCACGTGCACGCCTTCTCGCCGATGGAGGTCGTCAACGGGGCGACCAGGACCGGGATGTCGATCCGGGAGTGGCTCACGGCCGCGAAGGAAGCCGGGCTCGACTCCATCCCCGGGACGGCCGCCGAGATCCTCGACGACGAGGTGCGCTGGGTGCTGACGAAGGGCAAGCTGCCCACCGCCACCTGGATCGAGGTCGTCACCACCGCGCACGAGCTGGGCATCCGCTCGTCGTCGACCATGATGTACGGGCACGTGGACCAGCCCCGGCACTGGCTCGGACACTTCCGTACGCTCGCCCGCATCCAGCAGCGGACCGGCGGCTTCACGGAGTTCGTGACCCTGCCCTTCATCCACACCAACGCGCCGGTGTACCTGGCGGGAATCGCCCGGCCCGGCCCGACGACCCGCGACAACCGGGCGGTGACGGCCATGGCCCGGCTGCTCCTGCACCCGTACATCCCGAACATCCAGACCAGCTGGGTCAAGCTCGGCACCGAGGGCGCCGCGGAGATGCTCCGTTCCGGGGCGAACGATCTGGGTGGCACGCTCATGGAGGAGACCATCTCCCGGATGGCGGGCTCCAGTTACGGCTCGTACCGCTCGGTCAAGGACCTGGTCGCCATCGCGGACGCGGCGGGGCGGCCGGCGAAGCCGCGGACGACGCTGTACGGGGAGGTGCCCGAGGAGCGGATCGCGGCGGCGGCGGCGTCCGACGGTCATCTGCCGGAGCTGCTGCCCCTGGCCGACTGAGTCCCGGCCCCGTCAGCACCGGGGCCGGGTCCTGGGCAGGACTGCGGTCCCGGTGCCAGGGGTCCGGCCCCTGGTCCCGGCCCGGGACCCGGGCAGGACCCCGGTTCCGGACAGGATCCAACCGATCAGCAGGTCCCGCTCCGGTACGGGTGCGCCGAGTGGCGTCGGGTGCGGTGATGAACAGCGATCAAAACCGGCCTGAAGGGTAACCGGCCACATACCCCTCCGGCTGGATTCCGCCCATGAAGCGATCTCACGCGGTCGATTACAGTGCTGCGCACAAGTGGGGAGGGAGCAGTCGCGTGACCACAGCAGCCGCAGCCGTGTGGGGCCGTACCGAGCAGCAGGACTTCCGCGCCCGGGTGCGCGGCTGTCTGCTCGGCGCGGCCATCGGCGACGCGCTCGGCGCCGGGGTCGCGGAGCTGACGGTCGAGGAGATACGCGCCGCCCACGGCCCGGACGGCGTGGCCGACCTCGTTCCCGCGTACGGCCGCCGCGGCGCCGTCACCGCGGCCACCCAGCTGACCCTCTTCACCGTCGACGGCCTGATACGCGCCCAGGTCCGCCGCGACACCGGCGCCTGGCACCCGCCCACCGACGTGCACCGTGCCCATCTGCGCTGGGCGGCGACCCAGCGCGACTGGGGCCCCGACGAGCGCCGCAAGGACAACGGCTGGCTCGCCCGCGAGGAGTGGCTGTACACCCGCCGCGACCCCGACCGCTCCAGCCTCACCGGGCTCGCCGACGAGACCCTCGGCACCCTCGACAAGCCCAAGAACCCCACCGCACGCGACGCCGGGGCGCTCGTCCGCTCGGCGCCCTTCGGGCTGCTGGTCGGCTGGGAGCCGCAGCTGGTGTGCCAGCTGGCCGTCGAGTGTGCCGCGCAGACCCACGGCCACCCCACCGCGTATCTCTCGGCCGGTGCCTTCGCCGTGATCGTGCACGGCCTGGCCCGTGGCGAGACCGTCGACGGGTCCGTGCAGCGCGCCCTCTCCCTGCTATCGCCCCGCCCCGGCCACCAGCCGGTCACCGACGCGCTGAAGCAGGCCCTCGGGGCCGTACGCCAGGGCATTCCGAGCCCGGCCCGCATCGCCGACCTCGGCAACCCGCAGCACGCCGAGGACGCCCTCGCCGTCGCCGTCTACTGCACCCTCGTCGGCGAGGACATCCGCCACGGCCTCCGCCTCGCCGTCAACCACGACGGCCCCTCCCACACCACGGCCACGCTCTGCGGCGCCCTCCTCGGTGCGCTCCACGGCGAGACCGCCCTGCCCCCGGCCTGGCTCGCGGAGCTGGAGGGCCGTCCCACCATCCTCGAAATCGCCGACGACTTCGCCATGGAGATGACGCAGGGCCCGGCCCTCCACGGCCCCGCGGTCTCGGCCCCGGGCTGGCTGCTCAGGTACCCGCGCGGCTGAGGCCGAAGCACCCGGCCGAGGCCGAGGCGCGCCGCCCAGCCGGGGTACGCGGCCCAGCAGTGGCACGCGGGCGGAGCCCCAAGCACGCGGCCCAGCCGGAGGCACGCGGGCGGAGCCCGAAGCACGCGCACAGAGGGGCGGGCGGCCCCCCGTTCGGACCGCCCGCCCCTCTCGCACATGCGTCGTCGCTACTCCTTGGTCGCCGCCGGCTGCGTCACCGTGTCGCCGGCCACGGCCGGCTCCGGGACGGCCGCGGTGCCCGACCCGTCCCCGCCGCCCGGGTTGAGCTGCGCGAGGATCCCGTCGCGCTCGGGGGTGTCCTCCGGCTTGATGTAGCCGATGAGGATGAAGAGCACCAGCGAGACCGCGAGCGGGATGGACACCTGGTACTGGAGCGGCACACCGCCCTCGACGTTCCAGTTGATCGGGTAGTTGACCAGCCAGAAGGTCAGCAGGCCGAGGCCCCAGCTCAGCAGCGCCGCCGTCGGGCCGCTCTTGCGGAACCAGGGGAGCAGACCCAGCATCAGCGGGATCGCGATCGGACCCATCAGGCCGGCCACCCACTTGATGACGACGGTGATGATGTCCCCGAAGAAGTCCGAGTTGACCTGCGTCGCGATGGCCATCGACAGACCGAGGAAGAGCAGCGTCGACCAGCGGGCGGCGAGCAGTCCGGCGCGCGTGTCCCACTCGCGGACCTTGCGGGAGACGGCGGGCATGATGTCGCGGGTGACGACCGCCGCGATGGCGTTGGCGTCGGAGGAGCACATCGCCATCGTGTGGGAGAAGAAGCCCACGACGACGAGGCCCAGCAGACCGTGCGGCAGCAGCTGCTCCGCCATCAGGGCGTACGAGTCGGCCGGGACGACGTTCTGCTGGTCACTGAGGATCACCGGCGCCACCCACATCGGGAAGAACAGCACCAGCGGCCAGATCAGCCAGAGCAGGGCGGACAGCCGGCCCGAACGCTCGGCGGACCGTGCGGAGTCGGTGGCCATGTAGCGCTGGGCCTGGTTCCACATGCCGCCGTTGTACTCGAAGGTCTTGATGAAGAGGTAGGCGATCAGGAAGACCATCATGTACGGGCCGGCGAGCGGCTCGGTGTGGCCCGACAGGACCGGCTCGTCCCACACGTTCCAGAGGCTGCTGAAGCCGCCCAGCTCGGCCAAGACGGCGACCAGCATCGCGATGCCGGCGACGAACTGGATGATGAACTGGCCGAGTTCGGTGAGGGCGTCCGCCCACAGGCCGCCGACGGTGCAGTAGACGGCCGTGACCGCGCCGGTGATCAGGATGCCCATGTTGAGCGAGACGCCGGTGAAGACGGAGAGCAGGGTGGCGATGGCGGCCCACTTGGCGCCCACGTCCACGATCTTCAGCAGGACGCCGGACCAGGCGAGGGCCTGCTGGGTGGGCAGGTTGTAACGGTCCTTGAGGTATTCGAGCGGTGACGCGACACGGAGGCGTGAGCGGACCCGGTTGAGCCGGGGGGCGAACAGCCGGGATCCGATGGCGATGCCGATCGCGATGGGGAAGGACCACGTGACGTACGAGGTCACGCCGTAGGTGAAGGCGATCGCTGCGTACCCCGTGAACATGACCGCGCTGTAGCCGGACATGTGGTGGGAGATGCCCGACAGCCACCACGGCATCTTGCCGCCGGCGGTGAAGAAGTCGCTGACGTTGTCCACACGCTTGTGGGACCAGATGCCGATGGCGACCATCACGCCGAAGTAGCCGATGAGCACGGTCCAGTCGAGACTGTTCATGTCCCCCTCCAGGGGTCCGCCTTGTGAACGCCGTTCATGGTGTGGCTATATGCGCGGCCACGACAACGACTCGAAAGGTCAAGAGCAAGTAAAATTGTTCGAGTTGTTGACCTTCATTCACATCCATGACCGGGCGTCGGGCGAGAAGGGGCCGCACGGCGGTGATCGCCCGTGCGGCCCGAGGGGCAGGTGCGGTGTCTGTTACCGCATCAGCTCGCCGGCGTTGACCAGCAGCGACTGGCCCGTGATCGCCCGCGCCCGGTCGGAGGCGAGGAAGGCGACGGCCTCCGCCACGTCCCCGTCCGTGGCCAGTTCCGGCAGGGCCATGCGCTCGGTCAGCCGCCCGAGCACCTCCGACTCCGGTACGCCGTCGGTGTGCGCGGTGAACTGGACGTACGCCTCGACCGGCGGCCCCCACATCCAGCCGGGCAGCACGGTGTTGACCCTGATCCGGTGCGGGCCCAGCTCGCGCGCCAGGGAGTACATCGACGAGGTGAGGGCGCCCTTGGACGCCGCGTACGCCGCCTGGCGGACCTGGGAGGGTGCGGCCACCGCCGACTGGGTGCCGATGATGACGACCGAGCCTCCCCGCTCCTTCAGTGCGGGGAGGCAGGCCCGGGTCATGCGCAGCGTCCCCAGCAGATTGACGTCGATGACCTGCTGCCAGGTCGCGAAGTCGGCGTCCTCCACGCCGCCGAAGTAGCTGTCCCAGGCCGCCACATGGACGACCGCGTCGATCCGCCCGAAGCGATCGACGGCGAGCGCCGCCAGCGCCTCGCACTGGGCCTCGTCGGTGATGTCGGTGGGGCGGTGGGCGGTGTGCGCGCCCTCGGGGTCGATCTCGGCGGCGGTCTTGGCGAGGTTCGCCTCCGTGCGTGCACCGAGGACGGCGTTGCCCCCGTCCCGTACGACGGTCGCGGCGACCTGGTGCCCCAGTCCGGCGCCGACGCCGGACACGATGACGGTCTTTCCCTGCAGCAGCATCTCGGCGGCTCCCGGCTCTGGTCCTTCATCTGACGGTGCGTCAGAGTAGGTCCGTCCACCGGAGGAAGGAAGGGGAGCGTCGTGAGCGAGGACACTCGGTCCGAGGTGTACGCGGAACTGGCGGCCGTCGGCCCCTACGGAGTCCACCCGGGCCATGCCCTGATCACCATGGTCGAGCCGCATCCCGGCCATGAGTACGCGTACAACCGCTGGTACGAGGACGACCACTACTACGCGGGCGCGATGGCGATGCCCTGGATGTACGCGGGGCGGCGGTGGGTGGCGACCCGGGACCTGCAGCTCCTGCGGTACCCGGAGAAGTCGGCGGTCGCCCAGCCGGTGACCACGGGGTGCTACATCTCCACGTACTGGATCACCGAAGGGCGCTACGACGACCACATGAAGTGGACCGTCGGCATCAACAAGCGGCTGAATCGCGACGGGCGCGTCCACCAGGACCGTACGCACGTCTTCACCGCGTTCCAGGACCATGTGGCGACCGTCTACCGGGACGGCGCCGCGGGCCCTCGCGACCATCACGCGCTCGACCACCCGTACGCGGGGCTGGTGGTGGAGGTGATCGACGCCGAGGGGCCGGAGCGGCGGGCGGAGCTGCTGGAGTGGCTGCGGTCGCGGGAGCTGCCGAAGCGGCTCGCCGGCTCCCCGGCGGCGATGGTGACGGTCTTCCGGCCGACGCCGCTCCCGCTGGACCGGATGTCGTACGTCAAGCAGGTGGAGGGCGTCGACACGCGGCTGACGCTGCTGTGGTTCCTGGAGCAGGACCCGCGCGCCTGCTGGGCGGATCACTTCACGGACCTGGAGGCGGGGGAGCTGGGGAGGGTGGAGCTGGTGGCGCCCTTCATCCCGACGGTGCCGGGGACGGACCGCTACGTGGACCAGCTGCGCTGACGGGGGAAATGCCGAGCCCCCTCGGCCGGGACGGCGGACCAGTCGAGAGGGCTCTGTCGTCGAAATCCGGTGTTCTACGTGACTTCCGGTATTTCCCTATTCCTTGAGGTCGAGGGATTGGGGTCGAGGTCCTTGAGGTCGTCCCAGATGCCCGACAGGTCCTAGAGGGAACCCTTGCTCACCCCGTGCACGAAGGCGTTCCACGAATCCGGGACGAAGGTGAGCGAGGGTCCCGCGGGCACTTTGGAGTCCCGCACGGCGATGGCCTTCACCACGGGGGACTTGACCTCGACGCAGGCGCCGTTTCCGCCGGAGTACGAGGACTTGGTCCACGTGTCCAGGGCGCCCTTTTGAATAGCCATGTGCATCTCCGGTTCCAGGTAGGTCGTTGCCGCCGACGTTCTTGACGGCGTGATCACGACGCTACTTGGCGGGCTCTCCGGATGAGAACGCCCGTTCACCCGACCGGATGGCATATTCCGGAGTGGTCTTCCGGGAAAGGCTTGTCACGGTGTACCGTGCGCGCTCGCGACTTCGTAACCCGGTTGTCACCTGGCATATCCCTTGGCGATGTCCTTGATGAACTCCCGGGTCTGGTCCACATTCAGGGCCTGTGCCCGCAAGTGCTCGTACATCACGGTGTATTTGTGGACGTCGTTCGCCTTCTCCAGATAAAGGTCGCTGGTGACGCCCTCGATGTAGACGACGCTCGAGTCCGATGCGTCCGGAAACTCCAGCACTGCGTAATGTCCGGTGATGCCGGGATGTGCGCCCATGCTGAACGGCAGCACCTGGACCGTGACGTGCGGCAGCTGGGACTGCTCGATCAGGAACTCCAGCTGGTCGCGCATCAGCTGCTCGTTGCCCACCACGCGGCGCAGCGCGGCCTCGTCGACCACCGCCCACAGTCGCAGCGGGTTGTCGGGCGACGCGATGCGCTCCTGCCTGCGCAGTCTGACCTGCACCCGCTTCTCGACATCGCTGACCGGTGTCTCGGGCAGCGCGCCGGCGATCAGCGCCTCCGCGTACTGCCTGGTCTGGAGCAGGCCGGGCACGATCTGCGGCTCGTACACGCGCAGACTCGCGGCATCGGTCTCCAGGCCGATGTAGACGCTGTACGGGATGTCGCCGAAGGCGTGCCACCAGCCCTGCTGGCGGGAGTCCTTGGCCATCTGCATCAGCGAGTCGACGACCCGGTGGTCCTCGACCTCGTACACCCCGCAGAGGTCGCGGACGTCGCGCTGGCTGATCGAGCGCCGGCCGTTCTCCAGTCGGCTGATCTTCGACTGGGAGACGAGAAGGCGCTCGGCCACCTCCTCCGCGGTCATGCCTTTGAGCTCGCGGAGACGGCGCAGCTCCTGGCCCAAGCGGCGGCGCCTGACGGTGGGGTTGACACTGGACGCCACGGGAACTGCACCTCCGGCTGTAAACTTCTCTGTTCGTTGCTGTGCGTATCTGCGTCTCAGCAGACTGCCACCAATAGTGCTGGCTGCGCTGGGAAATGACGACACGCGCGGCAACGCGCACGCGCGGGGCAGTCGCGATGACTGCCCCGCGCGTTCGGCGCGGCTCCCGAACCGGGTTTTCGGTGCGTGGTGTTGCTCGTGCTGGTCGATTCTGTTGGGGTGTGCAGGGTGTCCTCGACCGGCTCCTGTCCTGCTCAGTGCGCCGCGGCGCGGGCCATGCTCCCGTGGCGCGGTTGCACCGGTACGGCGGACTGGCGACCGGGCGGCGCCGCCGAGTTGCGGCGGGGCTGTGCGGCCACACCGTTCTGGACGTCCATCACGGCGTGCGCCACGAGGCCGCCCATGGGGTCGTGCCTGATCAGATCCCGGAGCCTGGAGCGCGATGAACGCCCCTCGTTCCCGGGGTACAGGTGCTTGCCGAGACCGACCGCATGGGCCAGCGCGGCGAGCGCCGCGGTCCGCGGGTCCGGCGGTACGCCGGTGCGGATCGCACTGTCCAGCCGGGCCCTGATGTCCCGGCTGATCGCCGTGTCCGTCGCCTGGTAGCGAGTCGTCGGCAGCACCCCGCACATCTGGCCCGCCACGGCATGCACCATGCCGCACCGCTCCAGGTGTGCGAGATAGATCTGGCGCAGCCCCAGCCGGGGCCCGCCGATCCAGTGGACGGCCCGGACCGGACTGCCACGCCTGCGCAGCAGCTCCAGTGCGGAGTCCAGTGTCGGATCTCCTGTCGGCCGTGGCATCACCACGGCGATACGATCCCCGTCAGGGGCTATCCGTCCTGCCAGTGCCAGCTCCACTAGCTGTGCTCCGGCCAGGCCGAGGTCGAGCGACTGCGGCTGCGCTGTGGTACCCGTGGCCGGGTCCAGAGCGAGCAGCAGAAGCTCCTCCGGAATTGTTCTGCGGCTCCTGCCCATCCATGCCTCCCCGCGTGGATGAATGACAGGGTGACGCCTCTCACATTGGTCTGTCGAGAGTGCCTGGGTGCTTCGTACGGGAACCGGTAGGTATGTCGTTCTCGTCTTGCACGGGGGCCAAGGGCTCACACAGGACACTGGTAGATGGTTCGGACAGCGGCGTTTCGCGGCGCGCAGGCATGAAGGAGGCACGGTGGCGGGCGAGTCCCCCGACAGGTCGGAGCAGCAGAAGTCGTCGGGGGAGACGGCTTCGGGCGAACGCGATCCGAGGCTTGCCGTGTTCCGTCCTGCCGGGACGGCGTCGCGGACGGAGGGGCGTGTCGACCAGCCGACGGCGGTGTTCAAGACGCTGCCGTCGCCTGCTGGGCGGGACGCGTCGGAGTCGGCTTCCGGTTCCGGTTCTGCCTCCGGGTCCGGTTCCGAGTCCGGATCCGCTACGGCCGGTTCGTCCGATGTGCCGGATGCGGTGGAGGAGTCCGCAGCGGACGACGTGTCTGATGCCTCGTCCGATGCCTCGTCCGATGCCTCGTCGGACCGCGACGACGCGCGTCTGCGTGCCGCGGTGGCGGCATGGGTCTCCGGCAGCGCGGACGCCTCGGGCGACGACGATGCCGATGTCGCTGCCGATGTCGCTGACGAGGCAGATGCCGATGCCGAGGACGGCGACGACGAGGATGCCGTCCAGGACTCGGAGACCGCCGGTGAGGCGGAGGACTCGGCGACGTCCGAGGCGGCCGAACCGTCCGAGCCTGCTGAAGGCGACGACAACGATGGCGCGGCGCCGGACGACGAGGACGGCGACTCCGCGTCTGACGAGCCCGCGCCCGTTTCGTCGGAGGCCGACGAGGCGGACGAGTCCGAGACGTCCGACGTCGACGCGGCGGCCGACGACTCCGACGACTCGGACGACTCCGAGGACTCGGAGGCCGAGACCGAGGCCGAGGCCGAGGCCGAGGAGCAGACCGAGCAGCCGGTCGACCAGCCGACCGCCGTCTTCAAGGCGCTGCCTCGGCCGGCCGTGGATCAGCCCACCACCGCGCTGAAGATCACCCCGCCGGCCGCGCCCAAGAAGCCGGACACCGAGCCGCAGTCCGAGCCCGAGTCCGAGGCCGAGCGGACCAGCAAGTTCGTACCGCTGCGCCGTGACGAGGTGTCTCCCCCCGCGTCCACCGCGCGCCCGTCCACCGCGCGCCCGTCCGCTGCGCCCGCATCCGCCGCGCCCGCGCCCGCACCTTCCGCGCCCGCGTCGCTCACCGAGGTCGAGCGGACCAAGCAGCAGCCGCTGCCGCCCAAGCCGCCGCTCGATCTGCTCGCCGAGCTGACGAACACGCCGCCGCCGCCCCAGACCCCGGTCCGTACCGTCGTGCGGCGGATCAGGATCTGGACGCCGCTGGTCATCGTTCTCCTGATCGTGTTTGCGATCGTGCAGCTCGTGCGCCCGCTCCCGGACCCGGTCCTCACGCTGACCGCCGAGTCCGAGTACACCTTCGACGGTGACACCCTCGCCCTGCCGTGGCCCGCCGAGGGCCAGTCGGCCGTCGAGGTCGAGGGCGTCGGCAGCCTCGGCACCCACGGCGCCCAGGAGCCCGCACCGATCGCGAGCGTCGCGAAGACGATGACGGCGTACGTGATCCTCAAGAACCACCCGCTCAAAGGCGAGGAGACCGGTCCGCAGATCGAGGTGGACCGGCAGGCCGAAGAGGAGTCGAAGGCCGAGGACGAGTCGACGGCCCCCATCCGCGAGGGCCAGAAGTTCAGTGAGAAGCAGATGCTTCAGCTGCTGATGATCCCGTCCGGGAACAACGCGGCGCGTCTGCTCGCCCGCTGGGACTCCTCGTCGGAGGGCGCGTTCGTCGACAAGATGAACGCCGCGGCCAAGGAGCTCGGCATGGACGACACCACGTACACGGACCCGAGCGGCCTGAGGTCCTCGACCGTCTCCACCGCATCGGACCAGCTGAAGCTGGCCAAGGCGGTCATGCAGAACGACGTCTTCCGGGAGATCGTCAACACGCCGGAGATCGTGATCGAGGGCATCGACGGCAAGATCTACAACAACAACAACATTCTCCTGCAGCCTGGCGTCAGCGGCATCAAGACCGGCTCCTCGACCCCGGCCGGCGGCAACCTCCTCTGGTCCGCCGACACCGTCGTCGACGGAAAGGTCCGCCGCATCTACGGCGCGGTCTTCGGCATCCAGCGCGGTGACTCGCCCAACGCGAAGCTGGAGTCGTCCCTCCAGGACAGCCTCAAGCTGATCCAGGGCGCCCAGGCGGCGGTCACCTCGGCGACCGTCGTGAAGAAGGGCACGGTCGTCGGGTACGTGGACGACGGCCTCGGCGGCCGCGTCCCGGTCGTGGCGACCAAGGACGTGAAGGCGCTCGGCTGGGCCGGCCTGAAGGTGGAGCTCGACATCGGCGCCGGCAAGGCCGCGATCCCGCACGCGGCGAAGGCGGGCACGGTCGTCGGCGAGGTGTCGGTCGGCAGCGGCACCGGCAAGGCCTCGTCGCCCATCGTCCTGCAGTCGGACCTGGAGGAGCCCGGCGTCGGTGCGAAGCTGACCCGCCTGGGCTGACGGCCGCCCCACCGCCACCTCCGCGGCCCTGGTACGGAGCAACCCGTGCCAGGGCCGCGGCCGGCAGCGGTCGTCGTCACCCGCGCTGCCGGACCAGAACTTGCGTGCTAGCGTCCGGGCAACGTGACATCCCCGTAACGCGTCCCTGTACGTACGGGGCAGGGCCCGTGGGAACGGACGGGGAGTGCCGAAGTGATCACCGCTGAGCCGTCACCGGCGTACGCCGACCCCGAGGTCGAGCCGTACGCACGTGACGGCCTGCGGCAGCGCACCCGGCGCGCCCTCCGCCACCCTGTGGCCGTCGCCACGCTCCTCGCGGGCGTCGCCCACGTCGCCTGGTTCTTCGTCTTCGCAAACAGCGGAGGGGATCTCGCCGCCCAGGATGCCTGGGCCGAGTTCGTGGGCCGGCACCCCGACTCCGCGTACAACCTCGCCTGGTACGGGGGAATGCACCCCGTCTCGTACAGCGTGGTGTCCCCGTATCTGATGTCCCTCCTCGGCGTGCGGACGACGATGATGATCGTCGGCACGCTCTCCGCCACCCTGACCGCGCTGATCCTCATCCGCGTCCGCGCCGTCCGCAATCCGCTGGCCTGCGCGCTCGCCGCCGTCTTCGCGTTCCTGTGCAACGCCCTGTCCGGGCGGGTCACCTTCGGGCTCGGGATGCTCTTCGCGCTGGGTGCGGTCGCCGCCGTGTTCTGCTGGCCGTACCGCTGGCGTACGAAACGATGGGCGAAGGCCGCCGTCGCCGCGCCGCTCGCGGGGCTCGCGACCGCGTCGAGTCCCGTCGCCGGGCTGTTCCTCGGGGTCGTCGCGGCGGCGCTGTTCCTGAACAAACGGCGCCCGGGGGCGTATGCGCTCGGCCTCGCCCCGGTGGCGGTGGTGGCGCTGTCGGCGTGGCTGTTCCCGTTCTCCGGTACGCAGCCGATGTCGCTGGCGTCGACGTCGCTGCCGTTCCTGTTCGGGGTCCTCGTCCTCGTCCTCGTACCGAAGGACTGGCGGACGGTCCGTACCGCCGCCGTCGTGTACAGCGCAGGCACCCTCCTCACCTTCGTCGTCGACTCGCAGATCGGCTCGAACGTCTCGCGGCTCGCGATGCTGTTCGCCGGTGTCGTGCTGCTGGCGGCGCTGCCGTACGTCGCCCCGCACACGCTCAAGTGGTACGCGGTCGTCCTCGCCTTCGCCGGCCTCAACGTGTGGATCGGCTTCAAGAGCGTCGACGACATCGTCCGCACGGCACCGGCCGCTTCCTGGACGCGCGAGCTCGCGCCGCTCGTGAACGAGCTCCAGGAGGTCGGCGCCGAGAAAGGCCGCGTCGAGGTCGTCCCGGCCAGCAGCCACCGCGAGGCGTCCGCGCTCGCGCCGTACGTCAATCTCGCACGCGGCTGGAACCGCCAGGCCGACATGGAGCGCAACCCGCTCTTCTACGACGACACCCTCGACGCCGACAACTACCGCGAGTGGCTCGACCGCTGGGCGGTGCACTACGTGGTGCTGCCCCAGGGCAGTCCCGACTCGGGCGGCGGCAAGGAGGAGGCGGAGCTCATCGAGCGCGGGCAGCCGTACCTCAAGCGCGTCTGGTCCGACGCGAACTGGCAGCTCTTCGCCGTCCGCGACCCGATGCCGCTCGCCGACCCGCCGGCGACCGTGGACCGGGCGGGTGCGGGCGAGCTGACGATCCGCGTGCGCTCGGCGGGCCGGGTGCTCATCCGCATCCCGTACTCGCCGTGGCTCGGCCTCGTCGACGAGGAGGGCCGGAGCGTGCCCGAGCCGGAGGAGACCGAGGCGTCGAAGGCACGGCCGGACGACGAGCCGCGGACGTACGTGAACGTGGCCGGCTGCCTGCTGAAGGCGGAGGAGGACGCGGAGGGCGACGAGTGGACGGAACTCCTCGCCCCCCGCCCGGGCGTCTACCGCCTGGCTGCGCCGTACCAGCTCCCGCGCGGAACCCCGTGCCCGCAGGAGCTCCGCGACGCGAACTGAGGCACCGGGCACGCTTCCGGCCGGTCCTGGGCGCCGTTCAAGCCGGCCCGGCGTTCGAGGACGGACACGCGAGCGGGCTCACCCGACGGAACCGCCCTCCACCCGCTCGCGCCCCCTCGCTCAGGCCACCGGGAAGGCGATGTCGCAGACCTCGTCCGTCGCCGACGCCGCGTCCCAGTCCGCGAAGTACACCTCCCGGCACGGGCCCGTGATCGTCAGGCCCTCCCGCTCGACCCACTCCTCCACCGCATCGAAGGCCGAGATGATCTGCGGGTAGGCCACCTGGGCCTTGGTGATGCGCGTGTACGCGAGGCGCTGCGCGGGCTCGATGCGCAGAACCGTCCCCGACGTCGCCCCACGCCCGTGCGCCGCCGCCCACGCTTCCGCGGCCTTCGCATCGGTGACCGGCACACACGCCTCCGCCGGGCCGTCGCTGTCCGGGGTCACCTCGGCGTGGTACGCCACGTACGGCACGCCCGCCACACCCCCGCACTCCTCGGCCGCCCGCTCCAGCCGGCCGAGCGCGGCCGGGATCCAGCGCGGCAGCTCGTCCGAGAGGAGGTGCTTGCGCTCGGCGAGCACGGCCTGCTCCGGTACGTCACATGTCCTGATCTCGTACATCGTGGGTCTCCTGCCCGAGAGCCGGTCACGGAGATGGGCCACGACGGCGCCCTGCACAGCACGCCGCTCCTCGACCTCCGCCCAGTACGCGGTCACCGCGTGCGCGCCCTCCGCCCCCGGCAGCTCCACCACCTCGGCGATCCGCGCGAGCGGCATGTCGATCTGGCGCAACAGCGCGACGAGCCGGGCGCGTTCCACCTGGTCGGCGCGGTACCAGCGGTAGCCGGTCACGTCGTCGACATACGCGGGGGCGAGGAGCCTGAGCCGGTCGTACAGGCGCAGCGCCTTGGCCGACAGCCGCGCACGGGCGGCGAAGGCCCCGATGCTCAGCAGCCGGGACGCGTCCGGGAAGTCGTCGTGCACGGTCCCATCCTCCGTCACCGGGCGGCGCTTCCTGTGGCCGCCCGGCAGGAGGACGGTGCGCCTTGCCCCTGGGGCAAGGTCAAACGCCCGTGGATCGATATCGCGTTGAGACGCGCGCATGCCTACCAGTCGGTAGGAACTCCCCTGCATAGTGGGGCGCATGGTGTGCGAGAGATGCGGCGGCACGCACCGGGGGGCGCTGCCGGGGATGGTGACGGATACCTGCACCGTGGATGCCGCGCCGGCGCGATCCGGAGCGGAGAGGGAGTCGCGGCCCGGACTGAAGGCCTTGCTGACGGCGGGCGTTGTGCTCGGCGTCGGCGGACTGCTGCTCGGCGCACTGCTCCTGGCGGGCGAGGAGGAGCAGCGGACGGACGCGACCGGTCCGGCGGTGGACGACATCTCGCTGGGCGGACTGCCGAGCCGCGTGGGCCCGACGTCCGTGGCGGAGGACCCGCCGTCGCCGAGCGCGACGGGCCCCACGACCACGCCCTCGCACAAGCCGAAGCCGACGCCGAAGCCGGAGTCGAAACCCTCCAAGCCTGCTTCCTCCCGCCCCGGCGCCGGCCCTCAACGGCCCGCGTTCAGTGAGTGGGTGGGGCCGGGATGTCCGCATGGAGTGCGTACGTACGGACGGTTCTCGGACGGGCGCGACGGCTGGTACGACGTCGACTCCGGTGGGCATGAGGGGGACTCGTGCGACGGCCGGTTCATCGCCGTGCCGATGTCGGGGGCACAGGACCAGGACCGCGGCAACACCGTCACCTGGAACTGGCGCCCGGGCGGCGGCTACGCGAAGTGCTCGGTGGCGGTGCGCATTCCGTGGAGCCCGCGGGAGGAGGACGTCGCCGGTGATCCGACGCGCTACAACGTCCTGTCGGACGCCGACGACAACGGCGGCATCGTCACGTACTTCCAGATCGACCAGCCGAGCATGCGGGGCGGGATCGTGATCGTGAACGATCTCCCGGTCAGGGACGGGGAGTTGACGATCCAGCTCGTGGACCGGGGCCAGGACTGGGGTTCGGGACACGTGGACGGCGGGCATCACGCGGCGGCGCAGATACGGGCGGACTGCAGGGCGTGAGCGGCCGCCGGCTTTCGGCTGCCGGTGCTGTCTGCTGCGTACACGCGGACGTCGATGAGACGTTCGATGGGACGTTCGTGTGGGTGCTCGTGTAGGCGTTCGCCCCTCGTGACGGTCGGGGTTCCTGCATAGTGAGCTGGTATGGCGTGCGAACGTTGCGGCAGTGAAAGGCGAGGCCCGCTGCCCGGCATGGGGTGTCCCGACTGCGGGTTCGTGGTGCGGGCCAACAGTGGGTCGGACACGTCATGGATCGCGCGCGAGACGTTCGCGGGCCGTATCTCGACGCTGACCCGGTTGCGCAAGGCCCTGCTGGCGACGGGAGCGGTCGTCGTCCTGGGCTGCTTCATCGCCGCGGCGGCGCTGATCAGCGGTTCCGATGCGGCGGACGGCCGCGGGACGGGCGGCGGCGCACAGGCGGCGGATGACGACATCTCGGGCCGGGGCATCCCGACGAGGCTGGGCCCCACGGCGCTGCCGGACCCGGACGACGGCTCGGCCGGTGTGGACGAGTGGGCGGGCCCGGGCTGCACGACGGGCACCTATCGAGAGGGCGGGCGCTTCGAGAACGGCCATGCCGCCTGGTACAGCGTGCCCTCGGGCGGCTGGCGCGACGAGTCGTGCGACGGCAGCTTCACGGCGGTGCCCATGTCGGGCAGCACCACCAAGGACCGTGGGGGCACGGCGACCTGGAGCTGGGAACTCGACCAGGACTACCGGCAGTGCTCGCTCGCCGTCTTCGTCCCCCTCACCACCCGCGTCACGGACGTCGCCGGCGACCCCACCTTCTACCGCGTCCTCGCCGACCCCGACGACCCCGCTTCCGGCTACACCGGCTTCGGCGTCCGCCAGACCGAGCACCGCGGCGACCTGGTGCCGGTCGGCAGCTATCCGGTCCGGGGCGACGGCGTCTTCGCGGTCCAGCTGATCGACCGGGGGCGCGACTGGGGGGCGGCGGCTCGCGTGGGGGCGCATCATGCGGCGGCGCAGATGAGACTGACGTGCCGTAGCTGAGCGCCCCCACCGTTCCGCTGCGGTGACCCGATGTCAGCCGGTGCAGTCGGGGACGTTGCCGGTGCAGTTTTCCGGCTGGTTCTGGCGCACTTTGGAGTTGGTCAGTGTCACCGTGCCGCGCTTGTTGAAGATGCCGCCGCCGCTACCGCGGCCTGCGCCCGCGGTGTTGCGTTCCACTCTGGAGCGGATCAGCGTCACCGATCCTTTGTTGAAGATCCCGCCGCCCTGGATTGTCGCTCCGTTACGGAACACGCTGGAGTCGAACAGTGTCGCCGTGCCGGTGTTGAAGATCCCGCCGCCGAATTGGGCGATGTTGTGACGCACAGTGGAGTTGGTCAGTGTCAGCGTGCCGCCGCTGTTGTGGATGCCGCCGCCCTTTTTCGTCGCCGTGTTGTGCCTCACCGTGGTGCGGATCAACTTGACCGAGCCGATGTTGCCTTTGTTGTTGCGGCTGTAGATGCCGCCGCCGAATCTGGCGGTGTTGTGGCGCACTGTGACGTCGGCCAGCGTCACCCTGCCGCCGTCGTTGAAGATTCCGCCGCCGCGTTCGCCCTGGCCGTTGGCGTTGGTCCCCCCGTTTGCTGCCGGGTCTTTGCCGTTTCCGGCCTGGCCTTGGCCGTTGGCCGCGCCGTTGGCGATGGTCAGGTCCCTCATCCGGGCTCGGACGCCCGCCTTGACGGTCACGGTGGGGCCCGCGAGGTTCCCGTCGAGGACGGTGTGCTTGTCGCCGATCAGGTCGAGGTCTCTCCTGATGGTGAAGGGGCCGGTGCAGGTCCCCCTCACCTTCAGCTCCGACCTGTCCGAGCTGCTGTCGATCGCCTTCCGCAGGGCCGAGGGGTTGCTCCTGCAGTTCACCTCGGTGGACCCGGCCGCCGCGGCCGGGGCCGCCCCGACCGGGCCGGCCGCCCCTGTTGCCACCGCCACCGCCGCAACCGTCGCCGTCCACGCCCACCGGCGCTGCGCCGCCCGGGCTGCTCGCTTGATGAGCATCCAGCTACTCCCGTCTCTGCGCGGGGTCACGCCCGACGGTCCTGCCCCGCTGCCGTTCTCCCGCACGGGCGCCCTGAACGCCCACGCACTGAAGTCACCGGTGCCCCGACCGGCCCGCGCCGCGCCGGGCAACATCCACATTTCCCCCGAACGGCTCGGGACAATGACCGGTACGGCCCACTGGGGTCGACGGACGGGACGTCCACGATCGGAAGATCGCGGACGCGGACGGCGACGGACGGCGGCGGTCGGCCTCGGGGCGGCACGGCTCTGCCGCGACCAGGCCGGTCGCGGCTCTTCGGAGGCCCCGCGCTCTATCTCGCCGCCACAGCCTGGCTCTTCCTCACCACTGCCCACGGAGCCCGGACCGAACGCCCGAGCTCTGAGCCGGCCGCAGCCGACGCTCGATCCAGCGTCAGCTCACCGTCCTGTCGATCTGCTGCCCGGACGGGGGACTCTCAAGGCGGACACCCGGCGCGAGGCCGGCTGGTGCTGACCTCGCCGCGCCCCGTCCGTATGACAGCACGGGCCATTGGTGTGGTGTGGATCACATTTCGAGAGTGGATGTCACACTCCGGGTGCCTGGGCCGCTCTCAGTTCGGAATGCATCCGCGACGGGAGGCCCTGCGATGTACTACCCCCCGCCAGACTCACCGGCAGCCTCATCCGAAGGCAGCCCGCGGGAGGCGGCGTCAGATCCGATGGCGAACACCGCGACACAGGTGTTCAACGACCACCGCGAGCTGCTGTTCTCCATCGTCTACAACATGCTCGGCAGCGTCGCCGACACCGAGGACGTGTTGCAGGAGACATGGCTGTCGTGGACGACCAGAAACCGGGCATCGAGCGCGGAGCGGATCGACAACCCGCGCGCCTACCTGGTGCGGATCGCGGTGAACCGGGCTCTCGCCCACCAGGCCACCATCAGCCGCCGCCGTGAGACTTACATCGGGCCATGGCTGCCTGAACCGCTCGTCGGCCCCCTCACCGATACTCCCGTCCCCGAAGACGCCGCTGATGCGGCAGTGCGCGCCGAGTCGGTGTCGATGGCGCTGCTGGTGATCCTGGAAACCCTCACTCCGCTGGAACGCGGAGTGTTCGTCCTGCACGAGGTGTTCGGCTACGCCCACACCGAGATCGCCGAAATCCTCGGCCGCAGTCCCTCGGCGATTCGCCAGCTCGCCCATCGCGCCCGCGAGCACGTCCACGCCCGACGCCCCCGCTACGAGCCCGATCCGCACGTCCGGCAGCAGGTCACCGAACGGTTCCTGGCCGCCGCGCTCGGCGGTGACCTGGACGCCCTCCTGCAACTCCTGGCGCCGGAGGTGACCCTGTGGGGTGACGGCGGAGGGAAGGCAGCGGGGGGCTTGCGGCCGCTCCACGGCCGGGACAAGGTCGCCCGTCTGCTCGCCGCTGTCGCCCCCCGCTCCGGCAAGGGCCTCAACATCGCCTACCGCAGCGTCAACGGTGACCCGTCAGCGCTGCTGTTCGCCGGCGAAACCCCCTACGCCGTCCTCGTCCTCGACCTCACTCCGGACGGCAACCAGGTGTGCGGGATCTACGCCGTCGCCAATCCCGACAAGCTCTCTCACGTCGACTGAACACCGAGGAATCCACGTGGTGCGAAAATTGGCGTCATTGCCCAGTGGCAGAGTGGCGAAATGGGTCGTCCTCGCCCTCTGGACGGCCCTGCTGATCCCGGCGCTCATGCTGGCCGGCAAGCTCGGCGACGTAGAGGAGAACGACAATTCGGCCTGGCTGCCCAGTAACGCGGAGTCGACCAAGGTCGTCGACCGAGCCGAGAAGTTCCAGCCTGCCGGTACCCTGCCCGCGATTGTGATCTACGACCGGCCCGACGGCATCACCCCTGCCGACATGACCAAGGCCCGAGCCGACGCCGAAGCCTTCAAGGGCATCGAAAACGTCGTGGGGCAGCCACAGGGCCCATTGAAGGCCCAGGACGGCAAGGCCATCCAGACCGTGGTCCAGGTTCACAAGGACAAGAAGGGCTGGGAAGGGATCGGCGAGGTCGTCGACGCGATGAACAAGGTCGGCGAAGAGAACGCGGGCGGTCTCGGGTTCCACGTCACCGGACCGGCCGGTCACGCATCCGACTCGATCAAGGCCTTCAGCGGAGGAGGCGGCCTGACAACGATCACCGCGTTGGTGGTGGTCGTGATCCTGCTGCTCACCTACCGCAGCCCGGTGCTGCCACTGCTGCCGCTGCTGACCGTGGGCGGCGCCCTGGTGACGTCGGAGGCGGTGATCTACCTGCTGGCGAAGAACGCCGGACTCACCGTCAACAAGCAGACCAGCTTCATCCTTACCGTGCTGGTGTTCGGCGCCGCCACCGACTACGCACTACTGCTCACCTCGCGGTACCGAGAGGAGTTGCGGCGGCACGAGGACCGGCACGAGGCGATGGCGGAGGCCCTGCGCCGCTCCAGTCCCGCGATCATCGCCAGCGCCGCGACCGTCGCGGTCAGCCTGATGCTGTTGATGCTGGCCACCCTCAACTCCACCCAAGGACTCGGGCCGGCCTGTGCCGTCGGCATCCTCGTCGGGCTGCTCGCCATGGTCACCCTGATGCCGGCCCTGCTGGTCATCTGCGGCCGCTGGATCTTCTGGCCGGTGAGGCCGTCGTACGGATCGGCCGGGGCGACCAAGGAGGGCATCTGGACCCGGGTCGGCACCGCCGTTTCCGGCCGACCGCGGATCGTGTGGATCGGCACCGCGCTCGTCCTCGGCGTCATGGCGATCGGGGTGTTCGGGCTGAAGGCCGACGGGCTCTCCAACAAGGACCAGTTCACCGACAAGCCGCAGATGTCCGTCGGCGAGGAGATCCAGTCCAGGCACTTCCCGGCCGGGTCGGGCGACCCCGTCTACGTCGTGGCCAAGGCCGCCTCTGCGGAGCAGGTGAAGACCGCGCTGTCCGGCGTCCCAGGAGTCGCTGACGTGTCGACGCCGATGATCAAGGGTGGTGAGGCCATCATGCTCGGGGAGCTCAAGGACGCTCCCAGCAGCACGGCCGCGATGCGCACCGTCGAGCAGGCCAGAACCACGGTCCACAAGATCGAGGGTGCGGATGCCCAAGTCGGCGGCAACACGGCGATCATTCTCGACACGCAAGAAGCGGCCGCCCGCGACTCCGAGGTGATCATCCCCATCGTGCTGGTCGTGGTGTTCCTCGTCCTCGCGCTGCTGCTGCGGGCGATCGTCGCACCACTGCTGCTCATGGCGACGGTGGTGCTGTCGTTCGGAGCGGCCCTTGGCGTGAGCAGTCTGATGTTCAACCACGTGTTCCACTTCGCCGGGGCGGAAGCCTCCTTCCCGCTCCTGACGTTCGTGTTCCTGGTCGCCCTGGGCATCGACTACAACATCTTCCTGGTCACCCGGGTGCGCGAAGTGGCACTGCTGCACGGCACCCGGCGCGGCGCGCTGATGGGTCTGTCCGCCACCGGGGGTGTGATCACCTCGGCGGGTGCGGTGCTGGCCGGCACCTTCGCGGCGATGGCCTCGCTGCCGCTGGTGTTCGCGGCCGAGCTCGGGTTCGCGGTGGCGTTCGGCGTGCTGCTGGACACCATGATCGTCCGCTCGGTGCTGGTCACCGCGCTGACCCTGGACGTGGGTCGATGGATGTGGTGGCCCAGCAAACTGTTCAGCACGATCTAGCGCGGAACCCCGGGCGTTCACGCCCGGGAGGAAGCGCTTGTCTCGATTGCCCTGACCCGTGCTGGACCACGGGTCTGCACTGTTGTCCTTAGCCAGGACGCTTCTGGTTCTCGATGTACTCCTTGATGACGGCGAGGGGTGCGCCGCCGCAGGAGGCAGCGAAGTAGGAAGGGACCAGAAGTGTTCGCCCCACAGGTACTTGCGGATGTGTGCGGGGAACTCCTGGCGGAGCCTGCGGGCTGAGACGCCCTTGAGGCTGCCTACCGGCCGGGTCAAAGCGACCCTCGGCGGGTAGTGCACGAGCAGGTGAACATGATCGGTCTCGCCCTTGAATTCGACCAGTTCGGTTTCGAAGTCCGTGCACACGTCGCGCATGACTTCCTCGCAGCGTCGAAGGATTTCGTCCGTGAACGGCCCGCGCCGGTTTGGGCGTGAAGACCA
Organism: Streptomyces sp. NPDC059909; assembly: GCF_042730885.1. Classification (NCBI taxonomy): domain Bacteria; kingdom Bacillati; phylum Actinomycetota; class Actinomycetes; order Kitasatosporales; family Streptomycetaceae; genus Streptomyces; species Streptomyces sp. NPDC059909. The sequence continues at coordinate 145,701 of NZ_JBHWKX010000011.1, forward strand.
AGTGCGCATGGAGGGTGCAGCCGACCGTACGACCCTGCGGATATCGGGAATTGGCCCCCAGCGAGGTGACATAGATCGATATCATGAGCACCTCATGAAAATCGTCGTGCAGGTCAAGCTGATGCCGGAGGCTGACCAGGCTCCCGCGCTGTCGGCGACCTTGCACTCGGTCAACGAGGCAGCGAACTGGGTGTCGGCGGTGGCCTTCGAGCGTGGCGTGCCGCGTGAGTACGAGCTGCGCAAGCACACCTATGGCGAACTCAGGGCGAGGGGCCTTGGGTCGCAGGCCGCTCAGCACACCATTAAGAAGGTCCGCGACGCCTACACCACCCTCAAGGCCAACATCAAGGCCGGGAACCTCGGCAAGCCGGGTTCCAAGCGCCGGACCAAGGCCGAGACGAAACCGGTCATCTTCCGGCCCGAGGCCGCTCAGCCGTACGACGACCGGTGCCTGTCCTGGCAGTACGACGTGCAGACGGTGTCCATCTGGACCACGGCCGGGCGGATCAAGAACGTGCGTTTTGCCTGCTCGGCTGATGCGCTCAAGACGTTGCGGGAGCACCGGCAGGGCGAGTCTGATCTGGTCGAGCGTGACGGCGTGTTCTACCTGGTCGCCGTCTGCGAGGTGCCCGAGGCCGAGCCGTACGAGCCGGGCGGCTTCATCGGCGTGGATCTCGGCATCGTCAACATCGCCACCACGTCCTCCGGCTACCAGGCGGCCGGGCGTGGGCTGAACCGGCACCGCAAGCGGCAAGCGGGGCTGCGCCGCAAGCTCCAGGCCAAGGGCACCAAGTCTGCCAAGCGGCTGTTGAAGAAGCGCAACCGGCGCGAGACGCGCCATGCCGCCAACGCCAATCACATCATTGCCAAGACGATCGTGACTGAGGCTGAACGCACCTCGTCCGGGATCTCCCTGGAAGAACTCAAGGGAATCCGGCAGAGGGTACGGCTCCGCAAGCCCTGGGGGCACCTCCCGGCCGAAGGCTGGGGGAGGGTCGCGCTCCACTCCTGGGCCTTCGCCCAGCTCGGGGACTTCATCGTCTACAAGGCAAAGCGGGCCGGCGTGCCTGTGGTCTTCGTTGATCCCGCCTACACCTCGCAGCAGTGCTGCGAGTGCGGCCGCATCGACAAGAAGAACCGGGCAAGCCAGGCCCTGTTCACCTGCCGGAACTGCGGGGTCGTTGCCCACGCAGACCGGAATGCCTCCCGCAACATCGCCCAGCGCGGCGAGGCTGCGTGGACTGCGGGGCGTGAGTCACGCGTCCCTGCCACCCCATAGGGGTGTCTGGACGGAGGAGTCCACCCAGCAGCCAGTTGGGCACTACCTCCAAGCCCGGTCCCTTCAGGGCCGGGTCAAGTTGACGCATCACGACGACCCTCAGCTGCCGACGGGCAAGCCCGACCTCGAACCCGCTCTCAGGAGCAGGTGACAGCCTTCCGCCGCGGGGCCTTCCGGTGCCGGCCGGGAGGCCCGGTACGGATGACACGCGGACGCGACATCTGTTCTTGACCAAAGGCTTCGAGAACCGGGACGGTCACCTCGGACCAGGGGACACGGCATCCGCGTGGCATCAGTGGCACGCGTGTGGCACGACCTCGAACAAGGCGAAGGGCCGGCTCGGAAGGAGCCTCCTCCGAGCCGGGTGCGGAGCCTGCCACTTCGCTCACGAGTTCTCGGACTCTCTCACCGACACTGGGCCTTCCGTACGTGCGGGCGGCGCTGCGCGGGGGCGCGGGGCCCGCGGACGCGGTCGGTCACCGCGCCGAGGTACCGCATCGCCCCAGGACGGTGTGCCCAAGCAGTGGGCATGGTGTCTCCCCCCATCACCGTGCTGCAGCGCACCTTCCGTCCACGAGGACACCTCACCGGCGGCCCCGTTGACGACCTGCCTCCGTCCCGGACGGAGGGTCACCTTGCCCGTAGGCCGCACGGGCGCCCGTGGCCTCAAAGCGTCTGCGTGATACGCCGGAGTCCCGCCGTGAGCTGGGTGAGGTCGTGGCCGGCGAGGTTGTCCAGCACATGTCGTCGCACGCTTGCCAGATGGGCGGGCCAGGCTTCCCGCAGGCGGGCGAGGCCGTCATCGGTGAGGGCGGCGTTCCAGCCGCGCAGGTCCTCGGCGCACTGGACCCGCTGGACGAATCCCTGCTTCTCGAGTCGGCTGACGACGCGGGTCATCCCGCTGAGGGTGAGGTTGCAGCCATCGGCGAGTTCGCTCATCCGCATACGTCTTTGAGGGGCCTCGGGACTCTGCTGCGCAATTCCCTGCGGGGGTGACGGCGGGCACGGGATGATCGTTCCTGTGGCTGTTGTTCTGTCGTGCGGCCGTGGGGGTGGTGTG